>JAUXOG010000138.1 GCA_030682385.1 Bacteroidota bacterium
AATGGTCTCTGCGCTTATTAGCAGACAAGATGGTAGAACTAAAATATGTAGAAAGTATTTCACACGTAACGGTTAGAAGTGTTCTAAAAAAAACGAACATAAACCTTGGAAAGTAAAAGGCTGGGTAATTCCGCCCGAAAAGAACAGCGAATTTGTCGCAAATATGGAACGGTTATTAGATGTGTATAAAAGACCTTACAATTCTGATTATCCGGTAGTGTGTATGGATGAATCTCCTAAACAATTGATAGAAGAAGGACGCTCATCAATAGCGATGAAGCCGGGACAGGAAGCCAGAGTGGATTATGAATATGTACGAAACGGAGTGGTGAATATATTTATGGCAAATGAACCATTGCGGGGAAAGCGTTTTGCGGAGGTTACAGAATTTAAAACCAAAAAAGACTGGGCAGTATTTGTCAAAAGAATTGCTGATGAGCAATATTCCGAGGCAAAAAAAATAACATTGGTCATGGACAATTTTACAACACATGCAGCGTCTGCCTTTTATGAAACATTTGAACCTGAAGAAGCAAAAAAATTATGGGATAGATTTGAATTTGTTTATACACCAAAGCATGGCAGTTGGCTCAATATGGCAGAGATAGAATTACATGTATTAAACGGACAATGCTTAAACAGGCATATCTCAACAATGGAAAAAATCAAAGAAGAAGTTGAGGCGTGGCAATCAAATAGAAATAATAAAAACTCCAAAATAAACTGGCAGTTTGCAACCAAAGATGCAAGGGTGAAACTTAAAAGATTATATCCGTCAATTCATGGCTAACACAACACTAGTATTAGTACTCTCCTCATTAAGGTCTTCCACCAAAAACATTTTTCTCCCAGAGATCCCCTACGCCATATTCATCAAGCCAATCCTTCATCTCCTCGTCAGCAAGATGTTTGAACACACTTTGTTTATCTGCCCTATCAACAACACAAATGTTAGACGGTTCAAATTGGTTAACAAGCGTTACAGATTGCGTAGCAACCATAACCTGACATTTTTTTGCAGCACTCCTTAGCAGATCTGCCAATAATGATATGGCATACGGATGTAAACCAAGTTCAGGTTCATCCATCAACACAATTGAAGGAAGCTTGGGTTGTAATAACAGAGTAACAAGGCACATAAATCGTAACGTTCCATCTGATAAAGCAGAAGCATTAAAATACTTGTCTCCTCCCTTTTCTTTCCATTCTAACTGAATCTTATTTGGATTTAGACTTGACGGTTCAAGCTGAAAAGCCTCAAAAAATGGTGCAACCATTTTCACAGTTTGCTCAATATTTTTAAAATGCTGCGGATACTGATTTTGTAATCTATATAGAAAAGACGCTAAATTTCCGGCGTCGGTATGAAGCATTTTATTATCACTAATCTCGCCTGTTTGTTTAACTCGCGCAGAATCACTTGTATCGTGGAAATGATAAAGTTTCCAACTCAGTAAATGGTCTGCTACATATTTTGGCACTCCTTTTCCTGCTTTTGGAGATTGCAATAAATTTGACTCGGCGTGTCCAGTTCCAAGAGGTTCTCTATAAGGTGAGGTATAATTGTTTTTATCATGGAACCATGTTGTCTCTTCTTGAAAAACGAATCTATCTTCAGCAGTTGGAACCAAGATACATTCATATCCATTCACTTCATCGGCAAACGACAATTTGATTGATAGACGCTCAGATGTTTTTCGCCCAAAATACAATATACTATCTGCTCCACCCGATTCTCCGGTATAGAGTTGTAATTGCTTGTTAATAACCTTATTAAGAAATTTAAATATGCCGATGAAATTAGATTTTCCAACTCCATTAGCACCAATAAAGACATTTAAATCATTCAAACGTAATTCAAGCTTGCGTATCGATTTAAAATTTTCGATCTGGATTTTATTTAATTTACCCATAGATTTGAGTCAAATATAATAAACTAATGATTGTTACACAATAATCCCTCTAAAAATAATAAAATGCCGCCAGTAATATTCTTATATTTGTAACCGAGTGTGTGTTTTCGATGATGGCTTTTTTGTCGTGAGTAATTTTTCCGTAAGCTGCGGTAGTATATTCTAACTCAGTTGAAATTTTTGTTTTACCCGATGTCCATTGAATACGCGGCGAAATTCTAACAACTTTATCGATATTTGTACCACGCCCATAAACACTGTTAGTTATATTTTCAGTCGCTCCAAGATTTTTAGTCAGTCCGGCAAACAAACCGAATTCAATTTCTTTTCCGTAAGTTAATTCGCCCCACACCGAATAGCTTGAGAGGTTGGTATATTGTTGTAAATCAGTAACGGTATCATTCCGGACAGCCGCATATCCGCCCAACATCATCAAATCTGCCAAATTTTCTCCATACACGGCATTTGTTTTAAAGGTAAAACCCGAATTACTCACCTTTGCGAAAGCATTAATTGCCCTACTGGCTATGGTTTCGTTAGTTTTAATTTTTTTGGAAGTTGAAAGGCGTGGCGTTAGTTTTTTATAATCAACACCGACGCCTGCAATATTTTCATTAAATTTATAAAATGTTTGCAGATTCAAATTGGGCGATGCGGTATTTCTTAAAAATGATGAGCTTTGTATTACAGCTCCATCGGTTGGACTTGGACCAAAGCTTTGAAAATCGCGTTGAGCAAGTGCAACACCCTGGATATTAAAGCTTCCAAAGTTAAAAATTAAGCGAACTTGAGGGTTCCGTGAAAATGGTTGAAACGGAACTCCCGTATTAAACGAAACTACTCCGGGAAAAAATTCGGTAACAAACATCGGATGCCAGGTTTGTCCGACGAGCAGCGAAAGTTTTTCCCAATCTAATTTTACATACGCATGACGAAGACGAAATCCGTTGGCATCACCCTCAGATGTTCCAAAAAATTCTCCTTCAATTAAGCCGGAAGTTTTTGCATCGAAAGCATCGGGGGCTGATATTTTCCCGAGAAGCCGGGTTTGAATGGATAGAATATTATAATTCGATTTTGCATTAATATCGGCGCCTGTTTTATCTAGCAATTCATCCGCAGGATAAAGAGCAAAATGCCCCTCGCGCAAATTTATAGTCTGGCGTGTGTCATAAAAAATATCGGTTTTAACAAATCCTGAAAAATTAATACCAAATTTCGGCTCAGCATTTTGTTGAGAAAACAAAGCTGCCGAATAAAACATCAAACAAAAAAATATCTTTTTCATTTATTCTGCACCTACACCAAGATAAGTTCTTAACTTCTCGTCTTCAAATTTTTGTAAAGCTTCTGGCTCCTTAGTAAAGAGCGAAACTATTATTCCGATTAAGAAAGCGGCAGGCATCGAGAATAGAGCTGGATTTTTTAACGGAAATATTGCCTGCTCGTTTTTCAAAATGTCAACCCACACAGTAGGACTTAGTAATATTAATATAAAAGCTAAACTTGCACCGGTTACGATGCTGGCTACAGCTCCTTTTGTGTTGAAGCGTTTCCACATAATCGACATAATCAGCGATGGGAAATTTGCACTCGCCGCAATCGAGAAGGCTAAACCGACAGTGAAGGCAACATTCTGACCTTTAAAAATTAACCCGACTAAAATTGCAGTCAAACCTAATACAATTGTAGATATGCGGGCAACATGGACTTCGCCGGCTGCATCGGTTTTTCCTTTCTTAATAACATTTACATAAAGATCATGCGAAAGTGTTGAAGCCCCCGAAAGTGTAAGTCCGGCTACAACTGCAAGTATAGTAGCAAAAGCAACAGCCGCGATAAATCCGTAGAATATCTCACCACCCACTGCTTCTGATAGCAGAAGAGCTGCCATGTTTCCACCTTTATCATAAGAACTAACAACATCTTGTCCCACCAAAACCATAGCTCCGAAACCAATTATAAAAGTGAGGATATAAAAGTATCCGATTAATCCGGTAGCCACGAAAACAGATTTCCGTGCCTGCTTGGCATCGGGAACAGTAAAGAAACGCATTAAGATATGAGGCAAGCCGGCTGTTCCTAATATCAAAGCTAATCCCAATGAAATGGCATCCCATGGATTTGTGATAAAACCACCGGGAGAGAGAACTGCGTCGCCATATTTTGCAGTCGCCTGTTTAAATAATTCAATCGGATTAAATCCAAATTGTGCTAATGTCAAGATTACCAAAAATGTTGCACCACCTACTAAAAGAACTGCTTTAATAATCTGAACCCAAGTTGTTGCCAACATCCCACCGAATAAAACATACGCAATCATAACCAAACCTACTATGACTACAGCAATTTCGTATGGAAGTCCGAATAAAATTTGAATCAAAGCACCGGCTCCGACCATTTGAGCAATGAGATAAAAAATTATTGTTGTTAATGAACCGATCGATGCAGCTATTCGTACGGGTCTTTGTTTTAATCTGAAAGCGACTACATCGACGAAGGTGAATTTTCCTAAATTTCGAAGCGGTTCAGCAACCAGGAACATCACAAGGGGCCAACCGACTAAAAACCCGATTGAATAAATTAAACCGTCGTAACCTTTTAGAGCAACCATTCCGGCTATACCGAGGAATGAGGCGGCGCTCATATAATCGCCTGCTAAAGCTAAACCATTTTTAAAACCCGAAATGCTTCTATCGGCTGCATAAAATTCAGATGTAGTTTTTGTTTTTTTTGCTGCCCAATAAGTTATATATAAAGTTATCGCAATGAATATAAAAAATATTATTATCGATGTAAGATGGGGTTCTCCCAATAAACTTTGAAAATTTTCCAACTCTATTTCTCCTATATTAATTTTATTTTGTGATTTGATTTTTTATATCGCGGACACTTTTATCATACTTATTATTTGCCCACAAGATATAAAGTCCGGTAAGAACCCAGGCAAACACAATCAAACCTATTCCCAAAGGTAAACCTAACGTGATATGCTCACCTATTTGAGTGCTGATAAAAGGTTTGTTAAAGGCAATTAACAAGATAAATCCAAAATAAGCAGTTAACATAAGAACTGTGAATAAAATTGAAACGCTTCTTCTTTTTTTAACTAATTGATGGAATTCTTTAGAATTAAGAATTTTTGAAACATCTTTTTGAGAAATACTCATATTTTCCTTTTAGATTATTAAACGATAAATTTATTGATAGAAGAAGAACAGGATTAAAGCGAGTTCGCTGATGGCGAGCAGTTTTTGATGAGTAAATTTAATGCTTTTTAATGAATGTTACAAGCATCAATCTATTTTATAGCTTCCACTTACGCATTGATTCTAACATCTTATAATCAGTCAAATCGTAATGGATTGGTGTAATTGATACACATTTGTTTTCGACAGCATAAAGATCGGTATCAGATTGTTTTTCCTTATCGACCAACCTGCCGGTGAGCCAGAAATATTCTTTGTTCGTCGGGTCGCGTCGGGCTTCAAACCAATCGTGCCACTTGGCGCTGCTTTGGCGAGTAATTCTGATACCTTTGATTTCTTTTTCCGGGATTGGTGGAACATTCACATTCAAAAGTGTTCCTGATGGAAGTCCTTTTTTTAAAACCATACCGGCAACCTTACCTGCGACTTTCGCCGCATACTTAAAATCAGGTTTGCCATAAGTTGTTAGCGAGACTGCTATCGAAGGAATACCAAGTATCGTTCCTTCGGTTGCTGCGGATACTGTTCCGGAATAAATAATACTGATTGCAGTATTAGCGCCGTGGTTTATTCCCGAAACAATTAAGTCGGGTTTTTCTTTAAGTAACGAACAGACAGCAAGTTTAACGGCATCGGCGGGTGTGCCATCGATAGCGTAGCCAAAATATTTTCCGTTTTTATAAAACTTATGTGCACGCAGTGGATAGTTCATTGTAATCGCATGACCGACAGCGCTTTGCTGTTTATCGGGTGCAGCTACTATTACATTACCAATTTTTTTTAACTCATTTACTAAAGCATAAATACCGGGTGCGTCTATGCCGTCGTCGTTGGAAACTAAAATTTTTACATTGTTTTTTGGCATAATTATTAAGGTTTAAACGAGATTTACTTTCTTCGCTATTTCAACAATTATATCCAATTTCTGTTTAATTTCATCGGCTATATCTTTTGGATCAGCAAACTTTGCAAGTTCATAATAATTGGATTTATTCATAATATTTGGTAATTGAAGTTTTTTAAAATATAACTTAAATAATGGATCTAAGAATTGATCTGAAGCTTTTATTTCACCCGACCATGGATTATAAGAATACAATGTTTGAACAGCTGCAGAAATTTCGTTTATGGATTCTTTCATCACCTGAATTCGCCGGTCTGCTTCAGCTCTACCAAATAGGTCATCTCGATCTACACCGTATCTTGCATAAGATAATAGTATTTTTTCATCACATAAGTAATTTTCGATTTCATTTTTCATCCACATTGTTTCAAATAGGGGTGTACCTGTCTGTAATTTTTTATCGAGTCTATCAAAGATTGCTACTCCTACTAAATTTTGTTTTGCTTCTCTCAAACCATTGAAATGATCTCTAGCTCTTTGAGGCAAATTTGTTGCTACATAGTGGACAAACACATCGTCTAAATATTTCACTGATTCATGTTTTAGGATTGATGCTAATTCTCTTAGGATAGCCAAGTCAGATGGACCCTCAACATAAAGAATCCATCCTTTTAACTCAGCTTGATAATATTGATCAAAACCGATATCTGTCAAAGCTTTTAATAGTTGGCTACCGCGCTCAATAATGAGATGGGGTTTTCCAATAAATGCGATTACAGTATCGCGCCCAGCGGCTTCATTCAAAACTACTTCAGAATGACTTGCGGCAATTATTTGCGAGTTATGCTTATCCGCCACAGATGTCAATAGCTGATATATCTGTCGTTGACGTAAAATTTCTAAGTGGGCATCCGGTTCATCGAGAAGTAAAACTGTTCCTTTATTAGCGAATAAATGGGCTAATAATAGTAAAGTCTGTTGTAATCCCCGTCCGGAACTTGACAGATCTAACTGTACCCCTGAAGATTCCTCATAAGCCATAGTTATCTCACCACGCTCTTTTATATATTGAGGTTCTAATAGTGTAACTCCAAACAAATTCAAAATGTGAGCTTTGAGTTCGCTCCACCCGTTTTCGGTTTTTTGTTTTTCGAAAATCTGGAAACATAAATTACGCAATACCTGCGCAGTCTGACCTTCTCCTAATAGGACATTAATTCTCCCTTGTTCCCATTTGGGTTCACTCGCTGCCAAACCTGACATTGGTGGAAGAAAAGCTATTTGTATCTCGGGAGCAGATTGAGGAATAGACATTCTGCTTGGTTGTTTCTTATCGTCTAACCTTAATGCCCTACAATAAAAAGATTCTGGATTTGCGTAGTCAAACTCTAAACCGCATTCCCATGACTTACTATTTGTTATTCCCGATACTATAATATCAATTCTTACATTTTTAGTTTGCTGCTTACCGTCAATCATCTCCGCATCTCTAACGTGTAAATCTCTCCATAGTAGATTCGCTGCCGGAACTGGTATAGATATTAAATCATTTCGATTAATTGTTACACCCGGTCTTCTTTCTGGAGATGATTTACCGACTCGTAATTCATTCCATTTTCTAACACCGATATACCATAACGCAAGAGCCTGTAAAGCAGTTGATTTCCCGGAATTATTAGGTCCGATTAACACAACATTTTTTCCCAATTCAATATCCACATCATCAAATCTTTTAAAATTTTTTACCCTTAGTCTTGTTAACATTATCCACCTCTTTCGTTAAAAGCTTTCCTCTTTATTCGGGAAATTTCCGGCTTTAATATCTTTTACGTAATTTTTAAAAGACGATTTAATTGTTTTTGTTAACTCAGCATATTTGCGTGCAAAGCGAGGTTGGAAATCCTCGAACATTCCAAGCATATCATACACTACGAGTATCTGTCCGTCGCAATGTGGACCAGCTCCGATACCTATCGTTGGTATTGAAACCGATTTTGTAATTTTTTTAGCGAGTGAAGAAGGAATTTTTTCCAGAACAATCGAAAACACTCCGGCTTTTTCCAAAGCTTTTGCATCGCGAAGAATATTTTCGGCTTCTCCTTTTTCACGTCCACGCACATCATAACTTCCGAATTTGTGTATTGATTGAGGAGTTAAGCCAATATGCCCCATTACAGGAATGCCGATATCAACCAAGCGGCGAATTGTTTCAATCATCGGTTTTCCCCCTTCAATCTTTACCGCTTCGGCACCAGTCTCTTTTAAAACTCTGCCGCAATTCCTAACTGCATCCTCGATACTGATTTGGTAGGAAAGAAAAGGCATATCGACCACGAGCAGCGAATGCTTTACACCTTTACGAACTGCTTTTGTGTGATAAATAATTTCATCTACAGTTACAGGAAGAGTTGTCTCTTGTCCTTGAAAAACATTTCCGAGCGAGTCGCCTACAAGTATTACTTCGATACCCGATTCATCGAGCATGCTTGCAATTATATAATCGTAAGCTGTAAGCGCAGTAATTTTCTCCCTGCGGGCTTTCATCTCGATGATTACTTTGGTTGTAATACGTTTTATTTTTTCGGCAATCATAATTTTTATATGAGGGTTTGTTCTTTGTTATATTTTATCTCAGCGAACTTGATAGCCCATTCTTTTTCGAAACCCGCCTTAATTAATGCCGCCACCTCGTCGAACGATACTTCCCTGTTTAATATCGTTTTCAGATCGGTTGTATGAGCATCTAATGTTTCTTTCATTTTGGAAAGTATTTGTAAATCTTTCTCGGCTAAAAAATCGATGAGCCATTTGTGTTCGGGTCCTAACAAGATTGAGCCGTGTTGAAGCACGGTTTCTTTTCCGTTTGTTTGAGCATAACGTCGCTGAGCGCTTCCGACTAATTTTTTTCCGTTAAATTGAATTTCGGAGCGGGCAGAACTTGAAAAACAAGGAACCGAGCCGGGTTCACGATATAGGTTTTGAAAATTGGGTTGCGATTTTTCCAGTTCAACTTTTATTCCCAACATATTAATTCCGGTTACAAGCGCCCGGCTGATTTTTTCATACACAGCCGCAACCGAATCGCCTTCAACGTACATTACAACGCTGTAAGTCAATTCGTTCCAGTGAAGAATTGCACGCCCGCCGGTCGGACGGCGGACTATATCAATTCCCTCGTCATCACATTTTTGTAAATCGATATCATCCATATTTTGATTATAACCGAGAGAAATTGCAGGTGGGTTCCAACCGTAAACCCGGACGCTCGGAACACCCGTCCCCTCAATCAACCGCGACGCTAAAAATTCATCGAACTCCATATTAAACTTGCCGCGCCGGAATTCCGTATTTATAAACCGCCACATCATTTTCGTCTTCCAATAATACCGCGTTTACTTTTTTGTATAAATTCAATCAGGTTATTTACTTCTTCTGTCGTTTGTAATTCTGATTTAATTTTCTGAACTGCTTGCGAAACATTTAAACCTGATGAATAAAGAATGTGATAAGCTTTTTCGATATTCGCAATTGCTTCGGGCGAAAAGTTTTTCCGTTTTAATCCGATAATGTTTGTACCTTCAAACGACATCGGGTCGTTTCCGGCAAGAATGTATGGCGGAATGTCTTTCGACGCCCGCAGTCCACCGCCGACCATTGCATTTCTACCGATGCGAACGAACTGATGAATCGCAGTCAATCCGCCTATCGTAACGTTCTCTTCAATTTCCACATGTCCCGCCATATTTACTGCATTTGCAAGAATTACATTGTTTCCGATTATGCAATCGTGGGCGATATGAATATATGCCATCAGGAAACAATTGCTTCCGACTACAGTTCGCATGTGTGCTTTTGTTCCGCGATTCAGAGTTGCGTATTCACGGATTGTAGTGTTATCACCAACTTCGAGTGTAGTTTCCTCGCCACCGAATTTTAAATCTTGCGGTGCGGTGCCGAGGACAGCCCCGTGCGAAATTTTGCAGTTTTTTCCGACTCTCGTTCCCTTTGCCAATAAAGCATTGGACGCAATCTGAGTTCCTTCACCGATTATTACATTTTGCTCGATTACTGTAAAAGGTCCGATTGATACACCATCGCCGATTACTGCTTCCAGATGGACTGATGCTAATTTATCAATTTGAACTGCCATTTTTTAATTTACTCTATATTGTTCTTTGGGTTTATCGTATTTTTTTTGAGAAGTATCCGTTGCAGGATCGATTTTATCAACTATAGCAGCCGACATTTCAGCTTCGGCAACCAAAATCCCATCCACATAAGCTTCGCCAGCCATGAAAGCCATCTTACTTCGTTTGCTAATTAATTTCAACTGTAGAACCAATTGATCGCCGGGCAATACCGGTTTACGAAACTTAACATTATTAATCGACATAAAATAGACTAGTTTATCGCCCGGATTTTCGACACCATTCAGCAGCAGGATACCACCAGTTTGAGCCATTGCTTCAACAATCAACACACCGGGCATCACAGGTTGACCGGGAAAGTGTCCTTCGAAAAACGGCTCGTTAACTGTAACGTTTTTAATTCCAACTATTTTTTCGTCCAACTTGAAATCTACAATTTTATCAATCAACAAGAACGGATAACGGTGTGGGAGAATTTTTTTGATTGCATTAATATCGAAAACAACACCCTCTTTTTTCTCGTGCTGAAATTTTTTTACAAGTTTTTTTTGCAGATACATTTTGCGTACAAGTTTTGCAAATTCGATATTGCTCGCATGTCCGGGGCGTGCGGCAAGAATTTGTGCTTTGAAGGGCGCTCCGATTAAAGCCAAATCGCCCATCACGTCTAAAAGTTTGTGCCGTGCCGGCTCGTTCTTGTAACGTAACATTTTATTATTCAACGCACCGGTTTTTCCTAAAAATATTGAACTTTCGATTCCAAGTTTTTGTGCAACCCGTTTTACTTCGTCATTCGGCATTTCGTTATCTACAATTACTATAGCGTTATCAAGATTTCCACCTTTTATCAGTCCGTGCGAATGAAGCGCCTCTACTTCGTGCAAAAAACAAAATGTTCGTGCCGATGAAAATTCTTCGATGAATTCTTTTTCGAGATTGAACAAACCTGTATGCTGACTTCCTAACGCTGGATTTTGATAATCAATCATTACTGTAACGCGGTAATCATCGGTTGGCAGTGCAACAATATCGACCCCATTCTTTTCATCACGGTAATGTATTGTTTGATCGATTATAAGATAATCTTTCATTGCGTTTTGTGTATGAAGTCCGGCTTCCAACAGCGCATCAACAAAAGGTCGTGAGCTTCCGTCGCAGATCGGTGGTTCGATGTTATCTAATTCTATAATGATGTTATCTATTTGAAGTCCAACTATTGCCGCAAGTATATGTTCGATTGTGTGAACTTTAGCATCACCGAGCGAGAGTGTTGTTCCGCGGGAAACATCAACTACTAAATCGACTAACGCTGGAATTTCGGGATTGCCCCCTAAATCTACACGCTTGAATTTGATGCCGTAATTTTCGGGGGCAGGTTTGAAAGTAAGTGTGGTTTCAACTCCGGTGTGTAAACCGTAACCTTTGAGAGATATACTTTTATTTATTGTCCGTTGATGAGCTATCATTTATTTTCCTTTTCTATTAAAAGTCGTTGACTTTTTAATTCTGCAATTTCCTTTTTTAAGGTTTCAAATTCTTTTAGTAGTTCAGGTAATTGTCGCTGCGAGACGATTATTCGCCTCATATCGCCAATCTCCAGTGCTGGAGTACCGAAATAAGTTTTCCCTTCTTGGGTGATCGATTTTGAGATCCCGGACTGTGCAGCAATAGTCGTTCTATTGGATATCTGAATATGACCCACAATACCAACTTGACCAGCTAAAATGCAGTTGTTACCGATTTTAGTGCTGCCCGATATACCAGTTTGTGCAGCAATAACAGTATTTTCTCCGATGGTAACATTGTGGGCTACCTGAACAAGGTTATCCAATTTTGAACCGTGTTTAATTCGTGTTTCTCCTAATGTTGCGCGGTCAATGCTGCAGTTCGATCCGATTTCAACATCATCTTCAATCACTACACTTCCACGCTGCGGAATTTTTTCATAAGTTCCATCCGGCTTCGGTGCAAAACCGAATCCATCGCTTCCAACTACGGTACCGGAATGTATTATTACATGATTTCCGATTTTACATCTTTCACGAATCGAGACATTAGGGTAAATCAAAACATCGCTTCCAATTTCAACATCATCACCAATTACAGTGTTGTGCCAAATTGCAGTGTTACTTTTAACTATAGCTCGATCACCCACGACAACATTAGCTCCGATTGCCGCGTCGCCGTCGATTTTAGCAGTCGCTGCAATTACTGCTGATGGATGGATACCTTTTGCAAGTGGTTGCGGTTCGGGATAAAAAACATCTATTAATTTTAAAAACGACAGATAAGGATTTTCGACTTTAACAAGGACAATAGGATTTTGACGAGAAGCTAATTCCTTATACTCAATATCTTTTGAAATTAATATGGCGGTTGCTTTTGTAGAAGATAAATACTTAGCATATTTAGGATTTGACAAAAATGTGATATCGCCTGGTTGGGCTTCTTCAATTTTTGCAAGGTGACTAATTTCGATTTCGTCGCCGCCGGTAATTTCACCGTTTACAAACCGGGCTAATTCTTTTACAGTCATTCCTATCGTTTGAAAGTTTTTATTTTTTCAAGAACGGTAAGTGTCAGGTCGAATTTATCGTT
This sequence comes from Bacteroidota bacterium, assembly GCA_030682385.1. Taxonomy (GTDB): domain Bacteria; phylum Bacteroidota; class Ignavibacteria; order UBA10030; family BY39; genus JASEGV01. Next base: position 12,713 of record JAUXOG010000138.1, read on the forward strand.
TGTGTACATCAACAAAATTTCGCCGCTCTTATCAATGATATAGTCGTAGCTTTCATCTTTGGCAACATCCTGAATAGCTTTGTAGATTTTATCCTGAACCGGCTTCATCAACTCATTTTGTTTTTGGAATAGTTCACCGTTCTGTCCGAATTTCCGATTCCTGTATTCTGATATCTTCCGGTCAAGGTCTTGCAGTTCGCGTTCAGTATCGCTTTTCATTTGATCGGTTAAAATCAGTTTTTTCTTATCGTATTCGGCAAATTTTTTCTGCCATTCGTTCTGTATTTTTGCTAATTCGTTCTGCCATTCGGTTACTAAAGCATCTAACTGACGCTGTGCCTCTTGCGCCTCGGGAAGTTTGTCCATAATAGTGCGCGAGTTTATCCAGCCGATTTTTGCCTGCGGAAAAGCAACCGATGCGATTAATAAAACTAATGCGATTATTATTACTTTTTGAAGTTGCATATTTATGCCCTTATTTTGTTCTCTTTAATTTATCTAAAACTTTATAAGTATAATCGAAAGCGGGATCGCCGTAAAGTAAAACCATAATAGTTTCGTTGCGATCGAAGATGAAAGATATTTTTTCATCCTTCGCTACCTGTTGTATCACTTTCAATACTTTATCTTTAATTGGCTGCAAAAGCTTTTCTGTTTCGTCAGCGAGTTCACCGTCGTTCCCGAATTTTTGAGTTCGATACTGATTAAATTTTTGTTCCAATTCAACAAGCTCCTGTTGTCTGGCAAGTTTTTTCTGTTCGGGCATCATTCCTTGCTGTTTTTGATAATCTTCGTATTGCTTTTGAAGGTCTTTACTCATTTTTTCTAATTCTGCCTGCCACCCTTTGCCCATATTGTCGAGTTTCTTTTGAGCTTCCTGAGCTTCAGGATATTCCTGTAAAATTTTTGCAGAATTCACGTAGCCGATTTTCATTTGCTGACCAAACGAAACGCCCGCCACAAGAACGATAGCAATTAAGACGATTAATAAGTTTTGCATTTTAAGAATTTGATTTTTCACACTTACCTCTATTTGTTATTTAAAATTTATTTTTTTATTAAACTGTTTCTAATCCCGCAACACAAAAACGTTGTCGGAATGGCATTAAAATCCTCTTCCGAATTGGAAGTGAAACTTCCATCCATCCGGTTTGCCGTCTCTCGGCATAACATCGTCGGCACCATAACCATAATCGAACCCGACCATACCCAACGGCTGAATCATAATGCGTGCACCGAAACCATAACTTCGTTTTAAATTTAGAAAATCCATAGTCTTCAGATTTTCGTAAACATTTCCGGCTTCTGCAAAAGCTAAAAGATAAATCGGCATTGGAGTCATCGTTACGGAAAATCTAAGTTCTGCAGAATATTTTACCATTGCTTTACCCCCTCTAACTTGCTCGTTTTCATCCTGAGGACCGATTGTCCGGTCGTCGTAACCGCGCATCGGAGTAGTTGCAATAAATCCTAATCCTGTACCTCCCATAAAGAAATATTCGATGGGTGGTATATTTGAATTTGTTTTGAAGCCGTCTAACATTCCGATATTCGTTCCTGTAAAAAGAACTAATCGGTTTGTACCGAAGAGGGGTGTGTACCAATCGCCCGTGAATATCCATTTGTGATAATCGACATTACCAGGAAGAAAAGGACCACCCGAAATTTCTGTTGAAAGCGCAAAGCTCGAACCGATTGCCGGAAAAATCGGATTGTCGGTGCTATTACGGGAAATAACTTGTGTAACACTGAACTGACTTGTTTTTCCTTCTTGATACAAACCACCGCCATCAATTACATCGTTCAGTTGAAATCGTCCTATCCAATCGCCTCTGAAATAATCGTCGGGAAATTTAAATCGTCTTCCAAAACGAACGGAGCCGCCCGTCTGTCGTAAATCGTAAACATAAATTTGCCGTGTATCGAATAAATTAACTCCGAAAGTTGTAGGAGTATCGAAGAGCCACGGCTCAGTAAATCCGAGAGAAAAAGTTCTGAAACGGGCACCTTCGCCAAATTGCCACTCGAAGTTTAGAATTTGTCCCGCACCACCTCTAATCGGTTCAGTAATATCAAAGTTGTTAATCGTAAAACCGAGAGCGCCTGTAACACCGAAGGCTCCGCTGTAACCGACCGATGCGTTTATGTTATCGCTCGATTTTTCTTCAACTTCGTAGATTACGTTAGCCGTTTTTTCGTCATGCAATCTGTAATCGGGTTTTATTTTTTCGGGATTGAAATAATTCAACTGCACTAACTGGCGGGCGCTGCGCATTATTGCACCTCGACTGAAAAAATCGCCTGGGCGTGTATAGAGTTCGCGGCGAATCACTTTTTCCTGTGTCTTCGAATTACCACGGATTTCAACTCTCCCAATTCTAAATTGGTTGCGCTCGAAAACCCGTATTCTCATATCGATACTGTCAGGGTCTATCCGAGTTTCTTCTTTATCTAAATTAAAAGTGAGATAACCGTTATCCAGGAACAACGAAGCGACATCGGATTGTTCTTCGTTCTGTCTTAAATTTCTTTCGAAGCGTTCAACATCGTAAATGTCGCCTTTATAAAAACCGAGTCGTTGGGTTAAAACTGATGCAGGATAAATTGTATTTCCTTCCCAAGTTATATCACGTATTTTAAACTGCTTGCCTTCGTTAATATTCAGCTGGATGGACATATATTTTTTTGTTTCATCGTACCAAATAGAATCGGAAAGAATTTCAGCATCTAAATATCCGTTTTTGCGATAGAATTTTATGACTTTCTCCTTATCGGTTTCATATTTGCCTTTTTCAAATTTAGCCGTTCGCCAGAACATCCACCAAACTTTTTCCTTTGTATCTTCCATCTCACCTTTTATATTGCTTTCACTGAAAGCTTCGGTACCAACGACACGTATCTCTTCTACTTTTACAATTTTACCTTCATCGATGTTGAAACGCAACACTACTCTATTTGGCTTCGTAGAATCTTCAATAATATTATCAGTTGAAATTTCAGCAAGCAGCATCCCCTTTTCAGCATACAAACTTTTAAAACTATTTGTAATTTTGAGGATTTCCTGAGGAGTTAAAATTTGTCCTTTTGAAATTGTAACTTTTTTCATCAAATCGTCTTCATCGAGTTCGTCGTTGCCTGCAAACTCAACCCGTTCGAGGCGCGGATATTCTTTAACAGAAATCAACAAATAGATTCCATCGCCCACTCTGCTTTCGACAGCGATTTGGATGTCTTCGAAAATACGCAAAGTCCAAAGTTTCTGAATCGCTTGACGGATGTGATCGCCGGGGATAGTAATTTCGGTTCCGGTTTTTAAACCCGAATTTGCAATGATCGCACCGGATTCGGCAGTGGTGTTTCCTTCAACCGATATTCCTAAGATAGAATATTTTTCCGGCTTTTGGCGTTGAGCAAAAAGTGAAATATCCAGACCTAAAATTGTGATACAAACTAAAAATATTTTTAATAGACTTCGCATATTAGAAAATCACTTATTCTGTTTTTGTTTAATTTGGTTACTAGTCAATCCAAATCGACGTTCACGTTTTTGGTATTCGGTAATTGCACGATACAGCTCGTCGCGTCTGAATTCGGGCCAGTTCAACTCGGTAATATAAATTTCCGAATACGCTAACTGCCATAACAAAAAATTACTGACCCGAAATTCACCGCTCGTCCGCACTAACAAATCAGGATCGGGAATACCTTGTGTAGATAAGTACTTTGTTACTAAATCTTCATTAATTGAATCTTCATTCAAAGCGCCACGTTTAATTTCGGACGAAATCTTTTTTACGGCTTGCATAATATCCCACCTGCCGCTGTAACTTAATGCTAATAACAAATTCAAGCCGGTGTTATTTTGAGTTTTTACGATTGCATCTAAAAGTTCGTTTTGAACTTCGACGGGCAGTTTCGAGATATCGCCAATCGTTCGCACGCGTACGTTGTTGCGGTGAAGTTTATCGGTTTCGTCGCGCAGAGCTTTCATAAGAAGACGCATCAGCATCGAAATTTCTTCTTTCGGGCGTTTCCAATTTTCGGTAGAGAAGGCATAGAGCGTCAGATACTTCACACCAAGTTGCCCGCAAACTTCGACCATATCGCGAACAGATTCAACACCTTCACGATGTCCGGCAACTCGAGGCAGGCTCCGTTTTTGTGCCCATCTGCCGTTTCCGTCCATAATGATGGCTATATGTATGGGAATTTCGCCCGATTGTTTCAGCGTTTCTTGCTTTTTGAGATCGACCTCAACTATTTTTTTGTTTTTTGTGAGCATTTCCTTTTCAATTGAACGATTGAAATTTAACTGATTTTGCATAGAAAAGCAAAAAGACTGGCTTGAAATTATTGATTTTTCAGGGAGTTAGGGAAATGTATGTGCAACTCACTTCCCTCTTCGGGCCAACGCTGGATGTTAGTCGATTTTCGTTTCCTTATTTTATTAACGAATAAATATTATAAGGATTCGATTTATGGCTGTAACAACTGTTCCCAAAAAAAAGAGAAATAACAAGCACCGACGTAGTTTACCCACACCTTCATCTATACTTTCCGAGATTAAAGGTAAAAGAATTGACATTGAGAAAATCGAGCGAGCGAATGGTTTTTTACGATCCAAACGTTTGAAACCTCTCAAAATTCAACGAACTCTGCGGGATCAATGGGAGTGAGATTCCTTTACGACACAAATATTTTTCTCTACTATTTTGCTGGAAACCCAAAAGCAAAAAAATATTTCAATACGAATTTCCTTGAAGAAAACAAAATTATCGTTGAAGGAGGAAAAGATAATCAGTGAGATGTTAGATCAATTTATCATGGTTCCGCTGAACGAAAGAATCGAAGATATTGCGATTTATATTCGACGTAAATATTCTTTGAAAATACCCGATGCAATCATAGCGGCTACTGCTTATGATACATTCTCTGCATTACTCACTGCCGATGTTGATGATTTCAAACGTGTAACAGAGATAAAAATTATTAATCCATTCTCATAATCACTAATTATCATCTAACCTATATATTGTTAAAACTTCCGATTTCTAGCTGAGAATTCACTCATTCAGAAGTCGGAATTTTATCTCTTGCCATTTCCTGTTCTTTATATTGCAACTGATAAAGCTTGTGGTATATTCCGCCAATCGAAAGAAGTTCCTGATGTGTGCCCATCTCGCGTATTTCTCCTTTATGCAGAACGATGATTTTGTCTGCCCGCTGTATTGTTGATAAGCGATGAGCGATAACAATCGAAGTTCTTCCTTTTAAAAGTTTTTGTATAGCTTTTTGAATGAGCTGCTCGGACTCGGTATCAATGCTCGACGTGGCTTCGTCCAATATTAAAATTTTAGGATTGAATGCAAGCGCACGAGCAAATGAGATGAGCTGTTTTTGTCCGACAGAAAGTGTTGCGCCTCGCTCTTTTACTTCTTCGCTATAGCGGTTGGGAAGTGTATCGATAAAATTATTTAAACCAACGACACGCGCTGCCGCTTTTACACGGTCAATTTTTATTTTCTCGTTTCCTAAATTGATGTTCGATTTTATATCTCCCGAAAATAAAAACACATCCTGATGCACAACTCCGATTTGCTTCCGCAATTGATTTTGGTCGACGTCTCTGATATCCATTCCATCAATCAGAATGTTACCTTTTTGGATATCGTAAAAACGTGTGAGGAGGTTGATGATTGTAGATTTTCCGGCGCCAGTATGTCCGACGATCGCAACAGTTTCGGCGGGATTAATTTTGAAAGAAACATTCTTCAAAATCCAATCCTGATTTTCAGAACCGTCTTCAGGATGATTATATGAGAAACTAACATTTCTGAATTCAATTTCGCCGCGGATTGAATTTAATGAAATTGCATCTGGTTTTGATACGATTGTCGGTTTTTCATCAAGAAGTTTGAAGATTCTTTCCGACGAAGCCATTGCGGTTTGCATGATGTTGTATTTTTCGGATAAGTCACGAATCGGACGCCAGAACATTTCGTTGAATTGGAAAAAAGCCATAACCGTTCCGATTGTTACTGTTCCTGTTAAAGCTTCGACACCTGAATACCAGATAATTAAACCGACAGCAATAGCGCCGATTAACTCGACGCTCGGATAGAAAACAGCATAATAAAAAATTGATTTGATGTTTGCATCTCTGTGCGATGCATTTATGCCGGTAAATTTATTGTAGGAAACTTTTTCGCGGTTAAAAATTTGATCTACCGACATTCCGGTTATATGTTCCTGCATAAACGTGTTAATGCGGGCAACCTGCAAACGGACATCACGATAAGTTTCGCGTGCCTTTCGGCGAAACAGAAATGTTGCATAAAATAAGAGTGGTAACACACTCAGCGAAATTAATGCAAGCTGCCAGTTCATTTGGAACATAAAGTACAGGATGCCGATGATAGTAAAGACATCGGTGAACACCATAACTACTCCCGACGAAAACATTTCGTTCAAAACTTCAACATCGTTTGTAACACGGGTTATCAGTCTGCCAATCGGGTTTTTGTCGAAGAACTTGATGTTGAGCCGCTGCAGGTGCTCGAAAATCTGCATACGCAAATCGAATATAGTCCGCTGACCAATCCACTGAGTAAGATAGGCGCTGAAGTATTGAACTACCCCACGCACAACCAGCACAGTAAAAAATAACAGAACAGTTAGAAGTAAACCATGTTTATCACCGTTCGCAATGTTTACATCAACAGCAATTTTAGTAAAGTAGGGCCGGACTGCTTCCATTCCTGATACTATCATACTCAAGAAAATTCCGAGTGCAACATACCAGCGGTACGGTTTCAGCGACTTCAAAAGCCTCTTCATCAATCGTGTATCGTATGCTTTGCCGAGTACTTCTTCTTCGTGCATAAATCAATTGAAAATTAAAAAGTTAAAAGTAAAAAAGGGTGCCGACATATTAGTTTATTTTTTATTTTTCCTTAATTTACTGACGATTGCACCAAGCACTTTTTTTATCTCTTCTGCTTCCGCAATAAGTCCATCGAGCTTTTCAGGTTCAGAAATATTCGAACCTTTGATCAACCTTAACCAATAATGTGTTTCACGTGCTTCTTTTAGAGATATGTTCAATTTATAAATAAAATCATCACTACTATAAGCAGCGACAGCTTCTTCTGCATTAGCGCCGATTGAAGTACCTGCACGCAATAACTGATTTCCAAGAATATAATTTTCTTTTGTGCTATATAAAATTTTTGATAGCTGGATAATTCTTAGAGCAAATTTAAATGTCCTATCTTTAATATCTTGATACATAATTCCTCCATTTTTAATTTTGATTTTTGAATTTTGAATTAGACTCACATCTTCTCCAGCTCTTGTTCTAACAATTGCTTAGCATACAAATCGGCATAAATACCACCAAACCCGACTAATTCCTCGTGAGTGCCTCTCTCGACGATAGTACCTTTATCCAACACTACAATCAAATCGGCATCTTTCACAGTCGAAATTCGATGGCTGATAATTATGCTTGTGCGATTCTGCATCACCCGTTTCAGACTTTTTAAAATTTCTTCTTCGGTGTATGTATCAACCGCTGAGAGTGCATCGTCCAAAATCAAAATTTTCGGATCGCGGATAATAGCACGTGCGATACTCGTGCGTTGTTTCTGTCCCCCCGAAAGTGTTATTCCCCGTTCACCGATTAAAGTTTCGAACTGCAATGGAAATTCGTTTACATCCTTCGTCAGTTGCGCCGCCTCGGCAGCTTGAATAACTTTGCTTCCGTCTTCCCCATTAATTCCATAAGAGATATTATTTGAAATCGTATCTGAAAATAAAAATGTTTCCTGCGGAACAAAGCCGATATTCGAGCGCAGCACTTCAACAGGAATTTCTTTTATATTCACACCATCAATCAGCAGTTCGCCGCCGGTTACATCATACAAACGTGAAATCAAACTTATCAATGTTGATTTGCCGGACCCTGTGTAACCCACGACTGCAACCGTCATTCCCCTTTCAACTTTAAGATTGATATTTTTAAGAGTCGGTTGCGGACTGCTCTTATGTTTGAATGTTACGTTTCGAAATTCTATAGTCCCGAAAATATTTTCTACCGAGTGATTTGTATTTTCGTCGTCTTTAATTTCGGGTTGAGTATCAAAAATTTTTCCGAGCCGCCCCATTGATGCCGCGCCCTGCTGCAGAAGATTTATAACCCATCCGAACGCAATCATGGGCCAGATCAACATAATCAGATAAGCAAAGAAAGCTGTCAGCGTTCCGATAGTCATCTTCTCTTCAATCACCCGTATGCCGCCGAAGTAAATAGAAATAACGAGGGAGATACCAACTAACAAAAACATCGTGGGCCAAATTATGGCTTGATACTTTGCAAGAACCAAATTTTTCTTTAAATATTCCCAGCTTAAATTTTTGAATAATTCGATTTCGTAATCTTCACGCACATAAGCTTTCACAACTCGGATGCCCGATAAATTTTCCTGTGCGCGCGTAGTTAATTTGCTGTACTGTTCCTGCCGTTCCTGAAATTTTATGTTAATCAATTTTCCCAACTTGAAAACAGCCAACGAAACGAGAGGTAGTGGAATTAAAGCAAGAAGTGTCAACTGCCAATCTTTTATCAACATCATTGTAAGCACCATAACAAACGTAACGAAAGTATCGGAGGGATACATAATGCCGGGACCGACTACATTGCGGACGGCTCCGATGTCGTTTGTTGCATGCGCCATTAAATCGCCCGTTGGAGTGTTTTGGAAAAACGAGTGAGATAATTTTTGGATATGTTTAAGAAAGTCGTTACGCAGATCGAATTCAATGTGGCGCGAAACGACGATAATTGTTTGCCGTGTTGCGAACGACAACACACCGGCGACAACAGTAAATCCGACAATCGCCGCAGCATAAATTAACAATTGAAATGAATCGAGTGTGTGCGTATCAATTCCGTACTTCAAATCATCAATTGCTTTTCCAATGAAGTGGGGTTGGATTACGGTAAAAATATTACTCCCAACAATTGCAATCAGACCGATGAGAAGTGTTTTCTTGTATCGTAAAAGATATGGGAGAAGCCGAAGCAGCGATTTCATAAAAACTTTCTGAAGCAAATCATCCGATGATTTCAAATCCTGTATATTTGTGCAGAACTTTCGGAATAATGACTTTCCCTTCGGGAGTTTGGTAATTTTCTAAAATTGCAGCCACAACGCGTGGAAGTGCGAGTGCCGAACCGTTTAATGTATGCACAAATTCCGGCTTGCCGCCATCGGGACGAAAACGTACGTTGATGCGGCGGGCTTGGAATGATTCGAAGTTGCTGATAGAGGAAACTTCCAACCAACGCTTTTGTCCGGTCGCCCAAACTTCTAAATCATACTTTTTAGATTGAGTGAAACCCATATCGCCCGTGCACATTAAGAGGACGCGATAAGGTAGATTTAATTTTTGAAGAAGATTTTCAGCGTCTGCGCGTAATCCATCGAGTTCGTTGTAAGAAGTTCCGGGATGAACAAATTTTACAAGTTCAACTTTATCGAATTGGTGCAAGCGGTTCAAACCACGAACATCTTTTCCGTAAGAACCGGCTTCGCGGCGAAAGCAAGGTGTGTATGCACAGTATTTCAGAGGTAAATTTTTCTCTGCAAGAATTTCGTCGCGATGAATATTAGTTACAGGAACCTCGGCAGTCGGTACTAAATATAATTCATCTCGATCCACAACGTACATCAAATCTTCTTTGTCGGGAAGCTGACCTGTTCCGATCGCGCTTGCAGTATTGATCATCAACGGCGGTTGTAGTTCAACATATCCTGCATTATGAGCTTCGTCCAAAAAGAAATTAATTAAAGCACGCTGCAACTTTGCACCGGCGCCGCGATAAAGCGGAAAACCTGCACCTGTAATTTTTACGCCCGATTCAAAATCAATTATTCCTAACTTCTCTGCTAATTCCCAATGCGGTTTCGGTTCAAAATCAATTTCATTTACTTTTCCCCACGAAAAAATAACTTGGTTATCTTCGGGTTTATGTCCTTCGGGAACTGAAGGATGCGGAACATTCGGAACTGAAAGCAGAAGCTTGTTAAAACTTTCTTCGATCTGCCTCAAATCGTCGTCCATTGTTTTAATTTCGTCCTTCACTTTATTCATCTCGGCAATGGCAGCAGTTGCATCTTCTCCGGCTTTTTTCATTTTGGCAATTTGTTCGGAAACAACATTCCGTTGATTTTTTAAAACTTCAACTTTTTGAATAAGAGCACGCCGTTTCTCATCCAATTCTAAAATTTCATCTATTCTATCGACATCCCCTTTCTTGCGGATTCCTTCTTTTACAAGTTGTGGATGTTCGCGAATGAATTTTATATCTAACATAAATTCTATTATCCTTTTTAGATTATATGATATTCTTTATTTTTCTGTTGATGGTAAAATTGATTTTGGAAAACCGTCAAACCATTTTCAACGTTCGACATTTTCAGATTCAACTCGGTTTCAGCTTTTAAAATAACGAAGCCCGATTTCAGAGGTCGTAACGCCGGTTGTTTCAAGATTGAAGTTTTTATTGGAGTTATCAGATCTTTATTGAACTTAAATTTTTTCGCTAATGCTAATGCAAAACCGTACCGGCTGATCAATTCGCCGCCGGTAATATGAAAAAGTCCTGAACGATTGTATTCAACGATCTTTAAAACAGCATAAGCTAAATCGTCAACTAACGTCGGATTACCAATTTGATCGTCCACAACGCGAATTTGTTTGTTCTCGCTCAAATTGTTAGCTAGCCAAAGTGCGAAATTATCTTTCACCTGATTCGCAATTCCGTAAAGTATCATCGTTCTGATAATTACATTAGGAATTCCTGAAAGCTTTAAAACATTCTCACTTGCCAACTTCGTCCTGCCGTAATATGAAATTGGATTGGGTGTTTCTGATTCGGAATAAGGTCCGTTCTTTCCATCGAAAACATAATCGCTTGAAAAGTGAATTACTTTCGCACCTACCATTTTTGCACCGTAAACAAGGTTTTCAACTCCGCTTACATTGACTTTCCAGGCAAGCGCTCTGTCAGTTTCGCATAAATCCACATTAGTTACGGCGGCTGTATTGATGATTACATCTGGTTGAACTGAGTCGATAAATTTTAATACCGAAGATCGTTTCGTAATATCCAACTGGTGATAAGGAAAATCTTTTTCATCTAAAAAAGATTTTTCCTCAACTGAAACATTGAAAATATCATACTGTTTACTTTTAGAGAAAAGTGTAGTTATCTTCTGTCCTAAAAGTCCGTTGCTTCCAACGACTAAAATACGTTTCATACTTATCTTAAACTTTCTTCAAGAGCTGTAGAAGCATCCGTTTTTTCGTCACGATATTTTACAATCACCGGAGTATAAACCGAAATTCCATTAATTTTTCCCCACTCGCTTGAAATAGGCCGCGAACCGGGAACTACAACTGCATTTTCGGGAATTATCAAAGGTGCTTGGTGTGTCTTTCTATAAATTTTATTTTTTACAGCATCATAAACCGGCGTTGAACCTGTGATGAACACACCCGTTGCAATTACGCAACGTTTTTGCACGATCGTCCCTTCGTAAATACCGCAGTTACCACCAATGAGAACATCGTCCTCAATGATAACAGGCATCGCACCTACCGGCTCAAGAACGCCGCCAATTTGTGCGGCTGCGCTAACGTGAACCCGTTTACCTATTTGCGCACACGAACCAACCAACGCATGCGAATCAATCATCGTTCCTTCGTCAACATAAGCGCCGATGTTTATGTAAGCCGGCGGCATCATTACTACACCCTTTGCCACATAAGCTCCGTCGCGAACAGCACTTCCGCCGGGAACGATACGCACGTTATCTTGTATCTCAAAGTTTTTTAACCTCATTGTATGTTTATCGAAATACTGAAACAACTCGTCGGTTGAATATTCAGTTAACAAACCAATACGGAAGCCGAGCAGTATTCCTTTTTTCACCCACGTATTCACTCTCCATCCGCTGCTATCTTGTTCAGCCGATCTGACTTCGCCGCGGTTTAATAACTCTTTAAGTTCTTTAAAAACTATGTGAGCTTCTGTGCGATTGAGTTGATTGAGCGGCTCGGAAAATAGTTGTTCTATTTTTTCCTGTAAAGAAGTGTGCATATTTCGGATTTCGGATTTTATTATATCAGTTTTAATTCTTTCAATATCTTTTCTAACTTCGGACGATGTTTATCGCTTAACGGAACAAGCGGCAGACGGTATGCTTCTTCAATTTTCCCCATCATAGCGAGTGCTGATTTTACAGGAATCGGGTTCGATTCAATGAAGTTAAAATTCATTAACGGTAAAAGTTTGTTGTGTAACTTTGCCGCTTCGTTAAATTTACCATTTAATGCAAGTCGGGTCATTTGAGAAAACATTTTTGGAACTTCATTTGCGACCACGGATATAACTCCATCGGCACCCAGGGAAACAAGTGGAAGTGTGATAGCATCATCGCCCGACCAGACTGCAAAACCTTTCGGACGGTTACGAAGGATTTCCATAATTTGTGTGAAATTGCCGGATGCTTCTTTAACTCCAATCACGTTCGGAATTTTTTCAGCAATCCGAAGAATGGTTTCAGCTTCGATGTTGCTTCCTGTTCTACCGGGGACGTTATAAACTACTATCGGTACACCTGTTTCTTCTGCAATTATTTGGTAGTGGCGGAAGAATCCTTCTTGAGTCGGCTTGTTGTAATATGGACCGACGGATAAGATTGCATCGGCTCCTGCTTGAAAAGCCAAATTGGAAAGTTTGATGGCTTTGCTTGTATCGTTAGAGCCGGCGCCCGCAACTATTTTTGCTCGTTTTCGTGCAGTATCAGCAACAATTCGGATTACATCTATTTGCTCGGCTTCGTTCAGTGTGGCACTTTCGCCGGTAGTGCCTGTAGGAATTATTGCTTCAACTCCGTTCTTAATTTGGAACTCGACTAAATTGCGAAGCGCCTTTTCGTCAATCGTTCCGTTTGTTTTGAAGGGTGTAACTAACGCAGTTCCTGTTCCTTTAAATAATATTTCTCTTTTCATAAAATTAATCCATTATTTTTTCTTTGTGATTTTTATATTGAGGTCATAACATCTTTCATAGTAAACACACCTTTTTTACCGTTGAGCCATTCGGCTGCTAACAGCGCACCGAGAGCGAATCCTCTGCGGTTTTTTGCTGTATGAGTCAACTCAATACAATCAAAATCGGAATCGAATAAAACAGTATGCTTACCGACGCAAGAACCAACACGAGTTGATGTTATATGCAATTGATCAGATTTCATTTTCGAGTGTGCAGTTTCTTGCAGCATCTCTTTCTTCCGCTTCACGTTTTGCGTTATTATCTGTCCTAACACTAACGCAGTTCCGCTTGGGCTATCAGCTTTTTGTTTATGATGGATTTCCGAAACCATCATATCATACTCATCAAAATTATTAAAAATACTCGATGCAGTATTTATTATGCGGTAAAAGATGTTTATTCCCAAAGAAAAATTCGGTGAATAAAGTAAACCGATGTTGTTCTTCTTCACAATCTTCTTTACATCTTCAAGTTTATCGAACCACCCGGTTGTTCCAACCACAATATTTTTTCCGGCATTTGCAACAGCTTCAATATTATCGAAAACCACTGAGGGCGTCGTGAAATCGATGCATACATCAATATTTTTCAGATTTTGTTTAGTCAGTGCAAGCGAATTGTAATTTTCTTCTTCTGTAATTATTTTTTTAACAGTTGAACCTTTTTCGACTGCAACTTCCTCGATAGCTTTACCCATCTTACCATAACCAATTATAGCAATATTCATATTATCTCCATCTATTTTTTATTTTCATTAATTTTAAATTTCGATAGTCGATCAATTTCGTTCGACGATTTAAAAGTTGCATTCATAGCAGCAACCTCATTCGCGTATTCCGTTGATATCTTTTCGTCTTTAGCACGGATATATTTTGCGCAGTAGGCGGCTGCAAAAACATCGCCGCAACCGGTTGAATCCAATGTCCGTTCGGTTTCGATGCCCGCAAAATCAAACCGCTCAATGTGTTTATGTTCATCTTTGAAAAGTGTACATCCTTTTGAACCCCGTGTTATAATTACGTTGTTCGTATTCAATGCTGTTATTTGTTTAATCAAATACTCTTCGTCGGGCTTTTCATTTGCAAGTCCGGCTGTTTCTTCTTCGTTCATCTGAACTGTGTGCAGCATAAACAACCATCGCCGCCAATCGGGTATCGACCGGCGATACCGTTTTCCGTCTTCATTAATTCCTAAGGATAAACTGTGGACATCTAAAAAAACCGGTATCTTTTCTTCTCGTACAGCCATTCTAATTTCATCTAAAGTTTCGAGTGTAATATCAAAACCCGAAATCATATTTATCAAAATCATATTTGTATCAAGATACGGTTTTATTTTTTTAAAAGGAATTGGTTTGGCAATGTCCTTTGAACACTCGATGCGGTGATTATTATCCTGATAGTAGAGATGAACCTGATTCGTTTGCCCATCGGTTTTAAAAATCCCGGAAGTATCTACGTTTTTGTAGGCACTTAGCCGTTCAATCAACTGTGGATAATCTTTGCTTCCGATACCGAACACGGGAAAAATTTTCGTGTTTGAATCGGCAATGTTTGCAAGAGCGGCGAGCGAATAAAAAATTCCGCCGTAACCTTGCGATTCGCTACCGTCGGCGTGATGAATTACATCGAGGCAAATATGTCCGACTACAGTAATTAACATTTTTATACCTTTGCCGTGAATGGATATTTCATTGATTCGCAAACCCGCCAGATGCTTTGGCAGGAAAATTTATTTTCATAAAGAGCTTTCCCGATTACAACTGAATCGACACCGTGTTTAACTAACTCTTGCATTTTCAGAAGGTCGCTTAGTCCCCGGATACCGCCTGAGGCAGTTACACGCATACCGGTTTCGATTGCGAACTCTTTGATAGCATCGAAATTCGGAGATGATGTTTTTCCGTCAGTAAAAATATTTCGATACACAATGCGGTTGAAGCCGAGAAATTTAGCATGCTGTGCAGCTTCAACAAGAGTGATGTCCCAATTTTTGACCCAGCCCTTAGTAACAACTTTGTTATTTTCCACCGACAGACCTATTACCACTTTGCTACCACCGAACCGTTGCAAAATCTTTATAGCTTCTGTTGGTTTTTCAAGGAACAAAGTACCGATTAAAATTCTGTAAACACCGATATCGAAAGCGCGTTGAGCATCTACAAGACTTTGAATACCTCCACCCAACTCGATTGGGATATCAACGGTCTCGATAATTTTTTGAACCACATCGAGGTTTACAAAATGCCCGGCATCCACAGCATCGAAATCGGTAATGTGCAGCGACTTAGCATTTTCGCGGCGCCAAAGTTTAGCCATTTCGACTGGATCGTCCGAGCAAACTGAACCATCCTCGTATTTCACTCTGAAGAGGCATTTACCCGCTTTAATTCGTATTGCCGGTATAATTAATAGCATAATTTGGATTTAAATTGCACAAAAATTCGAAGAAATTCAAGCTGATAAAGCATCAAAATCCTTTTCTGTCATAATTCCTTTTTCAATAACCAATTTTTTAACTGTTACATTTTTTTCTAAAGCTTCCTTGACCAACTCGGCTGTTTTGAGATAACCAATCTTAGGGCTGAGAAGAGTAGCTACACTTATACTTTTTTCAGAATAATTTTTACAACGCTCTCTATTCGCTTCGATGCCTTTTACACACTTTTCCGAAAATACAGTAATTGCATTAGTAAGGATTTCTATAGTTTGTAAAAGATTATAGTTGATCACGGGCATCATTACATTTAATTCGAGCTGCCCGGCTTGAGCTGCCAGCGAAATGGTTGTGTTGTTTCCAATTACCTGAAAGCAAACCATATTTAACATCTCGGCAATCGACGGATTAATTTTCCCCGGCATAATTGAGGAACCGGGTTGAACAGCCGGTAATTTTATTTCAGCTAATCCGGTCATTGGACCTGAGCTTAAAAGTCTTAAATCATTAGCTATTCGGATTAAATCCAACGATAGGTTTGCGAGTGCATTCGATAAATGTACAAAAGGGAACATACTTTGCATTGCTTCAAAATAATTATCTGCTTTTTTGAATTCCATACCCGTCAGCTTTTGCAGTTCTTCAATAACTACATCTCGATAATCCGTCGGCGTGTTGAGTCCAGTGCCGACAGCGGTCCCACCTAATCCCAACTCGAGCAAATATTTCTTTGAATCGTTTATCGTTTCAATATGTTTCTTTAAAACGGAAGCATAGCCGGAAAATTCCTGCCCTAAACTTATCGGCGTAGCATCCTGTAGATGTGTTCTACCTGATTTTATTACGTCAATAAATTCCTTTTCTTTATTTGCCAATTCGGATTGAAGTTTCTGAAGTGTAGGTAATAATTTTTGTAATTTAAACAACACAGCTATTCTCATTGCTGTAGGATAAGTATCGTTTGTAGATTGACTCATATTCACATGGTCGTTTGGGTTAATTAACGAGTAGTCCCCTTTTTCTTCTCCGGTTAATTCGAGAGCTCGATTCGCAATCACTTCGTTTACATTCATATTAAATGATGTGCCCGCACCGGCTTGGTACACATCCACCACAAACTGGTCGATAAATCTTCCCGATAAAATTTCATCACAAGCCGAGATAATTGCATCAGCAATCTTTTTATCCAAAACATTACATTTTTTGTTTGCAATAGCTGCTGTTTTTTTTATGAGCAAATATGACTCAATAAATTCATTATGCGCTTTGAGATTACTAATATGAAAATTTTCCAGTGCGCGCTGCGTTTGTATTCCATAGTATGATTCATCGGGAATATGTTTCTCTCCTAACGAATCCTTTTCTAATCTAAACGATTGCATTTTCAATCCTCCTTATGCAATGTAAATTCTGTTTTAGAAGCATTACATGACGGACAAGTTTCCGGTAACCCATCTTTACGATGAACTGAATAACCGCATTGCGTGCATTCCCATAGAAGTTCTAAATCGAATGATTGAAAATCTTCAGCTTGTCCATTGTCTCCTTCTATCTGTTCGTTCATAAATTACCTTTTCTTTTTTCAATATTAACATAGAGATAACTGTAATAATTTCCAAAACTATTTTCTTTGATTGCAAAAGTCCGTAAATTTCACTACTTTTTTATAGAATTTTGTTACCAGATATGCAAATACAACCTTTAGAAGAAATAGAAGAAGCCGTCGAAACGCAGACACCCGCAAAAGTAATTTTGTTTAACGACGAGGTGCATTCGTTTGATGAAGTGATTTACCAGATTATCCGAGCGGTTCGCTGCGACTTCGAAAAAGCAAAAGCACTTACTAATCAAGTTCACAATTACGGAAAAGCGGTTGTGTACTCAGGAGAGATGGCGCGATGTATTGAAATCAGCGGCATACTCGAAGAAATCGAATTGATGACACAGGTGGAATATTAGGATGATTGAATCAATGAACAAATGGATTATTGGAATAATGGAATAATGGATGGAAGGTTAAACTTATGAATTTAAAAATAAAAGAAGCACAGGTGTTATATGATGCAAAAGGAAATAAAACACACGTGTTACTTCCATATAAAAGATATGAAAAATTGATTGAGCTTATCGAGGATTTAGACGATATACAAGCGATCAAGGAAGTTGAACACGAAGGAGATATCCCTTGGGAAGAAGTAAAGAAAAAATTGGATAAGAAGAAAAGATGAAACATTTTTTTACTAATCTTTTGATATGCAATAAACCCCATAGGGGTTTTATGTTTGTAGTTGAATGTTGAAAATATTTTAAATAGAATGGAATCGAATAATTAATTTTGAAAACCTCAAACGAAATACGAAACGATTTTATAAATTTTTTTGAAGAACGCGGACACAAATTTGTTCCGAGTTCGCCAGTAGTTCCATACGACGACCCGACGCTATTATTCACAAACGCCGGGATGAATCAGTTTAAAGATGTTTTTTTGGAAATCGGTAAACGTGATTATACCCGTGCTGTTAATTCTCAAAAGTGCATACGCGTCAGCGGCAAACATAACGACCTTGAAGAAGTCGGAAGAGACACCTACCACCACACTCTTTTCGAAATGCTTGGCAACTGGTCGTTCGGAGACCCTGCCCGTCCGGCAGGCGGGTATTATAAGAAGGAAGCTATTGAGTGGGCTTGGGAGTTACTTACCAAAGTTTGGAAACTTGATAAGAAAAGATTGTATGCATCAGTTTTTGAAACTGATTCCGAAGCCGAAGAGCTCTGGAATAAAGTTACCGACATTAACCCGTCGCACGTTTTACGTTTTGGAAAGAAAGATAATTTCTGGGAAATGGGCGAGACTGGTCCGTGCGGACCGTGTTCTGAAATTCATATCGACCTTAGTGAAAAAGGCGATTGCGGTCATCTCGTTAACGCGGGCGACCCGCGCGTGATGGAAATCTGGAATCTGGTTTTCATCCAATATAACAGAGACGATAAAGGGACTCTCACTCCGCTACCGGCAAAGCATGTTGATACAGGCATGGGCTTCGAAAGAATATGCGCAGTCTTGCAAGGGAAAAAATCAAATTACGACACAGATGTTTTTACACCGATTCTAAAACATATCTCAAAGCTCGTTGGCAAGCCGTATCAATCCAAATTAGATGACCCGATCGATATTGCGATGCGAGTTATCGCAGACCATGTTCGTATGTTGTCATTCTCTATCGCCGACGGTGGAATGCCTTCAAACGAAGGGCGTGGTTACGTGATGCGCCGTATCCTGCGCCGTGCTGCCCGCTTCGGACGAAGCTTAGAAATGCACGAGCCATTCATTTATAAAATTGTGGAAGCCGTTGTCCAATCTATGGGCAATCAATATCCCGAAATAAAAGAGCGACAAAACCACATTGAGCGTGTGATAAAAGGAGAAGAAGAAAGTTTCAACATAACACTCGACCGCGGACTTGAGATATTCGAAACCGTAATTGAAGAAATAGGACACTCGAAAACATTTCCCGGTGAAGATGCGTTTAAACTTTACGACACGTTCGGATTTCCACTTGACCTTACCGAAATGATAGCCGCTGAAAGAGGATTAAAAGTCGATACCGGACGGTTCGCGGAGTTGATGGATGAACAACGATCTCGAGCAAGAGATGCAGTTAAGTCTTCCACACAAATAGCACATATCGGGAATGAATTTAACGATTCCAGTTTTATCGGATACGATAAAAACGAAGCCGATGTTCTACTCGATAAAGTTATAGATGATAAATATATTTCATTCAACGAAACTCCATTTTATATCGAATCGGGAGGACAGGTTGACGATACTGGTATTGTTGAAGGAAAAGGATTTAGAGCAAGGATTCTCAAATCCATTAAGCAGGATAAAAAATTAATACATGAAATCGAGATACTCGAAGGAAATATCACCGATAATATTGGTAAGATTGTTCATGTGAAAGTAGATTACAATCGCCGTCAAAACATTATGCGTAACCACACCGCCACACACTTATTGCACGAGGCACTGCGCAGAGTGCTTGGCAGTCACGTTCAGCAGCATGGTTCGTTGGTCGCACCCGATAGATTACGTTTCGACTTCAATCATTTTGAAAAAGTAACGGAAGAACAAATTCACGAAATAAAAAACATCGTCAATAAAAAAATCTCAGAAGGAATATCTGTCGAATCGACCGAAATGCCAATCGAGGGAGCAAAGAAAATTCCCGGCATAAAAATGTTCTTCGGCGAAAAATATGGAGACGTCGTCCGCGTTATAAAAATGGCGGATAATTTTTCAGCCGAGCTTTGCGGCGGTACGCACGTCAAAAATACAAGCGACATCGGTTTCTTTAAAATTATATCTGAGGCAAGCATCGCCAGCGGCATACGTCGCATAGAAGCTGTAACAGGTGAAGGAGTCAAACTATACATCGAAGATCAAATTGATAAAATCTTAAATATTGATGACAATTTGGAAATACTACTTAAAGAAAAAGAATCTTCGGAAAAAGAACTCAGTCAATACAAAAAAGTTGAACCTTCAAAACCACCACCACTCGGTATCGTTCCAACTTCAATCCAAACTGTAAACAACGATTTTGTAAATGAAGTCGAGTCTCTTCTCCAGCAACGAGAACTGGCAGTTGAACAGATAAATAAAGAAATTAGTGATCTCAAAAAAGAGCTTTCGAAACATCGTGTGCAGGAAGCATCCTCGGGTATTGATGCGCTGGTTGACGGCGGAGTAGAATTTGATGGTTTCAAAATCGTGTTTAGCAAGATTGAAGCAAGCAGTATGGACGAGTTGAAAAACATCGGCGATACGCTTCGTGCAAAACTAACATCCGGCGTCGGTGTTCTTGGGACAGTTATCGATGAGAAGGTTGCGCTTGTTTGCGTCGTAACTGACGATCTAATCAAGAATAAAAAACTTCAGGCTGGAAAAATCGTTTCCGAAGTTGCGAAGATTACAGGCGGCTCAGGCGGCGGGCGACCGCATTTAGCAACCGCAGGCGGAAAAGATGTAAACAAGCTTGATGAAGCTTTAGAAAAAACCGTAGATATAATAAAAGCAATGATAGCTTAGAGCGTAGAGCATGGAGCGTAGAGTTATAACAATTGACTATTAATTAGACTCCAAATAGTATTAACTCAATGAATAACTGAAGTTACGCAGAACAGTCATTCTGAACGAAGTGAAGAATCTTAAACCTCAATTTCGAGCTATTTTTAGATGTTTCGCTTCGCTCAACATGACAAAAAGTCGATTCTGCGTAACTTCAGTGAATAATGAATATCGAATAACCAATAACGAATGATGAACTAAAATGACACACCTACCACTAACACTTTTACGCAGACAAAAATATATACAAGACCAGCTCGACGAAAGTGCGGCGACAAAAAAGAAAATGTTCGAAGCTTGCTCAGCCGATATACTGAAAGCTGTGGATGCAATTTTCAACGCACTGAATAACAAAAAGAAAATCCTACTTTGCGGAAACGGCGGCAGTGCTGCCGATTCACAACATATGGCAACAGAGCTTGTAATAAGGATGAGCAAGCCAAACCGTCCCGCTATTCCTGCCATCGCACTCACGACTGACACCTCAATGCTAACTGCCGGTGGAAACGATATTGGTTTTGAAAATATTTTCTCACGACAAGTGGAAGCGTTAGGAAACGACGGGGACATTCTTATCGCAATCACGACCAGCGGAAATTCCGAGAACATAATTCGCGCAATAAACGAAGCCAAGAAACGTGGTTTAACCGTAATTGGTTTTCTCGGTAAAGACGGAGGAGCTTCTAA
The DNA here is from genome assembly GCA_030682385.1 of Bacteroidota bacterium. GTDB lineage: Bacteria > Bacteroidota > Ignavibacteria > UBA10030 > BY39 > JASEGV01. The sequence goes on from JAUXOG010000138.1 coordinate 34,090, forward strand.
AAATTTAGTCGATGTCCCGATTATCATTCCTTCGAACGACACTCAGCGAATTCAGGAAGGACATATCACACTTGCTCATATCATCTGTGGAATAATCGAAGACGAGTTGTTTGGTTAGTCAATTATGATTTGGTATGAAACTGTTGGCTATCTCGGCTCCGTACTGATAGCGGCGTCCATGTTGATGAATAACATCTGGAAGTTGCGGTGGCTGAATATGAGCGGCGCCATACTGTTTGCTGTTTACGGCGTTGTTATTGGCTCGCTGCCGGTTATACTTCTCAACTCATTTAACACTACAGTCAATATTTTTTTTCTCCTTCAAATCAGTCGTAAGAAAGATTTTTTTACACTTCTTCCTTTGTTGAAGATGCGAACACTCTTCCTCGAAAATTTTCTAAATTATTATAAGAAAGATATTTTAAAGTTTTTCCCGGATTTCGACCCCGCAACAATAACGGAAAACAATGGTTTTATCATTTTACGTAATGTTGTCCCTGTCGGATTGTTCATATACGAAGAAAAACCGGATGGCATTATTGAAATTAAACTCGATTATATAATACCCGACTACCGTGACTTTAAAAACGCGTCCTTCACACTTTCATCGCAAGCCGAACTACTCAAACAACGCGCGTTTAAAACATTTATAACGACGAGTAATATCAACTCGCACCGGAAATATTTGAAGAAAATTGGCTTTATCCAGTCTCACGATAATCCCTACTTGTTTCGGAAAGAAATATAAAACTATGATAGGTTGTTCGAGCAATTACTTCGCATCAGTATAGTAGTTCGAATAGCTCCTGTTTTCCGCAATGCAACACCCAAGAATCAAAATCTATTTTAGTAACTTCTTAATTTAGAATAATATAAAATGATTTCTGCTGTCTGCGAAAAATGGGAAAACCAATTAATTGTGTTGCAAGCGAGTCCGTAGGACTTGTATGTTTGTAGCGCAAGATCCAGAGAGATCACTTCCGCTCCAGAGGAGCGGTATGTTGATTATCTTTGGTTCAATGATTCAAATACATTCGACCCCCGCCTACCAAAGTCCCGAAAAGAGGGACGGCGGGCAGGCCGCTGGGGTCGGAATAATTTTTTATTTTCTTTCTACAGACATTGAACTCCTAACGGAGTTCTGATTCTTTTTCATATTTTCCGCATTGCAGCACCCAATTTTCTGATATCGTTTCCATAACTCTTTATTTTACATAAATTATTTTTTCAAATTCTACCTGTGCGGAAAACAGCAAAACAATGGTTTTATAATTTTAGGTAATGATGGCATTATTGAAATTAAACTCGATTATATCATACCCGACTACCGTGACTTTAAAAACGCATCATTCACACTTTCGTCGCAAGCCGAACTACTCAAACAACGCGCGTTTAAAACATTTATAACGACGAGTAATATCAACTCGCACCGGAAATATTTGAAGAAAATTGGTTTTATCCAGTCTCACGATAATCCCTACTTGTTTCGGAAAGAAATATAAAACTACAATCAACATTCCCTGTAACAATACACAGCGGATACAGGAAGGGCACATTACAGTTGCTCATATAATTTGTGGAAAATAGAGGACGAGATGTTTGAGTAAATGTGCGACTCACTTGCGAAGTGAGTCGCACATTGCGGGTTTATTCCTTCTGTCCAAAATCCATTTCATCTATCGGCAGCATCGGCATCGGTTGTCCGTTATGCTGCAAACGGAATTTGACGTAGTTTAAAGTCGGGTCGTCTTCGATGCTCACACCGAAAAGTTTCGGCTGTAAAAAGCTCATATCAATCCATCCCTTTTCAGGATATTCAATAATCTTCACATCCTGTGTAGGACAAATCTTTGCACGTTCTTTTGCAATCTGAATCGCGGTTTCAAGTCCGCCCAATACATCCACTAATCCGTTTTGTTTACCGTCGTAACCCGACCACACGCGCCCCTGAGCAATCGGTTCGATGTCGTCGAATTTTTTCTTTCGTCCAAAAGCCACCTTATTCACGAAATCCTTATACATCGTTTTTATCAAAAATTCTGCTTTCGAGCGTTCATCCTCGGTCAGGTTGCGGTCGGGAATTCCAAGTCCGATGAATGGCAATGTAAAGCCAAAACCCAAATCGGCATGCTTACCTACTTTTACAAAATCGGTAGTCATACCGAGCGAATCCTTCAATCCTTTATTGTACAGCCATCCACCGATAACACCAATTGATCCTGTAATCGTATTCGGTGCAGCTACTATTGTGTCGGCGTACATGGAAAGCCAGTAACCGCCTGAAGCGGCAACGTATCCCTGCGAAATTATAACCGGCTTTTTCTCCTTACACTTTTTCAAAGCTTCGGCAATATAATCAGAAGCCATTGCATCGCCGCCGGGCGAATCGACGCGAAGGACAACCGCTTTCACTTTTGTATTATTGGTTACTGCTTCAACATCTTTTACGAGCTTGCGGGCTGTTATTCCTTCGTCCATAGCGCAGGCGCCTAACGCATATATCACTGCAATCTGCGGTGGTTCGCCCCAATAATTATCATACGGAAGTTGGAATTTAACGAGAGAACCCGCACCCACCATTTTCTTTTCATCTCCTTCAAATTGCTTCACTAATTCCTTTACGGTCTCCCACCTGCCTAAGGTATCAACAAGCCCTTCCTTAATGGCATCGTCAGGAAGGAAGAATACAAAATCGTCAACGAGCATGTCGAAACGTTCGGGCGATATTTTTCTACTGTCACAAATATCTGTCTTTGCTAATTTATAAAAATCGTCTAATATCTTTTGCCGCTGTTCACGGTCGGCATCCGACATTTTATCGCGTGATAAACTTTCGGCTGCGGATTTATATTTGAAGAAACGCCACTCGTCGTAACCGATACCGAGTTTTGCCAAGGTTCCCTTCAAGAAAGTTCTCCCCATTATATAACCTTCAAGCATCATTGTTCCAGTTGGGTCCATAATAATTTTATCGGCGACCGATGCGAAATGATAAACGTCTATATTCGGTCGGTCGATGAACATGATAACTTTTTTACCCGCGGCTTTAAACTCTTTTAATTGCTCACGTAATTCCCAAAGCATTTCTCTGTTCGCCATCAAACCGGATGTATTGATAGCAATACCGGCAATACTTTGATCCGTCTTCGCTTCCTTTATAGTTGTTAGTAACCCAGCCAATGTAATCGATTTATCGAAAAGTTTGAAGCGTTGATATTTTATCGGTCCTTTGAGATTTAGCTCGATGTATTTTTTATCAGGCAAAACTTTAGTACCGATAATTGTGCGGTCATAAGCACCCATTCTGATTGCATAACTGTTGTAATTGTGCTTTTTATCTTTATCGTAATGAGATTGGGTTGAAACTCCGAATCTTCCAAAGCTAAATTGGAAACCAACCGTAAATGTGTGTGTGTCGAAATACCGACCTGTAAGTCTAATACCGGGAAGCGCTTCGATGGCAGCACCGTAACTCCATGCCCCTTGTTTTAGATTTTGTTTATTCGCTATGGCATAGTCGGCAAATAAAGTTACTAATTCATTACCGAGTGGCCGAGCAGCTAATTCGAGTACTCCTTCTTTTCTATCTACTTTTGTGAATGTCCCCATTGCGCCAACCGACAAATATGGAATCGGCCTGAAAAGTGAACCGACAGTAATTATTTTTCTTCGCTGGAAATACTTAGTGTCGCCCGCCGACCATCCGACACCGAGTCCAAAGCTTGTTGATTTATCGCCAAAACCAAGAGACATGCGATAATCAGTAACTGACTTTCCCGCTTCCTTCTGGTGAATCAAACCAAATCCAAAATTTTGCACACCAGTAAACAACCCAAATCGATTAAAGTCGTTCCACTTACCCGCTGCATCCGACCAAGTGAACATCAAATCGGGTTGGCGGATGTATGTTAGCAAGGCAGGATTATCATAGCCGTACAATCCGAATTTCATTGCACCGGGAGATGTGAGAAGAAAGTTATTTCTCGACTGATAGTCCGAAAAACCGTTTTGAGCATTTGTAATACTTACAGAAATAAGAAATAAGAAAAATAGTAATTTGAAGATTTTCATAATAACTCCTTTGTTTTTTTGTTTGTAACGAAGGCATCGTAAAAATGTTTCACTTATACGATTCTGTCGGTTCGCGTTATATAGGGTAAGTTATGCTTGTTGTTTTATTTTTTGTTCTAACTGCTGATGCAGATCATGTGAAATATTCAATTCCTGTCTGATGATCTCGAGCCGCTTTTGCTCTTCGGGTTTGATTGAACCATCACGCAAGCATTCGCGTAAATTTTCTTCATAGCTAAGTATTTGAATTTCTCGTTCGAACTTTTCGTGTTCGTCTCTCGTAATGTCTAACTCAGCTTTGCGTGTCTCGATACATGCAAGTTCCTCGACTGTCGGACTCCCCTCTATCCAGGCATCCTTTAAAGTTCTTTTATAAGATTCAGATAAGAAATCTTTCGAAACCACTTTTACTTTGTCGTAATCTTTTTCCCATAACTTCATTTGTTCCTGTTTGAAGAGTTCCTCGAGTCTGAGAGCTTCTTCGTAATCCGGGCCTATCATCAAAGCTTTAGCAATTTCCACCGAAGCCTCTTCAAATTTTCCGATCATAATTAGTTCTTTGCCGGTACCTAAATGTTCAATTATTTTTTTATTCTTAGCCAACTCAGCACCTTCCTGTTCGGCTGCTTTTAAAAATTCTTCTTCTTGTTTCTTGCGACGTTCTTCTTCTAATTTCCGGCGAAGTTCTTCTTCGAGTTTCCTTTTAGCTTCTTCGGCAGCTTTTCTTTTTTCTTCTTCCTCAATTCTGCGACGTTCTTCTTCCTTACGTCTAAGTTTTTCTTCTTCTTCTTCTATCCTTTTGTCTTCTTCTTCCTCACGTCGAAGTTTTTCTTCTGCTTCTTTCCTTTTGCGTTCTTCTTCCTCACGTCGCTGTTTTTCTTCTTTTTCTCTCCTATTGCGTTCTTCCTCTTTTTTTCTAAGTTCTTCTTCCTTCTTTTTACGTTCTTCGTCGAGTCTGCGTTTTTCTTCATCTTTCCGAAGTTTTTCTTTTTCAGCTCGTTTGAGCAGTTCTTCTTCAGCGGCTTTTCGTTGAGCTTCTTTACGGCGGTTTTTTTCTTCTTCTTCTTTTTTGATTTCTTCAATTCGAAGTTTTTCTTCTGCTTCAGCACGCTTACGAATTTCTTCTTCTAATTTGCGGCGTTCTTCTTCGATGGGAAGAAGTCCTTTTTCTAAACGCCTTTGTTTTTCTTCGGCGGCTTTTATTTTACTTTCATCCGCCTCAAAATCTTGTTTCTTCTTGATTTTAGAATCAAACTTACGCTTCTCTTCGTCTTCTGCATAGCGGAGAATTTCAAGTTCACTCGCTCGGCGGCGCAGTTCCTCTTCAGCTTGTTTGCGTGCATCTTCAGCAAGTCGTTTAGCTTCACCAATTTCCTTCTGTTTCTTGTCTTTTAATTTCTGCCGGGCTTCTTCCTGCGTCTTCTGCCGAATATCCTCAACAGATTTCTTCTCTTCGCTGGCCGGTGAATCCAATTGATCCATATCCCGCTGTTGCTCTAAGCTATTATTAATCCTGTCCTTATACGCAAGAGCATAAAAATTTTCAGGATCAGTCTCTATCGCAAGCTGAACTGATTCAAGAGCTTTCTCATATTCACCGGCTTTAAAAAATTTATCCGCTGTTTTAAGATGATCGCATGCGATTCTTCGCCTCTCATCCTTGCTTAATGTTTTATCGCCTTTCATATTCTATCTTCTATTTTATTTTTCTTTCAATCGAATTGCACCGGAAAATTCAGGTATCTTTCGTAAATTATAAAAATCGATATCCAATATTTCTTCGGTACTATAATGTAACGACACAGCTTTTTGTAATTTATCCAAAGCCTTGCTGAATGCCTGTTCGGGATTGCGTTTATTTTTCGTTGTAACTTTTAGTGTATCGCCTCGTCCACCTTGTATCGCATACATCCGGGCAGCTTTATAATTAATTTCATAATTATCCGGAGCCAAACCTATAGCTCTTCGTGATAGTTTTTCAGCTTCAGCAAATCGCCCCATACGAGTGTAAATTAATGCACGATAAATTTCCAGAGTAGCATCGTTTGGCTTCTTTGCTAATTCTAATTCTACGAGATCAAGAGCGTTAATTAAAAGCGGCATTGCATCCTTCGATTGTCCTATCCCCTGATATAATCGAGCTAACTTATATCTGCTATCATAATCTTTTGGATTTTGGATAATTAAATTTTCAAAGATTCTCACAAGTCGGTATGAATATTTTATAAGCAAGGCAGGATCGGACATTATCACATTCGAAACATAGTTACTGATATATGCAGAACTATCTTTTGTTAGCGGTAAGTATCCGTTATAAATAGATAATGCATCATTGTATTCTTCTTTCAGTTGATGTGCGGCGGTTATTAATTTAATTATTTCAGGATTGAATGGGTCAAGATTGTAAGCTTTAGTTAAAGCATCAATGGCGTCGGAATATTTTCCTGTAAAAATATAAAGTTTACCGATAGCTGTATAATTTTCTGAAATATTCGGATTTAATTTTATTACCTCGTTCAACTCTGAATTAGCTGCATTGAACCGTTTATTATATATGTTCAATATCCCGAGATAACGTTTTGTTTGTACCGATTTATAAGTGGAAATATCAGCACGCTGAAGCATATCTTCAGCTTTAGCAAATACTTTTTTCGTTTTATTCCATCCATTTTCAATTTTTAAAATCGATGCGTAGCCGCTTGCAGCAAAAGCTTCCGTAAAGCTATTATCTTCCGAGGCGGCATAATCGAATAATTGTTCAGCGTTTTCACAACTTTCAAGCGTGTTCCGATGAAGTAATTCGAGTCCTCGCAGGTACATCAGAAAGGCGGTATTATTGTTTGTGGAAATCCTGAATGCCTGTTGATTTTTCTCAAGACCTTCAATATGAAATTCATCAGCTATTTCTTTACATATTTCAGCGGGAATTTCAATTATAAGGTTTTCGTCTTTTCGTATCTGTTTTTTCCATATAACGTTGTTCGCGGAATCTTTTAAAGATAAATCGATAATCCGTTGTTTGTCCGATCGCGATATTACTCCTTCCAATTGATAATTAAATCCGGCAGCGACAATTAGATTGTTTATACTGGTTGAAAAATTTTCGAGTGTCCTGATTGATGAAATACCCATCGTTTGAAAACCGGGTATTGTAGTAAGGCGGTTTGAAATTTCTTGAGATAAAGCCTTACCGAGAATGTCGTCCTCTAATATTCCGGTGCTGCTTTTAAATAATTTGATTGCAATAGAGGGGACTGGAGGGAATATGATTGGGATGAGTTGTGAAATTATAATTCCCACCACAACAACTGCGACCATACTAAGAGCGAGCCATGGAACTCTTCGTGGAGTTTTAAACTGCGGAGTAGGAAGTTTGATTTCAACAGCTTTTTCGATTTCTTTTTCTTCGGCAACTTCCGTTGTCTCATTTTCTTCTTCAACTATTGGCTCAAAAATTTGATGAGTAGCTCTTATTTTTTTTCTTAGCGCTAATGCCTCAGCGTGATGAGAATCGTGCACAAGAGCTTTAGCAATTTCAATTAAAGCACGATCATAATCACCCCTATCCATATGAAGTTTTGCTTCTTCAAGCATCATTTGAATGCGTATCTCCCGTTCCTCCTTCTTGCGGGCATCATCTTCTTCTCTACGAGCTTTTTCTTCTTCTTGACTGCGTCGGTCTAACTCCTCACGAAGCCGGCGTTCTTCTTCAAGCCTTCTTTTCTCTTCTTCAATCTGGCGAAGTCGCTCTTCTTCAAACTTACTTTTCTCTTGTTTAATTCTGAGGCGTTCCTCTTCTTCCCGGCGGCGTTGCTCTTCCTCTTCTCGTTTTTCTCGTTCTTCCTCGTTGTGTTTTCTAATTTCTATTTTTCTTGCCCGCTCAATTTTCAAAAGACGTTGTATCGCAACCTCTCTATCTAATAAAACATTTTCCGAATTCTTTCGATGTTTTTCAGCCTCGATCAATTTGCCTTCGTGCTGCCTAAAAAAATCCTGATATCTTATTCGTGCAAATTCTGCTACATTCCTCTCTACTTCTCCAATTCGGAGCAATTCTTCGGCTTCCGCCTTCTGTCTAACCGCCTCGGCACGTTTCTTTAGGTCTTCACTAATTTCAAAACTCATAGTATTTGTCATTTTGTAAGCCCATGGTTATCAATTTTAAAAAAATATATCGAAAACACACGTGAATGTCAAACACCCCAACGCTTATTTCGATAATAATAAATATGTTAACAAAAAACTACTGACCTGAGTAACTGCTAAGGAGATTCCCGAATAAGTATCAAGTTTGCGGACTTTTGTTAATAAACTTGCATCTCCGGTTTTGCGATAACGTTTATAATACTCGTCAGCCTTAATTTTTGTATAAACCGCCGTCGCTCCAAACAGAACAGCACCACCAGCCGCCACATAAACCGACCCCTGAAGTTTATTACCATCTTTAGATAAATATTTATTTTGATGGATAAGAATATTTTGTTCCTCCGGTCGAAGCTCTACGTCGATTCTCGAATTGTTTTTATCGGCCGGTATAGTAATTTTTTCGTAACCGGGTTTATCAAAAGTTATTAAGTTGATATCCGATTTTGAATAAAACACTGTTGGCGTTCCTCCAATCAACGAATCTTTGTAATAAACATCAGCGCCCGACGGAGAGGAAGAAATAAACCAGATATATTCAAGTTCAATATTCTTCACGAAATTTTCATTCAGTTGAATTTGGATTGAATCGATATATGATTTCGAAAACCAACTGCGTTCGTCAGGACTCAAAACTCTCAGGACATAAAAACCCGGCTTAACCGTATAATTCTCCAATGATGTATAGCCAACTAATGTTGTATCTAAAAATATTTTTGCATTTTGTACATTACAATAAATGGATATTCTTGATTCAGGGATCACCACATTATCCTGAGCGTGAGTATGAGTAGAGATTAAAAAATATAAGACAGTGAAATATTTAAGGAGCGTGTTGCCGAATACCACACAGAAGTCATAGCGAGACACGTAGTGTCGAAGCCTGCCCACCGCTTCGCCTGCTTGCAGAATGAAATTCATTTCAGCAGGCAAGCTTCGGCAGGTGGGCAATCCCACATTCCAATTCAAATACGAGTATGAGATTGCTTCGCTTCGCTCGCAAAGACAATTCGGCAACATGCTCTTAAGGATAAATTTCATTTTAGTTCTTTTATACTTTCAACGAAAGCTGTAACAATTTGATTGTCGGTTAATACAAAGAGGTAACCGCCCCAAATAACGGGAGATGATTTAATTCTACCTCTCATGAGATAAGACCAAACAAGATTGCCCGTATGAATATCGATAGCATACAATTTTTTATCGAGCGAGCCAATGTAAAGTATATTGCCGGATATTATCGGTGCGGCATAAAAATTACTATGAGCTTTAAAACTCCATTTCTCCCTTCCGTCTGTAATATCTAAACATCTCAACATTCCATCTGAAGACCCAGCATACACAAATGAATCCGAAACAGCTTGCGAAGAAAAAATCGGCGCTGAAAAATTTTTCTTCCAAATCAAATTACCATCCGTAATATCCACACAATAATAATATCCGTCGAGCGAGCCAAACACAACAGCATTTCCAACGATAGATGGTGATGAAAAAATACTCTTATCAGTTTTGAATTTCCATTTTAAATTTCCGTTATCAATATCAACCGCGTACAAAGTACCATCGTCGCTGCCTACAACAACTATGTTTCCATCGGTAGCAGGTGCCGACCGCATAGGTTTCACATTTTTTTTCGCGGAAACAAACTCCCAATTAAGAATTCCTGTCCGTGCATTAATTGCTGATAACTTACCTTCAAGAGATGCAACAAAAACCTGGTTACCATAAAGCAAAGGCGCAGTTTCAATTTGACCGGCATTTATTGTCCACTCAAACTTACCGTTGAGCAAATCGAACTTTCCAAGTGTTTTACTATTATTCAGCAGAGCGATATATGCAGCGCCTGTAGTCAAAGCAACTGCCCCGGGAATCGCTGTTCCAAATTTTTGCTTTTTAATTTTTTTGCCGGATTGGATATCGACTAAATGTAAATCGCCGCGTAAATTACCAACGAAGAGAATGCTATCGGATGCAGTTACCGAGTATGGTCCGAACCCTGCCTCGGCGTCATACTCCCATACCGGTACGAGCGGTGGTGTTAATTCTATTTTGCTGTAGTTCGTCCGTAGATGGCTGCCGCCATATTGAACCCAATCGGTTGCTTGCGGTTTAATTTGTTTTGTCAATTTGATTACACTGCAACTGACCAAGTTTAGTGCAACCATAAAACACATCATGAAAATATAAAGGTTTATTTTTTTCATCTAAAAATCCCATCCAAAGAAAAATTGATGGAAGTAATCTTTTTGAACAGTAGTAAGTTTATTTTCGATACGTTTTCCGAAATCATATCTCAGCACAAGGAAGCCGCCTAAATTTAAACGCAGCCCGGCGCCGTAGCTTGCCAGAGTTTCTACGTAAACTTTATCCCAAGCATTACCCGCATCAAAAAAGGCAGCGCCACGAAGACCTACAAAAGTAAGCCCGAAAAAGGGGAATTTAACCGTTATCTGGTCGATAAACGGAAATCGTAACTCGTGCGAAACGAGCCATAATTTTTGTCCTCGCAGCGACCAGCGTGGATAGCCGCGCAAATCCCAGTTGCCACCCATAAAAAATCGCCTCGCCTCTTGTCCGTCGTTGTAAAACAACCAGTATCGCATAGCATAAGCGCTTCGCTGCGTTAACCTGATGTAATGGCGATAATCAAAAATAAATGAGTAATAATTAGCATTCGAATATTGGATGTCGCTTGTGTAAGCAAAAGTAATTTTGAACCGGCTGCCATCGAGCGGACCGCACGGACCCCAGAGAGAATTATCGTGAACGAACGTAATCGAGTTCGATAAAAAGAGTGCCTTGCGTCCACGAATAGTTTCGATAATTTCTTTCTCGGAATTACTAATACTTGTAACTGATTCGAGACGCTTGAATTTTGATAAAGGATAACTCAACGCAAAATATCCACCGAATACTCTTTCGAAATAAAAATAATCAGGATCGGAGAGGTCGTACCGCCTGCCCGAAAATCTGAATATCCCGTAACCAAAGTTCGTCCGTTGTGTTAATGAGATGCGGCTTATTGCAAAATTAAAACTATTCAAAAGCTCCGATTGACTTTGAGCAGTGTTGTAAATTAGAAAATAGTATTGCTCGTTTCCTAACAGATCGCTCAAGGCAACGAACGCCCCGCCTGATGTTCCGAAAACCGGATCGGTAGATATCTGACTTTGTGCAATATCGAGACTGTATTCATCGATATATTTAAGAGACTTTGTTTCTGAAACACCGATGATGGATTTAGGAATCCACTTTTCTTCAAACGGAAGGATGTTTACAGTTCGCCTTGTTGATGAGGAATCGTAAATAGCATATACGTTTTCGATAGTACGAATTTGAAAACTATAATTTTCAAAAACCGCAAAAAGTATTCGGCTGCTATCGGCAAATGTCGGGTCGAAAGCGGCTGTTGTGAAATTTGTTAGCTTTCTCATCTCTCGTGGATGCTTACTATCATTTTGCATCATCCAGATATTTCTCGAACCGCCAATATCCGATGCGAACATCAGCCACTTTCCGTCGGCACTCCAATCGGGTGAATAATAATTATTTCCACCGTAAGTGAGATACTCGATATCCGACGTCTCGATGTTGAAACTGAATAAATTATAAACTCCATGTTTCCCGAAAGGAGTTCTATCGGAACTAAAAGCTATCAGCTTACCATCGGGCGACCACGAGGGGTCTCGATCATCGTATATATCGTTGGTTAATTTTTTTAAAGCTTTTTCATCCACATTCCAAATATAAAGGTCGTAGCTTCCCGAAATACCGGTTGCGGAAATAACTATCTGCTTACCATCGGGCGACCACGAAGCTGAAGCTAATGCAACTAATTCTGAAAAGCGGAGTGTTTCGATATTTTTTTTGCCCGCTATATCGAACAAATGCAGAACATCGTTCTCACCACTCTTTGTTACAAAAATTAATATACCATCTTTCGATATCGATAATTTATTTTGAAATAAATGAAATGCCTCGAACTCATCGGTTCTCTCTCCCTCAATCAATAACTTCGGTTTTTTTTCGGGATTACTCAAATCTAATTCATATATACTCGAATATCCTGAATGGTTGGCTACGAAATACATCTTACGTGAAGTGTCGGCATTTTGTGGTTTGTAAAAAACCGGTTTCGAGTTGAATCCTTTACTTACCAATTCTTCGGTTACATTTCCCGCCTGATCATGGTCGGATAGAATCGGATAATACTTTTTTTTCAATGAGTAAATCCAATCTTTATCGAATTCCTCATAGTCAACACCGAGAGTAAGTTTAAAAACTTTTTCAAAAGTAGATTCCCTCCAGAAGTTCTCCATCAGCAGCAGAATTTTTTCTTCACCGAATTTTTCAGCAATAAATTCAACAATCGACTGCCCTTCTTTGTACATCAAATATGTTCCGTAAATCCTTTCGATATTATCCAAAGGCACAATGTAATTATTCAGAACGGCATCCCGAAGAATCATTTCGGCTTGGCTATCCCAATCGGTTGACCAATATTCGGCAATTCCTTCCACAAACCATAGAGGAGGCAAACGGTCGGTAAATACACGATGGTCACGCATTACACTGTTTATTTTACTGTACATAAAAACGTGTACAAGTTCGTGTTCGATTACATGCCGGAACTGTTCGAGCGAACCGTTGAAAGGAATTACGACACGCCCTTTAATAAATTCGAAAAACCCTCCCACACCTTCCGGGATAAAACCGGGCGTTACATTAGTTTGCTGAAAATGTAAATGAGTGCTATAAAAAATTAATGGAATTCTTTTAAGAACGTTATGATTAAATTTTTGTTCGAGATTTTTGTAAGATTGTTCGGCAACATAAGCCCCCTTCTCAGCCAACTCCTCCATCCCGTTGTAATAATATATATCGAAATGCTCGGTTTCAAGAACATGCCAGTCGAATTGCGTGTATTGAACTTTATTCCTGCCAAAATAAAAAAACTGTGAATAAAGTAATTCATTGCAAATCAACAACAGTAATAAAAAAATGAAGCAAAATTTCTTCATTTAATTTGCTAAACTTTGGCTAACTCGTTTTTTAAATAATCGATAATCGTTACAGGTGTCGGATCGATTCCGTTGATAATTGCAAGATAATAACTCACCCAATCGCCAAAATAGATAAGCGAAAAAATTCGGGTTAACGGCGAGTTGCCTGCGCTGCTAATGTTTAAAACGTTGCCCGCGTATTCATTCATAATATCCTGCATTATATTCATACGAATTTGCACCCGCTTGTGGTCGGCTTTGTCGCGTAAAAATATTACAGCCATCTCCGACATCTGGCGTTTGAGCACTTTCCATCCGACTAACTCGTTGTGATTCATTTCGGGAAGGGTATGACCGAAAGCCAAGACTTTTGAATTCTCGCAAAGCTGTCCTCGCCACCGAATGTTCACACTATCGAACCGGTCGGCAGACGAATAAATGATTGGTATTTTTTTAAATAATTCAGACGCCAATAAAAGTGTCGGATTTTTTTCAGCATCTAAATTCTGGTATTGCAGCGATTTCTTTTTTAAGAACGATATGGTTTCCTTAATTTCTTTATCCCGATTTTTAATAAGTCCGATTTTAACTAATGCCATTAACAAGGGGAAAAAAGAAAAACCTAATGCAGCACGCGGCGGATAACCTTTTGGAATTTTGATTATCGGATGATTGTATTTTTTAGCTAATTTTTCTGTTTCACCGCCGGAAGAGATACAAAGAACTTGCGCCCCTCGCTTCTGTGCATCCTGATGAGCGGCTATGGTTTCTTCGGTGTTGCCTGAATAACTTGAAACAACAACCAGGCTGTTCTTATCGACAAAATCGGGCAGGAAGTAATGCCGGTTCACGACGAACGGTAAATTCAAATCGGATGCTAAATACGAACGTAATATATCGCTGCCGATTGCCGAACCTCCTAATCCGGTTACAACAATATTTTTGATAGATGATTTTTTAAGATTAATTTTCGCTTTTGCACCTATCGAAACTGCTTCAGTTACCTGTTTGTGAAAGTCGATGAGCAGTTGCCGCATATTTGATTTATCGTAAAGTTGAATTGATCTGTCTTTCATAAATTTCCTTGTATTTTATTGTTTACTCGTTGTTGTTTTCAAGCAGTATATCGGTAAATCTTTTTTCTATATAGTGGCGTAAGTAAGAGCGTACTTCTTCAGTAGTGCGTAATCTCAAAACTTCACTGGCAAGTCTTTGTGCCTGCGAGTAACTCACCGAGCGGATAATTTTTTTTATTTCGGGAAGCACCGACGGAACTACACTAAACTCATCTAACCCTAAACCGATCAATAAAACTGTCGCCAGCGGATTACCCGCCAATTCGCCACACATACCCACCCATTTTTTTTCCTTATGACCGGCTTTAATAATATGCCGGATTGTATGAATCACACTCGGATGAAATTCCTGATATAAATCTGATATAATATCGTTGCCACGATCGACTGCTAAAAGATATTGAGTTAAATCGTTCGTTCCGATACTCAAAAAATCGACTTCTTTAGCAATAGTATCGGCAGTAACAGCGGCAGATGGAACTTCGATCATAACGCCAACTTGAATATTAGGATCGAATTTTATTTTTTTAGATCTAAGTTCGGCTTTGGCAATCTCGATGTATTCTTTGGCTTTAATAACTTCTTCGACCGTAGTAACCATCGGGAACATAACAGCGATGTTTTTCCGTGAACTTGCCCGGAGAATTGCACGGAGTTGTTCAAGTAAAATTTCAGGACGGTCGAGGAAGATACGGATACCCCTCCAACCTAAGAACGGGTTTGCTTCTTCGATTGTTTGCGGTGCGATTTTATCGCCGCCGATATCGAAGGTTCGAATTATAACACGATTCGGAAAAACTCTATCGGCAAATAATTTATACTTCTTATACTGTTTCTCTTCACTCGGAATTTGGTCGTTAGCGAACAACAAACTTTCGGATCGATACAAACCGATTCCGTCGCCGCCCTGTAACAACATATATTCAAGTTCTTCTTCGAATTCAATATTAGTTGCGAGTTCAACTTTCCGTCCATCCAAAGTTTTCGCCGGAAGCGATTTAAACTTTGCAAGATTTGATTCGAATTTGGTGTATCTCTCTTTTTTTATTTGATATTTTAATATCTGCTCTGATGAAGGATTAATAATCACATTGCCGCTGTAGCCATCGAGAATAATCGAGTCGCCGGGAGAAATCCTTCGGGAAATATCGCCTAAACCTAACACTGCTGGAATTTTCAAAGCCCTCGAAAGGATTGCAGCGTGCGATGTAATTCCCCCCTTATCGGTTGCATAACCGAGAACAGCATTTCTGCTGAATATCATCGTATCGGCAGGAGTAAGGTTGTGCGACACTAAAATTGCCGCCGATTCAAACTTGGATACGAGTTTTGTCGATTGCATATTGCGGATGATACGATTTTTCAAGTCATCGACGTCGTGAGCCCGCTCGTGCATATAATCGTCCTGAGCCATCAACATCATCTTTTCGTATTTGCTGATTTCATTATTAACTATAAATTCAGCGTTGCGGAGTTCAGAACGAATACGCTTGACGAGAGAATCTATCAAAAACTGATCTCGCAAAATCATTATCTGTGCTTCGAATATCTTAGATTTGCTCTCACCGATTTTCGCTTGAGCGAAAGACAAAATTTTTGTAAGTTCCTTCTCCGATTTTGCAATAGCTTTCTTTAACCGTTCTATTTCAGAATCCACGTCCCCTGGATTTAAAGCACGTTCGATAGCCGAAGGAACATCTCTTGTGTAGAGATAAATATTCCCGATGGCAATTCCCGGTGCGGCAGGAATTCCCCGCATGATTATTTCCGATTTAATTTTACCTTCAGTCATAAATTTTATGCTTCATCAAAACCACGATCGAATAATTCACAAACTGCTTTTGCTGCATCTTTTTGGTCAACTCCGTCAAACCGGAGATTTAATTTTGCCCCCTGCTCGGCGGCAAGTGTCATAACGCCAATTATACTTTTTCCGTTAATTTCATATCCATCTTTATATATATAAAAATCGGATTTAAACTTGGCAGCAGTTTTTACTAATTGAGCGGCAGGGCGTGTATGTAAGCCTGCTTTGTTTTTAATTATTACTTCAACTTCAAACATCTTTTAAGAATTTCTGTGAATTATTTTTTCAGCAAGATCAGTTAATAAGCCGGTGGCTTCGTTCGCTTTGAGCCCTGAAATATTTCGTTTTGCTTTCAGTGTATATCTTACAATTTCTTTCCGGGCGAACTCCGTTACACCAAGCCGGTGATATATCTTTTTAACGCTTTCTGTTTTTTTATTTCCAATCAACTGCCGTTTGGCAACTTGTTTAAGTAATGCCAAATCATCCGGCTCAGCAATTTCGAGGGCTTTTAGGAGTAATATAGTTTTTTTTCCCTCTAAAATGTCTTTTCCAATCGGCTTACCTAACTTGCCTGCCTCGCCGGTAACATCTAACAAATCGTCTTTAATCTGAAACGCGATACCAAGATTAGTACCGTAATTTCGAAGAGCGGTAACTTGTTGCTTTGAACCGCCTCCGGCAATGGCGCCAATTTCGGCTGCTGCCGAAATCAGGCAAGCAGTTTTCTTATTAATCATCTCGTAATACTGTCCGACGGAAATCAGGTCTTTCTTTCCATACTCAATATCTAAATCCTGTCCTTCGCACACTGTAATAAAAGCATTTGTAAACACTTTTGCAATTTCAGGCAACTTGTCGCCGCGAGTTTTTAAAAGAGATTTGTAAGCAATACCGGCAAGCATATCGCCCGCTAAAATTGCCGTGTTAGTGCACCACTTTTTATGAATTGTTTCGATGCCCCTTCGTGAATCGGCATTATCAATAATATCATCATGGACGAGTGTGAAAGTGTGCAATAGTTCAACAGCAACAGCGGCATCGAGGATGTTGCGGTAATTACCACCGACAGATTCGGCGGCGAGTAGTGTAATAATGGGACGTAGCCGTTTTCCACCTGCTGTCAGAATATAGTCAATCGGTTTATAAATGAAGCCTTCACGTTTGGATAGCGACTTCATTTTTTTTTCAATTGCCTGTTGCAATACTTTAATTTTTTTGTTTGCACCCATAAATTTTTGTTTTCTTTAAAGTTTCTATATTTTTTGCACCCACAAGAAACATAACTCCTTGCAATTCATTTTTCCACAGGGTTAAAATATCAATGATACCTCGTTCGCCTCTTTGTTTTAAAACTTTCAAAATTGGAGTTGCAGATGCGGCGACATCAGCACCTAATGCGAGAGCTTTCGCGATATCAAGTCCGCTTCTAATTCCACCCGAACCGATAATAAAAATTTTCTTAGATAATTTTCTGATTCCGATTATCGAGTCTGCAGTCGGAATTCCCCAGTCCCAAAATGTTTCAGCCAACGAGTCATCATTACGACGAATAATTTCTACCCCAGCCCAACTTGTTCCGCCTGCACCGGCTGTATCTATAATGTTGACGCCAACATTCATCAGCTTTTGAGCAACGGTTGGAGAAATTCCGGCGCCGATTTCTTTTACTATTATCGGAACACTTAAGTATTTAACCAAATTCTCAATCCCTTTGAGAACACCGGTAAAATTGGTTTTGCCTTCGGGCTGCAGAAATTCCTGAAGCGGATTAAGATGAATTGCAAAAGCATTGGCTTGAATAGTATCGACTAATCTTTGTATCGGAGAAACATCTTTTATAGAAGCTATCTCTGCCGCTCCAATATTTCCAACTAACGGAATATCGGGCGCATTTTTTCGAACAATCTTAAACGATTTAATGTATTTTGAATTTTCTAATGCCTGACGCTGACTGCCCACTCCCATTGCAACTGAAAATTCGTTACACACAGTTGCGAGTAAACCATTTATCTTTTCCGCTCCTAAAAATCCTCCGGTCATTGATGAAACCATAAACGGAAAACTCAACTGTTTGCCTAAAAATTTAGTCGATGTATCTATTGTGTTTGCATTTAATTCGGGAAGAGCGTTGTGTTCAAATTCATACAATTCGAAGCCGGTTTTCTTTTGTCGAAAACCAATTTCTTCATTCAAAGTAATATTGATATGATCTGCTTTGCGTTTTGATATTTGTTGATTTTTGGGAGCCATTTTATTATTGCTAACTTATTGAATGATAAGAAATTACGACTATATAAGCAAGCGGTTTAGAAAAACGTGACACCGATTACCCTTTATTTACAACTGCTTGCAATTATGTTCAAATTTAATTATACTGATTCAGAATTTATTAACAAAACTAATTATGGAGGATTTATGAACATAAAATTCTTCTCGAAGATAGTTTTTATCTTCTTCTTCGCCATTTTCGTATATGGCGAACTACATAGTCAACCTCAAGTAAATATCACTTATGCGAGAATTCAACAGTTATCCCCTTCGCAAATCGACTTTCAAAACCTTAAAAGCAGTGTGTGGTTGTTCACAATTAACATCGCTTATCGGGATACACATACCGTCCAATTAAAAAACTGCCAGATTATGGTTACATTGAAAGACGGCAAGAGGATAACACTGTTAGAGGGTGATGGATTCGGTTCGGAACCTTTCACGGTAGTGAACAATAAAGTTATCACGAACCTCGACTTCGGAAACGAAATTAAAATTAAAGATTTTAAACTCAGTTCAGATGGAAAGACGAAGATAATCGAACCGGCACTCGCATCCGGAAAATTTCCAACTGGTCTATACTCATTCATCATCAAGGTAGCCGATGTAGACCCGGCTGGTGGCGAATCGGAGGATGTCGTTGAGTTACCTTTGGAAAGTTATTCTCAAATCGAATTACTTTATCCGCGTGATGGTGAAACTACAAACGAGTTTCCTGCATTCGGATGGCTCTTCGACGGAGAAGAAGTTGAAGTTACGATCAACGAGAAACCCCCCGGCTTATCGCGTGAAGCCGCATTCAACAAATTACCAATTATTTACCAAACTACTTTCTTACATGTACAAAATTCTTTTCAATATCCGTCCGGCGGTGTTCGACCGCTTCATAAAGGAAAAACATACGTTTGGAAAGCAGTCGGGAAAGTTAAAAGTCTTGGCGGCTATCAATTAGTTCAGAGTTCAATTGCTGAATTCAAAGTAGCTGACGATTCCGCCCCGATGAAACGTTCAGAACTCCTTGAGCAACTCGAGCGGGCACTCGGCAGCAAATGGAAAAAAGTCTTCGACAAAATCCGTGCACAGGAATTAGATGCATCTTCCACTTTTTATTTAAACGGAAAACCAATTAGCAACGCTGAATTGCAGGAAATTATCCAGTTCCTTAACCAAAATCCGGAAAACGTAAACAATGTAATAATGGATTGATAAAGGAGAAGATAAAAATGAAAACGATAAATATTTTTTTAGCATTAGTTATTTTAACAACCTCTGTAACTTTCGGAATGCAGAGCGGAACCACGCCCCTTGCTGTCGTTACCAAAGTTATTAATTCGGTAGATAAAAAAGTTCCCGAGTCCGATTGGAAAAAAATAATAAAGGGCGACCCGCTAAAAATGAAAGAGTTAGTGCGAACAGGTCTTAAATCGGTAGCTATAATTAAATTTACTGATAAAAGTATTATACGCCTGCTCGAAAATTCTAGGCTCGAAATGTTGGGAGGAAAACAACCGAAGCAAACTTTGAACGATATGAAGCTGCAAAAAGGGGCTATCGGATTTAGCATAACAAAGAAACAAAACGAACAGTACACATTCTCGTCGCCAACCTCTGTCGCATCAATCAGAGGCACGAAAGGAAAATTTCATTCTCAGGACGAATTGGATATACTAATTGTAACAGAAGGAATCGTTAATTTAAAAAATTTGATCTCCGGAAAAGATACAGATGTAGGTTCAAATCAGATTGGTTTTTCGCACCCTGACGGTAAATTAGAAGTGCGGGATGCTACACCCGATGAAATTGCAGGTTGTGAAGAGTCGTTAAAAGCCGGTGATGTCCGGAAAAAAAATGAAATTCAGCTCGAATTGCGCGACTCTGACGGAACCAAACGTAACTTAAAGATTGATTACCAGGAATAATGTTGACCTTACTCTGGAGTTTTAAATTATGATTCGGAAATACAGTTGTGCCGGCATACTATTATTTGTATTTGCATTTTTTCTTTTTATATCTGATATAGTGCAAGCTCAAGTAAGCGATAAAATTTTAAGCATTACTACATCCCCGGTATCAGAAAACGAACCTATCAACATATCGGCAGTCATTTCGCCTGCTTATGTGTACAATAAAATTGAAGTTGCATACCGGACTTTCGGAGAAACTGAATTCAAGCGGATAGAGATGCAAATAACAGGAAACAATGCCGTTGCAGTTATTCCTAATTCCGCAGCAAACCCTCCCTATTTAGAATATTTTTTATTTATTCACATTCCGGGAACAGACCAGCCCGAAACTTTTCCAATCGAAAATCCCACTTTACATCCTTTAAAATTACTTATCACACCAGTTGAGAGTCGTGAAAATATAATCGATTGGATAAGCCCTGCAACCGACGAAGCAGTAACTCCTGATGATTTGTTGATTGCCTTTAGTGTAAATAATGTGAGTGCACTTAAAATTTTTATTGACGATAAAGATTTCTCGGAATATTTAATTAAAACTGAAGATTTATACATTGCGAAGTTAGAAAATCTTCCCATCGAATTAAACGAGGGCAAGCATAATATCCGGGTTGAATTTTTCGATAGCACTGGGAAAAATATTTATTCTGAGAGCCGGCAATTTTCAATCGTGCTATACAAAGAAAATATAATCAAGTTAAGCAGTTTACGGTACAAAGCACAGCTTCAATTAGAGAGCCGCAACGAAAACATAAACCAGAAGAGCAACACTTACAATCGCGGAAGTATTAACGCTACCTCAGATTACGGGATTTTAAAAATAAACGGAAATTTATACGCAACCAACGAAGAAAAAGCGGATAGGCAGCCCCAAAACAGGTACTTTATAGGAGCCGAAATTCCTTGGTTGAGGGCTGGTTACGGCGATAACTATCCCACATTCCCA
Source organism: Bacteroidota bacterium (assembly GCA_030682385.1). Taxonomy (GTDB): domain Bacteria; phylum Bacteroidota; class Ignavibacteria; order UBA10030; family BY39; genus JASEGV01. Next base: position 55,368 of record JAUXOG010000138.1, read on the forward strand.
AATTTAATTATGAACGGCAAACGAATCCGTGGGCTAACAACTAATTTAACACTCGGCTTTTTTAATCTTGATTTTGTTTATGGCGATGTAGCGAGAAAGATTCCTACAAAATACAACGTTCTTGCTTCGGCTCCCGATTCTACAAGCGACCCGAATAAAACTTATTTTAGATTGGACGACGGAAGGTTCGCTGAATTAATTAAGCGCGGAGAATTCGATAGAAACCTATTTATCTTGAGACCAAGTTTTGGAAAAGGTAATAATTTTCTTTTCGGTTTGAGTTTTCTAAAATCCAAAGACGACATGCGGTCAATTAAACAAGGATTGATGCCTCAGGAAAATTTAGTTGTCGGCTCCGATTTGTTTTTTGCCTTCGACGAACGAAGGATTGAGTTTAATGCACAGGCCGCTTTTTCAGCAACGAACAAAGATATAACGAAAGGAACAATTAAAGACGAAGATATCGATTCCCTATTTAAATCGCTCACTGAAAAAGAACGGGATATGATCCGTCAAGTTAAAGATGCGCTTTCAAATTTTATGACCATCAACGAGCATATCGTTCCGTTAGCTCTTAATAATTTAACTACACTCGCATACGAAGGTTCACTAAATTTAAACTATCTGAATAATTCACTCAAGTTTACTTACCTGAGGCGCGGCAGTGCCTACGAATCGTTCGGACAAACCTATTTACGTAACGATGTGCAGGGTTTCAACATTACCGACAGATTTCGTACATTGAAAAACAGTTTGTTATTTTCTTTCGGCTTTGAAAAACTTTCCGATAATACGGATAACACAAAACCTACAACTACAAGCTACACAACTTTATCGGGTATGGTATCGTATTATCCGGTAATTGATTTTCCTAACATCTCTACGGGTTATTCATATTCATCGGCAAAAAATAACATCGTTGATACTGTTTATCGGACAGATGATTTTACACACCGGGTATTCGTTCAGTTGGGTTACAATTTCTTTTACCTCGCACGGCAAAACGTTTCTTTGAGCCTCAGCACATCAAACAGGAATGATCAAACTAAACACGATATAGACTCAAAGAATAAATCGTTTACATTTGGGTTAAATACTACTTACTCAATTCCATTGCAATCATCCTTCAATATCTCTTATAATAACAGTTTAATATTGAAGAAGGAAATTAACTACACTACAATTTCGTTCACAGTATTTTATAAAATGTTTGAAAACCGTTTACAGTTAAATACCGGCATCCGTCCTACCTTCGGCGATATTCAGCGCGGTGTATTCGACATTGGCGCACAATATTTATTAGCTGCCAATTTTAATCTACTCGGACAATTAAGCATTTATTTCAATAAACATACAAAACCTGAATCGGTTTTCAGTTTAACACTCCGTTATGATATTTAATACATGCCCGAAGTAAAAGACAAATCGTACCGGAAGTCTTTAAACAAACTGCTGATATGTTTGGTGCTTTCGGCAATCATTATTCTTCTTACCTCAGACACGATATTTGAATTTGCTCCTTTCAAAAGAATTGAATTAGCAACTATAGATAATCGGTTTAACAGCCGCGGAGTTGTTCCTTTCAGCCCTAAAGTTGTTATCATTGAAATTTCCGAAGCATCAATCAAATCACTCCCCGATAAGTGGCCCTGGCCACGCCATTATTACGCCCGTCTAATTAGAAACCTGAAAAAAGCCGGAGCTGAAGCGGTAGGCATCGATATAATTATGAGCACCGAGGACTTTCGTAATCCGGCTTATGATGATGAATTAAGGAAGGCTTTATCCGAAGTTAAAAATGTTGCATTAGCCGGAAAAGTAAACATTGCCGACGAACGTTACGACATTGTCCAGGCAAATGAAAATTACAGCAATATTTTTTTTGATGTTGATAGTTCAATTGGTATTGTGTTTTTGCGAAATGATGAAGACGGTGTTTACCGCCGTTTTCACCCGATAGTGTTTGACCGTTCCCGCCAGCGACGATTGCCTACTTTTTCATTCGCTGTTCTGAACAAATCTTTCGGCTTAAACCCTTTAACAACAGTAAATGTTGAATCGAACAACTTTGATTACGAAAATATTAAAATTCCAAGCTACGATTCTTCCACAGCATTAATCAATTATTATGGACCATCGGGAACATTTGTTCCAATTAAATTTGTAGATGTAATTGATGATGAAGAATTTCAAACAAATGAAGAACGGGAACTCGGAGTTGATATCAACACATTCGACGATCCTGAAACCGGATACCTTTATGATGGAACATTCAAGGATAAAATAGTGCTTGTCGGTTCCACCAATCCCGAAGACAAAGATTTGTTTCCCGTTCCAATCTCTCATGGTAAACAGGAAGGCGATAATTTGATGTACGGTGTTGAGATTCACGCAAATATAATTCAGAGCATCCTCGATCAAAATTTTTTACAACGCGAACCTGTTTGGTTAGAAATTCTGAGTGTATTTTTCTTTTTAACTTTAACATTTTTCTTCCTTCTGAATTTAAAACGGGAAAAGATTAAACATCATTATTTGATCGAGGCGCTCGCTATTGCAGTTGTTATTGCCGAGCTATTTTTAATTGCCGCAGTTTCTCTTCTTTTATTTTATCAACAAAATTATGTCGCTTCGATTACAGGTCCTTTAATGGCTGTAATTTTCGGATACGCCGGCAGCATGGTGTTCAGTTACGTTTCTGAAAGAAAACAAAAAGTTATAATAAAATCGATGTTCAGTCAGTATGTGAACCCGACTGTAGTAAACCAACTTATTGATGATCCAAAGAAACTCCACTTAGGCGGCGAAAACAAGGAGCTTACAGTTTTCTTTTCGGACATCGAGAAGTTTACAACGTTAGCTGAAAAGATGACTCCCGAAGAACTTGTAAAAATACTTAACGAGTACTTTGAGGAGATGACCGAAATAATATTGCGAAACAACGGAACACTCGATAAATATCAGGGGGATTCAATAATGGCTTTCTTCGGGGCGCCTATCCCCCAATCCGATCACGCTTTAAATGCCTGTCGCGCCGCTTTACAAATGCAAACTCACCTCGATGAATTAAATCAAAGATGGTTAAAAGACGGCAGGCCTGAACTTCAAACCCGTATCGGAATTAACACAGGCAAGATGGTGGTTGGAAACATCGGCGGCTCAGATCGGTTCGATTACACCGTAATCGGCGACAGCGTAAATTTAGGTTCAAGGCTCGAAGGCGTTAACAAACAATATAATACCCGTATCATTATCAGCGAGAATACTTTCAAACCGTTAGCAAGCCAAATAATTACACGGGAACTCGATCTAATTCGAGTAGTCGGTAAGGATAAACCTCTAAAAATTTATGAACTGCTTGGCTTCACGAATGAAAAAATAAATTCAAACATTTTAAAACTAATTGAAGTATTTACTGAAGGATTAGTTCTCTACCGCGACAGAGAGTGGCTTAAAGCTATCGAAATCTTTGAAAAAGTTCTTTCGCTAAATCCGAATGATTATCCATCCAAATTATATATCGAACGATCCAAATTTTTTATCCAACATCCTCCGGATGACAGATGGGACGGGATATTCGAGATCAAAACAAAATGATGTTCATAGATATAGCTGTACCGGTTGCTGTTGAACACTTGTTTACCTATTCAGTTCCAGCCGACTTGCAAAATCAGATAAAAAAAGGTGTACGCGTTACTGCTCCTTTCGGAAAAAAAACTGTAGTCGGTTTTATTGTTTCTATTTCTCAAACTACCTCAGCCCCATATACAAAAGATATTTTCGATGTGCTCGATTCCGAACCGATAATCTCGGAAGAAATGCTAAAGCTTACACATTGGATTTCGGAATATTATTTTGCTCCTTGGGGCGAAGTGCTTAAAGCTGCATTACCTCAAAAAACATTTTCGACATCACACAAAATTGTAACGCTGTTAGAAACAGATGTCGAAAAAGCTTTTTCCAAAACGAAGGGCGCCCCAAAACAAACTGAAGTTCTAAAGCTACTGTTTGAGAAGAAAGAAATCAGCATTGAACAAATTCATAAAAAACTCTTTCTCAAAAATGTTCATTCCATACTAAACGAATTAGCGCAGAAAGGATTGGTGAGCATTTCTGAACAATTCGTTACACATACTATCAAGCCGAAGTTTGAGAAAATAATCCATGTAACTGAAACGTCGAAACAAAAGTTTAATACATTTTTAGAGGCGTCGCAAAGTAACAAACGAATTTCAAAACAAATCAGTATTGTTCAATTATTAAACAAGTCTCCGATAGGTTCGGTGATAACGGTTAGCGACTTATCAAAAAAAACGGGAGCTACTTTAACCTCGCTGAAAAGCCTTGAACGTACGGGCGTTTTGCTGATATCTGAAAAGGAAGTAAATCGCGGAATTAAATACGAATTACAACCTGATATGAACCAGCAGATCATTTTAAATCAACATCAAAATGAGGCGCTCAATAATATTCGGGAAGCAATGGAACGCAACGAGTTTCAAACTTTTTTGTTGTACGGAATTACAGGGAGCGGTAAAACTCAAATTTATATTGAAGCGATTCGTAAGGCACTTGACGACGGAAAAAGTGCAATCGTATTAGTGCCGGAAATTTCGCTAACACCGCAAACGGTTTCGCGGTTTCAAATGCACTTCGGCGATAAAGTGGCTGTACTACACAGCAGGATGTCGTTTGCCGAACGGCAGGATGTGTGGCGTTTATCAAAAAGCGGACACTACTCAATTGTTATAGGTCCTCGCTCGGCAATTTTTTCACCATTAAAAAATTTAAAACTAATTGTTGTAGATGAAGAGCACGAATCATCCTACAAACAATACGACCAGACGCCCCGTTACAACGCACGCGATGTTGCTATAATGAGAGGCGTGAACAACGCTGCCGTTGTAGTTCTCGGCTCTGCAACTCCATCAATCGAAAGTTACTACAATTCTACAAACGGAAAGTATAAACTGATTGACCTTCCCGAACGGGTTGATAACGCAAAACTTCCTGAGATAGAAATTGTTGATATGACTATTGAGCGACAGGTAGTAGTAGAAAAGTTTCGTACAGAGAGAAAGGTAGAATTCGCAAAAGACCCGGTCGCAGCACGGCAATCTAAACGGAAACCTGAGTTCAGTTCAATATCGGAACTTTTAAAAGCACAAATTCAAAACCGTTTAGAAAAAAAGGAAGGAGTAATTCTTCTTCAAAATCGCCGTGGGTTTTCTTCTTTTTTAGAATGTTTGGAATGTGGATATGTTGAGATGTGTGAGAACTGCCATGTAACACTCACATTTCACATCATAAAAAAACACCTGCGATGCCATTACTGCGGCTTCGTAAAACATCCGCCGGAAGTTTGTCCACACTGCAACTCGACAGATATCAGTTATAAAGGTTTTGGAACCCAGCGTGTTGAAGAAGAACTTCAGAAATTTTTCCCGGCAGCTTCTATTGTCCGAATGGATTTGGATACAACTTCGCAAAAAGGTTCGCACGATAAAATTTTAAGTCGCTTCTCAAGAGGCGAAATTGATATTTTACTCGGCACTCAAATGGTAGCCAAAGGTTTGGATTTTGCTCACGTTACGTTAGTGGGAGTAATCAGCGCCGACACGCAAATGTTATTACCCGATTTTCGTTCTGCCGAAAGAACATTTCAGCTCCTCACACAAGTAGCAGGAAGAGCTGGACGTAGTGGATTGATGAAGGGAGAAGTTATAATTCAAACTTACCAACCCAAACATTACACTTTAAAACATGTTGTGTTGCACGATTATTTAGGATTTTACAACGAAGAAATAAAAGGACGGATGGATTTAAAATATCCCCCTTTTTCACGGATGGTATTGATTGAGATAAAAGGCGAAGATGAAAGTGATGTGATTCGGTATTCGAATAAGTTATATCAATTGTTTAAAAACGAAAAAACTAACCTGATATATTTAGGTCCCTCCGAAGCAGCAATTCCGAAATTAAACAAACAATACCGCTGGCACATTTTGATAAAAGATTTAAAGAGCAACGACCCTTCGGGAAAATTACTTCGCGAAGTTTTAACCTCAGTTATGCAGAAATTTCATAAATCGGATTTCAAAAAAAGTAAAGATGTAAAAATTATTGTGGATGTGGATCCAGTGGGGATGATGTGATAATGAGTTGTACGTTTTTAATCTAACTTACCAAAACTATTTAAATATTTTCCCCACTTACCAAAATCGTTCACACTAAAATGTTGTCTATCTTGATCCTTAAAAAAAGAAATCCCTTTAATAGATTCGCCCATTGTTTCAATAAACTCATTAACAGACAATACTAAAAAATGAGGTCTATCGTCATTATCAATTAAACACCAAATAAAAAAATGTATATTATCTCTAATTAAATCTTTGGGTTTCATATCTATAGCGTAAGTGTTTTTACTCTTCCCAGTTTTACTATTTATTTCAATTCGTGAGGACTTTACCTGTATAGTCCTAAACTTAGTTACATATTCCGTAGAGCCGCATTCACAGTTATGCTTAATCATTTTTACTTCGCCTTTACATTTATTGCAGGTAGGTCTATTTACCAAATTTTTATTACCACAACTTAAGCATTTTGTCTTATTACCTATCATTTCTTTTTCACAACTACTACAGATTTTCTTAGCAATAATATCCTTCTTTAAACTTTTTGAAAAATCTTTTTTACACGATTCGCAAACCAACTGTGGGGTGTGTTTCCAAATAATACCACAATTTTTACAAACATATTTATGTATTATCGTATCAATATATTCATCATAAACAGGGCTATAAATATTCCAACCATGTTTAGATAACTCAAAAGAAACTAGAAACTCTCCATATCTTGAAAAGTGTTTTTCGCTTAAATCAGAGACACTTTTCCCTTCGCCCTTATTTAATATTTTCTTTTTCTTGGTTTTCTTTTTTACCATTTCTAATAATCCAGTTCCGTAATCTTTATTTTTGCATCAATTTTCTTATTAATATTAGCTATTATTGATTTTTTAAATCTTTCCTTATTAAGTTCTATACCTATCCCTATTCTACCCAATTTATTTGCGACAATTGCAGAGGTAAAACTTCCAGCAAAAGGATCAAGAATTAACTCGTTAGGATACGAAAAAAAATTAATAGCCATCTCGGGGATGTCTTCTGGAAACGGAGCAGTATGTCCTAATAAGTTTTCTCCTTTACTATTTATTTTAATGACTGGTGAAAATTTTATAATATCTCTCCTCCATTTTTTTATAATATCCAAATTAATAACATTACTGTCATTTTGTCCTGCTTGAGTAATTATTGATTTCAGGGAGAATCTCTTCCCGCGATTACTTTTACTCCTAATAAAACACTTTTCATTTTTACATTCCCAACTCTGGATACCCACTTCTGACTGTGTATTTCCATTAACTTTTAATGTTCCACAAACAGGACATGGGAAACGCGTCTTGTCGAGTCGATGTTTATGAAAAATTAATAAATGTTCATAGCAATTCATCGGATACTGATAAAAAGGATATGGCGTGCTACCATTTTTATGTCTTTCGCTCTGGACCTCACCTTTATCCCATATAAAATCATCGACAAAAGTAAAACCTACTTCTTCAAAAATCTTGATAAAATATGCACCTAATGGTAACCGCCTATTCCCCCAAACAGATTTTGTTTTAATATTATCATTATCAAATATATCGCCAACGTTAAATACAAATACTCTGTGATTATCTAAAACTCGATATGCTTCTTCAATTATTTTTCTCATATCTTTTAGATATTCTTCTAAATTCGACCAATTTGAATAATCTCTCGCATTATAATATGGTGGCGATGTTACCATAAGATGAATACTCTCATGGTCCATCGACTTTAAAACATTATACGCATCTCCCCAGATAATTTTTATACTACTATCTTCTTTACTAATAAATTCAAATAGGTTTTTGTCTCTGTGTTTGTTGCTTCTTTGATAGATTTCTTTAGCAAATAAGATATACTGATTAACAAATCCAGCTATTATTTTATCAGTATTATTAATATTTTCAATATACTTTATCCTACTATAAAATTCTTCTAACTGCCCATTAGTAAATTGTTGTTCAAGATATTTCTCACTAATGGATAAAATATTTTTAAGATAATTCTTTGGATTTAATTTCGATTTTATGAATAAATTATTTCTTACTTTCCCTAAACCTTCATCTTTTGGTAATCGATATTTTATTTTTTGCGCTAGCATTCTTAGTGAGATAAATCAGTATTTATTATCATTTATTATTAAAAATATACGAAATTATTATTAGGACTCCAAACAATAAAAATGCAAAATGCAAATCCGCCTACGTCCCGAATACTTTGGGGACTTCGGCGGACAGGCATCAAACATCGTACATCACTTATAGCTATTCAGCACCTTCATATAGTTCGCACGTTCAAAAGCAGCCGGTTCTTTAACAGATTTATGACTCATACTACCAATCATCTGCTGCTTAAATGTAATCCGGTCTAATCTTCTTGAAATGCGTAGTCAGATTTTTTTCTAACATTAAATCAAATTTTCTTAACCAGGATAGAATATACCTTGAATCGAATTCCGGATTCTTTGAGAGTATAGCAACAATGTCTTCTATATCTCGCGGCCTGCCTGCAACCATTTTATGAATAACCACATCCTCCAACGAGGCGATTTTAATAGTGGTGCCGTTGTATTTTACTTTTTTTACTCTTTTAATCGCTTCTTTTTCAAATTCAGAGTTGGAGAAAATAAAGTCGATCCGAATCCCAGACGAAATATCACTTACCGGCAGAACCATTGTGTCGCTTACAAATTTCTGTACGTTTTTTGTTAACGGTTTAAACTTTAACCTCGAAATAATTTTAAGGAAGAGCTCAAGATCGTTAATCTCTAAACCTAAAGTTATATCAATATCTCTGGTAAAACGCGGTTCGCCATAAAACAAAACAGCTTGCCCGCCAATTATCATGTGCGGAATATTAAATTTATCTAACGCTTTAGTTATTTTAATTATCACCTTCTTAAACACTATTCACTACCTTTGCAATTTTAATAATGATTTCTATTCCCTCTAGTGGATTCTTCGGTGGAATTACTTTCAACTCGAGAGCATGTTTATACATCTCATCAAAAATTTTCAGCTTCTGAACATAACTCATCCTTCGCTTAACTTGCCTCGACTCAAATTGCTTCAATATCCTTTTATTCTTTACCATTTTCTCTCTTTCGGTTAT
>JAUXOG010000012.1 GCA_030682385.1 Bacteroidota bacterium
TCTAAAAACTATTATTTATTAATTGGGCTAAAGCCCTTGATGCACGCGGCTTTTCAATAACCCCACGCTTAAGCGTGGGGTTACAAAAACATACTAATCTCTGCGGACTTTAGTCCTTAATTCAAGTTTTTAGAGATGCCCTTAACAACGCACGTTCTAATTTTACCAAACGCGGCATTCCCTGGAAGTTAGTTTACACAGGTCCATAAAAAAAGGGACAACTAAAATTTTAGTTGTCCCTCGAAAAATAAATACCAGTTGTCCTTATTTCATCAACAACATCTTCTTGGTTTGATTGTACTGGTCAGTATCAAGTCGATATATATAAACACCGGTTGCTACTAATTTACCGCTGGCATCTGTACCATTCCATGTTGCTTGATGCTCACCGGCTGCATATTTTGCATCCGCAATTGTATTTATCAAACGTCCATCAATATCGAAGATAGTAATCTTCACATTCGATTCTGTCGGCAATCCAAACTTAATCATAGTACTTGGGTTGAATGGGTTTGGATAATTTTGTTTGAGATACCAAGCGCTTGGGATATTTTTATCATCGCCAACATTAGTGATGATGATGGTTTTCCCGTGCATCCCTGTTGCATGACCTGAAGCCCATGTTAGATCCTTAGTGGTATGACATCCTAAGCAAGCAAAATCGAGTGTATGAGCGACGATTGAATCTGTTGGAATCTTTACGTTTAGAGAATCAGCAGTCCACATACCAGTGTACCTATTATCAGTTGTAGTTTTAATTTTCCACATATGCGATGCTTGGTCGCCACGATTGTCATTTTGTTTCACTGCAGTATTTCCAATATACGGCATATGGCAATCTTTGCATTGGTTGTGTTGGACTGGCACACCATCTTTGATAATATCAATTACTTTACCCGTATGACAAGGTGCACAAGTTTTCGCAGTCGATTTTAAACCACCTCTGTCATAAACTGTGCTCTTGTGAGGATCATGACATGTTACACAAGTCATATTTGCTGAACGACGATGTTTAGTGAAAATCATTTGATCGTATTGTTCGCGATGATCTAAAAATAGTCCGCCAGATTTTACAGGAATTCTTAAACCAAGACCTCGCGCGTGACAAGATTTGCAACCATTAAATCCATCTTTGGGAGGTTTAATAGATGTGTTGGTAGTATGTGCTTTTGAAGGACCGTGACAGCCTTCGCATTGCACGCCAAACTCAAAGAAGGTTCCATCGAAGCCGGGTTTATCTTCGTAACGATATGGTGAATTTGCTGCATCATACTTTTTCCAACCTGTTGTATGGCAGCCACCGCAATTGTAAAGTAAACCTGTTCCACTTCGTAGGGCAAATGCTTGATTTGATACGTTTGTAGCATTATATGCACTAAAAGTTTTGGGATTACCCGGTATGTTTGTACCCAAATTGAATTGTGCTTTAGTTCCTTCGAAGATATAACCATTTTTGTTCATCCAGCGTGCTTTCCAACCAAAGCCACCTATCATATATGAAACACTCGAATCTTGATACAAATCATCATAACGATATCCGAGAGCTAAAGCTTCCGGTGCAAGTTGAACGCCGTATTCATTTGTCCCGGTTGGGAATGGGCGATATACTCTGTCAACTCCAACTTTAGTTGGGTCGATTTTTTGAATTTTCCAAGGATGACCTGATTTATCAAACTCTGAGAAGTTAATGTTGGAAGAATGGCAAGTAATGCAAGAAGCTTTCCCTGCATAATCGGGCCATGTAGCTTGACTATTCGCATCTGAAAAAGCGAATAAAAAAATTAAGATAAATATAGTTGTAAAAATCTTCATAAAAACCTCCTGTTTTTTTTTGACATAAAGTTATTTAATAATATTTTAATTTTATTTTTTTATTACTTAAATAATACTACATCCATAACTTATCAAAAACTATGCTGACAAATTACAGAGGCAATATAACGAACTCATTATATAAAGTCAAGTATTATGCCACTATAACTCCCCTTTTTTCAAGTATTAGATTAAGGGCAAACCTATCAAATTGATTGATAAATTGCGTTTTTACTATAAAAATAATTAATACGAGCAATAATCATTTCCAATTTTGAATAAATGCAGTTAACAAATTATTACTTTCAATAAATTTATTAGTCTTGTTTGCCTATTGGAAATCTTTTCCCTTTACTGTTTGGATAAAAACTCCCTGCATTCTTCAATGGTGAAGTACGTTCAAGCGTATAATTTTTTTCAGGAATAAATAACGGGTCCACTGACAAATTACCATTAATTCCCGTCAAGTCTTTGATGAACCTATAGTTGCCCATTATATTATTCCAGAGGTTATTGTATGAAAACTCAACATTAACCGAATCACCATTCATCCAGAAACCAACTTGCGGACAAACCCATTCGTCGCGCCAGCCATTATTTGTAATTATATTGTTATAAATTTTACCCACAGCAGTGCTTTCCCAAACTGCAATACCACAATTCCCATTTTTGTCAACGACATTGTTTGCTACTTCCATAGTCGATGAACCTGTGATTACAATTCCCCATCCCAAATTTTCAAACACGATGTTGTTTTTAACTATAGCACTTGAGTTTCCAAAAGTTCCAATTCCTTTCCAATAATATGAGACGCTGTTTTTCATAACGGTTGCTTTTGCATCCCAAGTAATTCCTATGCCAACGCCCCTGCCCTGTTCAATAGTATTCTCTTGGATAACAGCAATGGCACCACGATAAAGAGCTATCCCATCCCAACTGTTGTTCCGGATGATGCATTTTTCGATGATCAATTCAGAATTATCGCGACCGACGATTCCGGAAATACCAACTACGATATCATCTGAGTATTCCTCGTTATCTTTGACGTGAACATTTTTTATGTGAACGATACTATTCTTCGTTACGATTCCCCCATTAGTAGCGTTGGCATCTCTATCACGTTTACCTCCGCTAATCGTTAAATTACAAATCAATGAACCACTGCTATTCTGAAACAGGAAACCATAGCCGGCATTTGTGATAAGTTTTGTTTTGAATGGACCCGCCCCCTTGATTACAACAGCTTTCCCCTCTACAATAAAACCTGCAGTTGCTGTTACATTTGTATTATGTTGACTGCAATTACCGCACTCTTCTTCGATATACGATCGTGGAAGTGCTTTGAACTCACCCTCATAAATTAATATTGTATCACCATCAACAGAAATATCGATTGCTGTTTGCAAACTTTCACCTTTTTTAACCTCGATGGTTCTGTTACCCGATAAAGTATTAGAGTGAATTAAGATAAGCGTTAATACAAATATTATTAAATTTTTCATTTACTCCTCAGCCTGAGTTTCAAGTTTAATTACCTTGTAAGCTTTTAAAATATCTCTCCCAAAGAAAAGTAATCCAATCAGAACCGAAACCAGTCCGATTAAGAAGGAAAATATTGGTAAGATTTGTACAAATTCGTGCGGGATGAAAAAGAACAAAGCTATTAGGAGAGATGTTAGAACAAAAAATATAGCCCCAATGATTTCGAAAAGGATAGCATTACGCAAAATGAAGGCGCGTGTTGTAAGCTCCTGCATTTGTTGGCGGACGCTGTGGAATCTGATATTTTCCGAATAATCCAATTCTTTCCCGGAAACTAATTGTTTCTGTAAACGGCGTCGTTCATCGTTCAATAATCGAATGCGATTTACAATAAATGAATACCGGTTTTGAAGCCCCAGAAGAATTAGCCCGCAGCTTGAAATCATTATTGCCGGGGCTAAAATTGCTTGAATAATCTGTGTAGCCGAAATATCGAACATCGGAATATGTTATTTATGTAAGATTATTTGACAATTGCACCGTTGGATATTTCTCCAGCGGTTGTTACAAAAACAAGTTTTCCATCAGTATCTGATGCAGCGAGCAGCATCCCTTGCGAGTCGGTTCCCATTAACTTTGTTGGTTGAAGATTTGCGACAACAATTATTTTTTTTCCTACCAAATCGGTCGGTTTATAATGTTGAGCGATACCAGCAACCAACTGCCGTGTTTCTGAACCTAATGAAATCTGTAATTTTAATAATTTTTCTGATTTTGGGACTTTCTCACATTCCACAACGGTTGCAACGCGTAAATCGATTTTTTTAAAATCTTCAATCGTAATTGTAGGTTTAATTTCTACCACTTGAACATCTGAAGATTTGCTGGAAACGTTTAATTTATCCAGTTCTTTTTGTATTATTTCGTCTTCAATTTTGGTAAAGAGAATTTCAGGAATCCCTAATTTGGTACCCGGTTTTAATTCTAATTTCGCTGCGTTATTCCAACTGAAGTTTTCGCTAGTCGTCGGCAAATTAAACAATGAATGAATCCGATGCGCCACACCGGGCATAACGGGTTGGAATAAAACAGAAAGTGTCCGAACTGCTTGTAAGCAGAGGTTGATTGTTGTAGAACATCTTTCAGGATTATTCTTAATTGTTTTCCACGGTTCGCTATCGTTAAAATATTTATTTGCAAAACGAGCGAGGTTCATAGTTTCCAGTACCGCCTCACGGAATTTATATTGTTCAATTAAGTTACCTACCGTTTCAGGTTTGAACGAAAGTTCATTCACGAAAGCAGTATCTAAATCAGAGAGTTCGTATAATTGAGGAACAACGCCATCAAAGTTTTTATGAACAAAAGTGAGAGTGCGATTTACAAAGTTACCGAGGATATCGGCTAACTCGTTGTTATGCTTCGCTTGAAAATCTTTCCAATAAAAATCGGCATCGCGCGATTCGGGCATATTAACCGCAAGAGCATATCGCAGCGAATCGGCGGGATATTTTTCTAAAAATTCATCTACATCAACTCCCCATCCGCGGCTTTTCGAAAACTTTTGTCCTTCTAAATTTAAAAATTCGTTAGCGGGAACATTTGTAGGAAGCACATATTTAACATCGCTGTTATCGTTCCACGCCATCAACATTGCCGGAAAAACTATACAATGAAACACAACATTATCTTTTCCGATAAATGCTACATACTTTGTATCTTCATTAGTCCAATAATCTTTCCACTTTTCGTTACCGTTCTTTTGCGACCATTCTTTTGTACTCGAAATATAACCTAACACTGCATCGAACCACACATACAGAACCTTATCCTTATAACCTTCTAACGGAACTTCTACGCCCCATTGCAAATCGCGTGTAACTGCTCGGTCTTGGAGACCATCGTTGAACCAGCTTTGACAATACTTAATAACGTTATCGCGCCAACCGTCTTCAGTATTTTTTCCATCGATATAATCTTTGAGTCGTTGCTGATAATCGCCAAGAGGAAAATACCAGTGCGAGGTTTCGCGCACAATCGGAGTATCGCCGCTGATTTTACTTTTCGGGTCGATCAAATCTGTCGGATTTAAAAAAGTACCGCATTTTTCGCACTGATCGCCACGGGCATCGGGTGCTTTACAAGTCGGGCAGGTTCCTTCTACATATCTATCAGGTAAAAACATCTTCGCTTTTTGGTCGTAAAGCTGCTTTTCAATTTTTTCCTTTAATATCCCTGCTCTGTGCATCTTTAGAAAAAATTCCTGTGCAGAAGAATGGTGCAGCGGAAGCGAAGTCCGTGAGTAATTATCGAAACTCATCCCGAATTTTTCGAAAGCTATTTTATTCAACTCGTGGTATCTATCTACGATTGCTTGAGGTGTTGTTTTCTCGTTTTCCGCAGTGATCGTAATAGGTACGCCGTGTTCATCGGAGCCGCAAATAAAAAGTACATCACGTTTTTTTAATCTTTGATAACGGGCATAGATATCGGCTGGCAAATATGCGCCGGCTAAATGACCTAAATGTATTTTACCGTTTGCGTATGGTAACGCTGCGGTAATTAAAATTCTTTTATACTCTTTTTTCATTTGATTTATTGTTCGAATACCAAACAGCATTTCAGCCTGCCACATTGTCCCGAAAGTTTCAGCGGATTATGCGACAATCCTTGTTGAGCAACGTGTTGAGAAGAAATCCGTTCAAAGTCGTGTAACCAAATTGTGCAACAAATTTGTCTGCCGCAAACACCGATGCCACCTACTCTTTTAGTTTCATCCCGCACACCAATCTGTCGCATCTCGATGCGTGTATGGTAAACGAAAGCCAGGTCTTTCACTAATTCACGAAAATCTATTCGGTGATCGGCTGTGTAGTAGAAAGTCATCCGGTTCAAATCGAATTGGTATTCAACATCAACCAGACGCATCGACAATCGATGTTTTGATATTTTTTCGAGGGTTACGTTAAAAGTTTCGTCTTCCTTTGTTCGATTTTCCTGAAGCTGTTGTAAGTCGCCTTCGTTTGCTAACCTGATAATTTTTTTAAACTCACCGCAGTTTCCCTTTTTTGTCTGCATTTTTAAAAAGGCGAGATTCCCTGTCGAAACCACCATCCCGATGTCGCAACCCCTGTCGGCTTCAACAATTACATAAGCATTAATCTGAATATTCAATCCATTCTGCACACAATAAAAATCGCACCGGTCTGCTTTGAATTTAATGAGGGCAAAACTAATTTCGGTAGTTACATTTTGTTGGGTTTCGTGAGGGCACTCCTTGCAATTAACATTTCCGTTTTGAGAATAATATTCATCAGGAAAGTTATTTCCTTTTAATTCTGTGTTAGTCGAACTTACAGAATTTGTCTTCTCGTTTTCCTGCGGATACTTATGCTGATGCACTAATAGAACCTTAATTTTTAACTAAAATAATACGCCTTATTTTAATAACCATTACTGTAATAATCAATTGAATATATACATTTTTTTTGAGAAGTAAAAGAGCTTTTTCAATTTCTTTAAAAACAGCGTAGATATCGAAATTTTTATAGATAGCGTTAAATTTTTCGAGACGGGTTTTTTGGTCAACGTTTAAAACTTGATCGCTGCCAATTGAGAGTGTATGGACATCACGGAACCAAACCTGCAGCAGCAAAAGCAACTGTTCGATTTCAGCCCGATCGTTTTCTTTTGTCATTTTTTCGATTTCTTCAGAAATCTTGAGAGGGTTCTGGGTAAGAACGATAGCCAAAAAATCCACAAGCTGATTCCGTTTTGCATTCAAATCGGTTTGCATTAACTGCAAAGCGTGCGTGTAACTTCCATTTGATAGACGTGAAATGATTTTGCTCTGCTGTTCATCTAAGTTTTCGCGACTTTGAAGTGCGGCAGATATTTCATCTTCCTTTAAATCTTCAAATCGAATTAATTGGCAGCGCGAAATAATTGTGGGAAGTAATGCATCTTTGTTCGATGTTGTGAGAATCAATACGGTTTCGCCCAGAGGTTCTTCAAGGGTTTTTAATAACGCATTAGACGATTGTTCATTCATTTTTTCAGCATCAAAGATTATGATTACTTTTCTTCCTTGCGATAAAACACTGAGTGCAGATTTTTTTCTTATTTCCCTGATGCTTGTAATTTTTATGAAATTGGCTCTTTCGATTGAGATTTCATAATAAGGATTCTTTGCCTTAGCTGCTAACTCGGAATAAACTTGTGATAGCTCTTCCGATGTTAATTTATCGAGTGGTAAATCATCGGATAATTCGCTTTTACCTACTGGAAGAGGAAACACGAGGTGAATATTTGGATGTTGAAGAATATTCACTTTATGACAATCGGGGCAAGAATCACAGGAATCGGTTACTGCAGTTTTACAATTAAGGATTTTTGCGATTTGAATGGCTGCAGCATCTTTGCCAACACCGTCGCCTCCATATAAAAGCAACGAATGTGGTAAACGATTTTGTTCGAGATGCTTTTGAATTATTCTCTTAGCTCGATTTTGCCCTATGACTATATCCCAACTCATATTAGAATGCGTGTCCAATTCCGAAATTTAAAACTCCGTTGTAGAGTACTTCTTTAAAAAAAATTTTCTGATAGAACCATCTTTTGCCTGCAATTTCCATCGGGTCGTAAACTCTCATCCCGAAATCAAACCTCACCGGCCCAACGAAAGTATCGTATCTGATACCTACTCCGGAAGCTATTGCTACATCTTTGATGTTTACGTCTTTGAAATTATTCCACAGGTTCCCATAATCTAAAAAATAAACAGCCCATAAGTTTTCCAGATTTAAAATCCATAATTTCCCAAATCCGCGCATGTGGTTAATGCGAAGTTCGGTGTTGCCTTCAAATAGGAAATTCCCACCTAACGGGATTTCGCTTTGCAGCATCGAGCCAAGCTCACGGTTTTTCCAGCCACGCACGCTTCCACTTCCTCCTGCAAAAAATCTTCTATTCAATGGAATTGATATATTGTGATTTAGTTTGCTTTCGCCATATTTATCCTGATATCCGGCTTTCAGTTTTACAGCTAATATATTAAATTTTGTTCGCGATAAATCTTTATACCACCTTCCAAATAAAGTTACCTTGTAGTATTGAGTGAATGGAAGTGACTTCTGAATGTTTTTGAAAACATTTTGGAGTATGCCCGACTCCTCGATAGATCCGGCATGAAAAAAACCTTCTGTCGGTGAAAATAGATCGTTGGTTTTATCCCTCTGCAATGTAAAACTCAAAATAGAGTTAAACTGCGGTTGCTCCTCTTGCTTCAAACGGGTGATGCTCAACCCTGTTTTAATCGTATCCTCGATCCAATTAACGTCCGATCGTTCTAATATCCATTCCATAAATCCGGTTGTATAAGTGGCAAATTGATTAATCAACCCGATTTTATTTCGAACAAGTGTAACAAGGTAAAAGTTTTTTTTATCGGCGATTAACGATAATGTCCACGTTCCATTTAGTGTACGTGTGAAAAGATAAGGTTGAATTATCTGAAAATTCAAATCAACTTTACCCTGGACTGAATTGTCCTTCAAGCCGTACTTCCCGAAAACCCGTCCAAAATTCCACTCTTGTACTGATTGCGTATTGAAACGTAATCGTAAATTAAAGTTCCGGGCATCGCCAAGAAAATTTCGGTTGGTATATCCAAGTCCTAAACCCAAATTAAATACGTTATCTTCATCCGATAGTATTACTTCGGGGGCAATTTCGTGTTTATCTCTTGGCTTCACACGAACGCTAATCGGAAGCAAATCGCCAACCGTTGAAGCAGCAATTTCCGGAATTTCAATACGTGCTGCCTCAAACAAACCCAACCTATTTAAATTTCTTTCAGATGATATTACCTTATTTTTGCTTATTAACTCTCCCGATTTAAAATCTAAATGTTTTGTAATAATTTTATTTGTTATATCCTCACGAGGAGGTTCAACAACTATACTTAATTCTCCGAATTTATATTTTTTACCGGGACGTATTGCATAAGTGATTTTAAATCTGTTAGTCGAGAGGTATCTGATTGCAGTTGAACTTTCGGGCAGTATAGTAACCAGAGGATATCCACTGTTTGAAATAATCTCAGTTATTCTTGTGGCTTCGTCGTTGATTTTAGATTTTTCGTAAGGGTGTCCGGATTTTATCTTGGGTTCCAGGAATATTGCATCAAGGACAGATTGATCTATATTTTCAATCCCTGTGTATTCTACGGAATCGATATACGACCGTTCATTTTCATCTATCTTCAAATCAATTTTGATTGCAGTAGTGTCGGAATTGTATGAATACGATGATACGGCATTCAGATCAAAGAATCCATAATCGTGATAGAGTTGTTTCAAACGTTCAACATCAGAATAATAAACATCCTGAAAAAAATATTCTGTTTGTCTGCCAAATTTTTCGCCAAATATGTTATACAGGAATTTTGAAAAAGCGCCCGGTGATATTTTTGTAATAAAAGTTTCTAAAATTGTTTTATCGTCAAAGAACTTATTACCTGATAATTCAATATTATCTACTTCAAGCGGTTTCTCTGATACGACATCTTGAGAAAATAACGGAAGGGAAAACAAAAAGAATAATGCGAGTAAATAAAAACTAATTCCGCAATGGAGGTAATCATATTTGATTAAAAATATCAAGTGGATTGAATTTATAAAAAAACCCATCCGGTTGAACAAGATGGGTTTCTTAGTAAAGGGTTATAAAATTTATTAAGATTCAAATCTAATATTCATTTTCGTCTTCAAAGAAAAAATCTTGATCCGTGGGAAAGTCGACCCATATATCTTCCATACTTTCATACGGTTCGTCGGAGTCTTCAAGTTCCTGAAGATTTTCAATAACTTCGATCGGCGCACCGATTCGATTCGCATAATCGATTAATTCTTCTTTAGTAGCGGGCCAAGGCGCATCGTCTAAATGTGCAGCAAGTTCCAAAGTCCAAATCATAAAATAATTCTCCTTATTAAAATATTAACGCTTTGAAATATTTCTGACATATTCACTCACAGATAGATCGTTTAAAAAATAATCAATAGGATTTTGTTTGACACCTTTGTAGTGGACTTCGTAATGTAAATGAGGACCACTTACTAAACCGGTTCTTCCACTTTTGGCAATCAAATCGCCGCGTTTAACTTTAGCCCCCGAACGGACGAGTACCTTCGATAAATGAGCATACAAAGTCTGATAACCAAAGCCGTGATTGATAACCACAACTATTCCGTAACCGCCGCCGCTTCGTCCTCCAAATTCAACTGTGCCATCGCCAGATGCATATACCGGTGAACCAACATCACCTATGATATCCAGACCTTCGTGCTTACGGAAGAAACCGAGAATCGGATGCATTCTTTTTCCGAAACCACCGGTTGAATGATATCCGTCCATCGGTTTTAACGCCGGAAGTGCTGCAAAAAGTTTTTGATTGTAATTATACTTTTGAAAAACTTTCGCGTAGCTCTCGCTTTGCTGATTTATTTCTCTGCTCAGTTTATCTGCAATGTCGTTTATCTGACTGAGCGCGTTTTCACTATTATTCAAAATTTGTTTAGAATCGAATTTTAAAATACTGCCGCCAACGCCAACCTTCAATTCATCTTTATCCAGTTTAGGCAAATCAACCAGTAATCTGAGTTGATCGCCTTGAGTATTAATCTTGTCGATGTCAGTTTTAAATTCTTCAAATCTTTGAGTTAAAGATGATATTTGAGATCTTAAAACTTTGTTTTCATCAACAATTTTATTAATCCGATCATAACCGAGATTTAAGAAATCATAAATAATATAATTTCCACTAAAGATAATACTCACCATCAAGACCACACTCGAAAGTATAGTAACTATGGTTTTTAAACCAAAGTGCTTTACCTCCCTATAAGTAAGGTCTTTTTCGGAAAAATAGAAATATTTACGGTTCTTAAAAATCAATATAAAATGTCTTTTATTATTTAATTTGTCTTCCCATCAACGATATTTATATAAAAGTTGATGAAATGAGCTGTTTTCATACAAAGTTACAATACTTTTTGCTAATTATATAAAAAAAAAAATCATTTGTCAAGAGTAAATTCACTTTTTTGGAATTTTTATTCAAAATCGTGTTCAAAGTAGTTTATTGCTCTATCGCCTATTCGCTTGCTTTTTTCATCAATCACTGCCTCCAGACGTTTGGCAAATTCCTTTGCGGCATCGTATCCATAATGTTTTAACAAGTAATTCATCGCAATAACCTCGCAAATTACAGTTACATTTTTGCCGGGGAATATCGGTAATTTTACATGCAGCAGTTCGACTCCGACAATTTCGATGCCCTCAGTATCCAAGCCTGTGCGTGTATATTCCTCGTCCGGATTCCAATCTGTAAGTTCGATTACAACTTCTACTCTTTTTTGAAATCGGATAGCCCTGATGCCAAACATCGAACGAACATCAATCAAACCAAGTCCACGGATTTCCATAAAATGTTTTACGATATCCGAACCGGCGCCCATTAAAATTCCTTCGCCTTTTCGTGTTATCATAACCACATCGTCGGCAACAAGCCGGTGGCCCCTTTCTACTAAATCAAGAGCAATCTCGCTTTTGCCAATACCTGACCTTCCCATTAAAAGGACACCGATTCCATAAACGTCAACGAACGACCCATGAACCGCTGCTTGTACAGAAAATTGATCGTCCAAAAAATCACTTAAAAAATAAATGAATTTTGTTGTCTCCAAAGATGTTTGCATAACTGCAATCTTTTTTTCTGTCGCCAATTGAACCAGCTCATCGCCGAGGACGTTGTTGCTGGTTACTACTATACATGGAATATCGAATTCTATTATTCTTTTGAACGATTTGATTCGATCTTCGAGCGATAGATGCCTCAAGTATTTAACTTCGGTATTTCCAAAAATTTGCACCCTGTTGTAAGAGAACAAATCGACATAACCTGCTAAAGGTAATCCGGGACGATGAAAATTTTTATCAATGATTTCTTTTTCGAAACCAGTCTCACCGTTAAGTAATGTTAAAGCAAGTCTCTCTTTGTTCGATTCGTACAAATAGCCGACAGTGATGCTCTTTTTGCGGGTTTCCTTGACTTCTAATTTCATATTAGAATTTCCTTTTGAATTCCCTAACCTGCTTTTTATTTTTTCCGCGTACTTTAGATTTTATTTTTGAGAGTTGCTTCTCTAATTTCAGGACGGTTTGATCAATCGACTTAAAAAAGTTTTCCGATTTTTCAGTTGCAACAATATCGTGCCCGTAAAGATGTAAACTCATATCAACAATTTTTGAATTATTGTCGGACCCCTCCAAGCTGAATGTTGCATTACAGCGAAGGATGCCATCAAAATGATTACCTAATTTATTTATTTCTTCGATTGCATGTTCTTTTACAGTTGAATGCAGGCGAACTTTGCGTGCAGTAATATGTACTTCCATTTTTTATCCTTTCTTTATGTTTACGATTTTGGATGAGCTTGATCGTATATACTCTTTAACCGATCAATAGTTACATGTGTATAAATTTGAGTCGTCGATAAACTCTCGTGTCCTAATAATTCTTTTACTGCCTTTAAGTCGGCTCCTCGATTCAATAAATGTGTGGCGAAAGTGTGCCGAAGTACGTGCGGACTTTTTTTCTCGATATCGGATACCTGTTGAATATAGTGGTTTACAATATTATACACTCCTTTGGGATACATCCGCTTTCCCCGATTTGAAATAAAAACTGAACGAAGTTCTTTTTCAGAAGTCGTTCCTGAAAATAATTCTTCACGGCTCAGCAGGTATTTTTTCAATGCTGACTTTGCTTTTTCTCCAAAGGGAGTAATTCGGACTTTTCGACCCTTTCCGATAACTTTCAGTGTTTTATTGTACCAATCGATGTTTTCTAAATTCAACTCTATCAATTCGTTAAGCCGGATACCTGTGCTGTACAAAAGCTCTAATAATGCTTTATCTCTTAGACCTGTTACAGCCGCTTCATTCGGAAGTTCTAACATTTTGATTATCGCTGATTCATCCAAAAATGAGGGTAATTTTTTAGGAATTTTTGGAGTTGCGATGTTTATAGTCGGATTCGATTTAATTATTTTTTTCCTGTATAGATATTTGTAAAAAGAACGTACCGAAGATAGTTTTCTGGCAATACTTTTTTTTGATATCCCATTCTCAATAAGATCACCTAAAAAAAGTCGTATGGTTAGATTATCAATAGTTTTTAATTGATATTTTTCAGAAGAAAAATGTTTTATGAAAAACGAGTGCAGTTGTAACAAGTCGTCCTCGTACGATGATACTGTATTGGAGGAATAGTTTTTTTCGAATTTCAGAAAATCTAAAAACGATGTAATATGATTGATCATATCAATTAACTTGCTTCAGCTTCTACAACAGTTATTTCGATTTTGGCTTTGCAACTTGGACATACGTGATACGTGCCGGTTTTTTGTGTATATTTTTCGACTAAATATGCCGAACCGCAAACTTCACAAGGTTTATCAACCGGTTTATTCCACGATGCGAAATCGCACCCCGGGTATTTTGAACAGCCATAGAAGATTCGTTTACTTTTTGTTTTTCTTTCTAACAAATTACCCTCTTTACATTTTGGGCATTTCATCGGCATTGAGATAGGTTTTGTATTTGTGCACTTAGGATAATTTGAACAACCGAGGAAAGTTCCAAATTTACTGGAACGAACGAGCATATCGCCGCCGCAATTTTCGCATTTCATACCTTCGAGGTGTTCGTGTTTTGCTAAATCACCATCTAGGGGTTTTGTATTTTTGCATCCGGGGTATCCGCTGCAAGCTTTAAATCTACCGTTGCGTCCCCATTTAATTACCATCGGTTTTTCGCATAATTCACAAGGCTCATCGGTTGTTTCTTGCAACGACTTTTTAATTTCAGCAGCGAGTTTAACCCGTTTTTCTAACGCTTTGCTGAAAGGGATGTAAAAATCGTCCATCACTTTTTTATAAGTCCGTTTACCCGAAGCAATTGTATCTAATTCTTCTTCCATCTTCGCAGTAAACTTGACATTTAAAACTTCGGGAAAATTTTGACCCAACAATCGGTTAACACTCATCCCTAATTCGAGTGCAAACAATTTTCTCTCTCTCTGCTCAACATACTTGCGGTCAACTATTGTACTAACTATCATAGCGTAAGTGCTCGGACGCCCAATTCCGAAAGCCTCCAAATCTTTTACCAAACTGCTTTCGGTATATCGAGCCGGTGGTTTTGTGAAATGCTGTTTGGGAATCATACTAAGTAATCGAGCATTATCGTTGATATGAAGATGAGCCGGAATCTTTGAAACAGGATCGGCATCGGGTGTAGTAACTCCGTTCTCCTCTTGTATGTCGTCGTAAACTTGCAAGAAGCCTCGAAACTTAGGTGTCGTACCGGTCGCCCGGAATAAATACTCGCCGCCACTTAACTCGACTGTAACTTGATCAAAGTCGGCTGAAGACATTTGTGAAGCTACAAAACGATTCCAGATAAGTTCGTATAAACTATACAAATCTTTATTATGAAGATATTTTTTAATTGTTTTGGGATTGTACTTCATAATTGTCGGACGGATTGCTTCGTGCGCATCTTGGGATGCTTTGACCTTTTTGAATTGGCGTGCTTCTTTGGGCAAATAATCGCCACCATAATTGTTGAAAATAAATTCGCGAACCGCTGCAATTGATTCGGCACTTAAACGGGTCGAATCAGTACGCATATATGTAATTAAACCAACTAATCCATCTTCTCCAATTTCGACGCCCTCGTAAAGATTTTGGGCTAACTGCATTGTTTTCTTTGCTGAGAAGCCGAGCCGCGATGCTGCTTCCTGTTGTATAGTACTTGTAATAAAAGGTGCCGGCGGGTTTCGTTTTACTACTTTCTTCTGAAGATTCGAAATCTTATACTGCTGATTCGAAAGTTCATTTACATATCCTGTTGCAGTTGTTTCGTTCGAAATTTTTGGTTCTTGACCAGCAACTTGAACGAGTTTGGCAAAGAATGGTTCGCTCTTATCGGTTTTGAACTCGCCTGTGATCGACCAGTATTCTTCACTCATGAAACTTTGAATAAGTTCTTCGCGCTCACAAATCAATCGCAAAGCAACCGACTGAACCCGCCCGGCTGATAAACCGTAATAAAATGTTTTCCAAAGGAAAGGACTGATTTTATACCCTACGATACGATCCATCGCGCGGCGTGCCCGTTGTGAGTCCACTAAATGCTGATCAATCTTGTGAGGATTTTGCATCGCCTCATTTATTCCGGATTCTGTAATTTCATGAAATAGAACGCGGTAGATATTTTTGTTATGCTTCTGAATTTCTTCTGCAATATCGTAAGCAATTGCTTCACCTTCACGGTCAGGGTCAGTCGCTAAATAGACAGCATCAACTTCGGAACTCAAACGACATAATTTCTTAACGACCTCTTCTTTCCTTTCGATTAATTCATAATTCGGTTTGTAGTCGTTATCAACATCCACCGAGAGTTTATTTTTGGGAAGGTTTTTTATGTGCCCGACTGAAGCTTCTACTGTAAAATTTTTTCCTAAATATTTTTTCACCGTCTTTGATTTTGAGGGAGACTCGACGATGACGAGTGATTTATTCATATAATAATTACTTTCGTTTCAATTAATAGTTTCGTTGTCGTAAGAAGAGCTTCCCAAAACATGTTCGTCTTTTTGAAAAATTATTGAAGCAGTTATTGCTATCATTTCTCTTAAATCGACAGGATGCGAATAATTTATCATTATTCTTTCAATTATAAATTCCATTTCTATATCACTAACTATCTCGAGTTCACGTAGTTGTAATAAATAACCATAAGCTTCGGGCATAATAATTAATTTTTCTACATCGTGAAGAATCCGATGGGAATTCGATTTCTCCGAAGGTGTAAAATTCAAGTTCATTTCTGCTAGATACAATCTATCGAACAACCAGCTAAATGCAGCGTTCATTTCCGAGTTCGTGAAGCCCAATTTCTCTAATTTTTGGACATCTATTTCCTGTAGAGATTTTTGGGTTGTCTTAATTTCGTTCAACACGTAAACTATTATTTCTATAATTCTATCTTGCATTATCCTAATTTATAAATATTTTAGCATTTTTCTAAATACATATCTTCCAACAAACTCATTTTCTTTTTAGTTCGTTGGGTTGTGTCGGTGTATCCAATAAGGTGTAATGTCCCGTGGACAAGCAACCGATTTAATTCTTCTGATATCCTGACTTTATATTCTTTGGCTTGACGCTTGGTTTGTTCGATATTGATGTAAATTTCGCCTTCGATTTTATCATCATCATTCAGCGGAAAACTTATAACATCGGTGGTCCAATTATGATTTAAATATTGTTTATTCAGTTGGGTGATGTATTCATCGTCAACGAAAACAATATTGATATTTTTTTGGAGGGATTTTTCTCCCTTTAAAACGAACTTAACGAGCGAAACAATTTCGCTCTTATCAATTTTCTGTTTTTTATAGTTATTGAAAACCGTAATCAAGATAATTTCAGATTATAAATTATTTTTCAGGAAATAAACTTTCGGTTAACGACAATGCGATACCCGACATCATTACTTCCGGAGCAAGCCGTGTAAAATCGCCGGAGAGGATTTTACGATCGACATTAGCATAGAGCGAACAGCCGGCTTCACGTTCGACAATTAAGCCGCTGAGTTTACCGTTCATATCTCCGATAAATGTAACTTCATTCAATTCTTCACTCACAGCAAATCCTGTGCAAAAATGTAATTGCAAAAAAGAATTGAGTGCGTAAACCGATACCATTGTACCAATTTTATCTCCGATTAATATATCAGGATAAATTTCTAAAGCAAGTTTTCGCTTTTCTTTTTCGTTACGGAGTTCGTACCGATAAAAGTTTCCAATTTTTTTTAGTTTCGTTTTTAGAACCTTACTAATAACCGATAAACTATTTTTATTGAAAGTATAAAACTTCTGTGTTTTACTTTTCATTTTATGTCCTAAGTTTAACAATAAAAACCCCGCAAGATTCCTCGATAGAGTATCTTCGGGGTGTTTGAATATTTTTAAAAATACAATTATCTGACAACAAATACTTTTTTGGCTTGCAGTCCTTTATTTCCTTCTACAAGCTCGAATTCAATCAGATCACCTTGATCTAATTTTTTAAAATTCGCTTTGGTTTGGATTTCCGTGTAGTGGATAAAAATATCTTTTCCGTTTTCCCACTGAACAAATCCGTAACCTTTTTTTGCATCAAACCACTTTACCTTGCCTTTTGGCATAACTACCTCCTCTAATAAGTTTTACCATTAATAGTCGCAAAACATCTCAGGTTAATAATTTATTAATTGAGCGACTATCGCAGTAAAGTTACCTGAGTGTTTTTATAAAAAATTTAAATATTTCAATTTTATATCATACCACCTAAAAATCCATTAATGGAGAAAATATTTGTAGCTAATATACAACACGAATTCAATTTTGTCAAGTCTTCAATTTTTTAAGTTTCAATTTCCAGACCTTCATAAGCCACAATACATGTAAAAGGATAATCACGAATTTTTATCTCTTTTAAGCATTTCTTGTAAATTTCATCAATTTTTTCATCATTATGCGATGGGTCGTGATGAAAAAGTATCAATTTTTTGACCTTACCTTCAGCAGCAACCTTAAGCGAAAATAAATAGTGCGAATGCCCCCAGCCCACCCGATCAATATATTCTTCGGGTGTGTAAGTTGTATCATAGATTAATATATCCGCACCCATCACAAAATCAAAAACTCGCTGATTTGGTTCGGGTTTGCATTCCAAGTATTTGTTAACAATATCTTGTTCAACGTTCCGCACCGATTGAGCAACATAACGATCGAACGGTTCATTATCGCTTATATAGACTATTGATTTTCCGTTTTGACTGATACGATATCCGATTGCAAATGTTGGATGATTCAAATATATACTTTTTACGTCCGCGTCGAACACTCTGAATTCATCTTCGCCAATAGGTTTGAAATTGATTTTTGCTTTAAGTTCATTCAATTGTATCGGAAAATATACTTTGTTCATCTGGTCTGAAATCATATCGGGAAGCGAAACACTTTTTGTCTCTCCGGAAACAATCGTAAACTCGTTCCCCGAAATAAATGCCGGCTTAAAAAATGGGAAACCCTGTATATGATCCCAATGCGGATGCGATATCAAGACGTAAGCATTTATTGAATCGCCGGTTTCAATCAGTTTCTCTCCAAGATTCCGTATTCCGGTACCGGCATCTAAGATAACTAAATTATTGTCATCCAATCGTAACTCAACACAAGGTGTATTACCGCCGTATTTTACGGTTTGTTTACCCGGAGTTGGGATTGAACCTCTTGTTCCCCAAAAAATTAGTTTCATATTTTTTTCCGACTATCATTTTATATATGACTTTGCATAAGCAATATAATTACTTGCCGACTCTTCCAACATTTTTTTCTCGTCATCACGTAATTGCCGCATAACTTTTGCCGGTACACCAGCCACAAGCGATCCATCAGGAATTTTTTTATTTTGTAAAACTACTGACCCTGCAGCAACTAAAGTATAATCACCAATTATCGCTCCATCCAAAATACAAGAACCCATTCCAATCAAACTGTAATTACCCACAGTGCAGGCATGCAGAATTGCGCGATGCCCAACTGTTACGCCTTCGCCGATAATTGTGGGCAGAGCTTCCGATACATGAATAATTGCCCCATCTTGTATATTCGTTCCTTTCCCGATTGAAATACTATTAACATCGCCCCTTACTACAGCATTGAACCATATACTCGCATCTTCCATAATTAAAACATCCCCAATAATTTCGGCGCTATCGGCAGTGAACGAGGGTGAGATTAATTCCGGAATTTTATTTTGATATTTGTGAATCATAATTATTTTTTCGATTGATAGATTGGAGGTTTCCAGTTTTTCTTTTTCCAAGATATTAATTCAATGCGGACTTTTCCAATTATCACTTTCATTTTGGCTAAAATAGGAACTCGTGCTTCATCGTTACTGAACCATCCTTCGAACCCGCCTGAAAAGCCATATATTCCTTCAAAATCTGCCCGACCGTCAAATTCTATTACATCGACCGGATAATCGACTGCATCGATATTTACACTTTCATTTCTATTTGAAAAATTTATTGTAGTATTTGATAATTGTTCGACTACTACGGTCGGTATGCGGACGGTTCCGTTCCGCAATAAATTATACCGTGCAAAATAAAAAAGGGATAAACCATCCTGCAACAATGTATCTATCTTGAGTGTATCTCGTTTATCCAACATTCCTTTTCCCCAAATGCCATGTTCAAAATATATTTTATTATTCGGGTAATCAAAATCGTATGTAACATACTTAACTTTCGCCCCATCTTTAGACCTTGCTCGAAACCAATACGACGCAACATTACTATTAATTTTGCTCTCATAAATTTCATGCAGATCAATAAACGGCAATCCTTTATAACTATCCATGTATGCGATAGTTTTGTACATTACTTTACCATCCTGAATAATTTTTTCTAAAATTTTCAAGCGTATTTGCCCTAAGCTGATGAATGCATAACTTACATTGTAAGTAAGTTCCTCACCAACCTCAAATTCAAATGCTTTATTCAAAGAATCTGATTCGGGATTCGGAAAAGCAGCAATCAATTTTATTTGAATGAAGACAAATAATACGACGATGAGATAAATTCTATTCAGCTTCATCTCTAATTTTTCTTAAACAGCACTACGGTTTTAGACCGGCAATTTTTTCGGCTTCGGGAAATAGTGATATCGCCTTTTTTAATTGAACGTCTTCAGACTGAATAACGGGGTATGAACCTTCGTTACCCCAGATGTTTCGACCAATCTGTGCTTTTGCAAAAGCTTTAATAAATCGAATATCTTTTTCGTATTGTTCTTTATTAAACTCGATTTCTCTTTTCTTGCCCAGCTCTACGATTTCTTCTAACATTCCATCAGAAATATTAAATTCGTTCAAGAATTTTTTGAAATCTTTTTCATAATTTTTACGGAACGCTATTCCTTCTTTTTCAAAAAATTTGTTGGCAAATTCTAAGAATATTGCTTTGCCGCGAAGTTGAGCAGAATAATTGGTTAACCTTTCGGATTTAATTATAAAATCCGGTGTGATTCCGCCACCGCCGTAAACTGTTCGCCCTTTGGCAGTTAAATACTTCGGACGCGAGGTATCGCTTTCAATTTTATGATCGATATTATCAACCTCTTCCTCTTCACCATCTTCGAGGGGTTTACGGTACTCTGCCATATCCTTACCAAACGGTTTTTGTATCAACCTTCCCGAAGGGGTGTAATACTTAGCAATAGTTAACCGGAAGGCTGAGCTGTCGGGCAAATCAAACTGCCGTTGCACTAAACCTTTACCGAAAGATGTTTCGCCCACAACTAAACCGCGATCCCAATCTTGAATCGCACCCGATACAATTTCGCTTGCTGATGCTGAACCATGATTGATAAGCACAATGATAGGAATGTTTTGATATTTTGAAATACCACTCGAAATGTACTCTTCTTCAAATTCTTTTCTTCGTGATTTTGTATAAACGATTTTCTTCCCCGGTGGAAGTAGTTCATCAGCCATCCGGAAAGCTTGCTCCAAATATCCACCCGGATTATTTCTTAAATCGAGTATCAACCGTTTCATACCTTTATTTTTTAGTTTTTGTAAAGCCTCTACAAATTCATCACGCGTAGTTGCAGAAAAACGGTTTACACTTAAGTATCCTATTTCATCGTCTATCATATATGAAACATCAACGCTGTAGAGTGGAATTTTATCCCGAATAATTTCGAATTCGAGTAAATCTTTCATCCCCAACCGCAGAATTAGAACTTTAACTTTTGTCCCTTTAGGACCGCGTAATTTTTTAGGAACATCTTCACGCTTGATTCCAATAGCGGAAGTATCGTCGATTTTTAAAATTTTATCAGCGGCTAATATTCCTAACGCTTCACTCGGACCGCCAACAATCGGGGAAACCACCACCAATGTATCATTCAAAACATCGAATTCGATTCCTATCCCTTCAAAACTGCCTCTGAATTCTTCTTCTGCCCGTTTGGCTTGTGCGGCTGGGATATATACAGAGTGAGGGTCTAATTTTTGGAGTAACCCTACGATTGCTCCTTCGACTAACTCTTTTGAGTTTATATCTTCAACATAAAATTTTTCAGTTAAACTTAAAACATCCTTAAATTTGCTGAATTGCACATAAATATTATCACCTGAAAAAACGGTGTTTAATTGAGTTCCAAAAAATAAGGCAGCAGCCATCAATATAATGACCGTTGCCCACGAAAAACGTTTTATCATAAATAAACCTCTAATGATTGATTTCACTGTTTTAGTATATTTAAAAAACAAATTAAAGTCAAATGCTAACGCACTGGTTTCCACTCATCTACGATAGATTTTTTGAATAGTAACACTGTGATTGCATTTAGTAACCATAATAAAATTATTTTTATGTATCCGCTTTTTCGATACCTGCGTGGCGATTCGAAAACTCGTAATTTCCAATCGAATTTTATCTTGCCATACCAACGCACTCGGCGGAAAAAATCAAAGTCTTCACCGGCAGCAACTCTCTCGTCGTAACCGCCAACCTGATCGAACATCGCTCGTTTTACGACGTGGCATTCGCCCCGTCCCATCCCCAACCCTATCACATTCAAAAAGTAAAAATAAATATTTAAAAAATTGTGAAAAAACTTATCGGCAAAAGTTTCTATGTCGGGATAAATGTAAACAGGGGCTGTAATACCTTTTACTGCCGACAATTCAATAACTTTTCTTATATGAGTAAAAAAAAAGTCGATGTCTGAAATCAGTGTGTCGCCATTTATGAACACAAGTATCTCACCGCTGGAGGCGCGGGCCCCGGTGTTCCTTCCGATTGAGATGTTTTGCTTAACCCGGTTTTTGTTTTCAACCACAACGTCGGCATACTTCCGGGCAATTTCCAAAGTCCTGTCAGTTGACCCACCATCGCTAATAACTAATTCAATGTTGTGGCCTTTTTTTAGATCAGTTGTAAATTGTGATAGTATCCCATCGATAATTTTTTCCTCTTGCAAAGTGGGAATCACGACACTTATTTTTTTTGCCTCGCTCAAATATCGAAAATTCTTTGTGTAATTTGTATTTGCCAGTTGTCGATCAATTCAATGTTCCACACGGGTATAACCATTGAACTTTGATACACTTTTTCTAAACCGCCTTCTGAGAGTGAGACTGTTTCGACGGGACATCTCCAAAACTCGGCTGGTTTTTCGGTTTCAAGCTCAACCCGTATCTTCAACCATTCATCGACTAAACTTAGTTTAGTGATGTTGGATAAACTACCGATGCTTTTTAAACGGCGGTCAGTTAATCCGATTCCCGCAGCTTCATAATATCTATCGGGGGCATCACCTGCCATCAAGCCATAATTCCACTCCACTCCAAACCGAAGTTTTAGTGGCTTACTCTCTTGGTTGATTAGTTTATACTCGACTGTAATTTCGGATGATTTATGTGAGATGAATATTTTTTTGATTAATTGAATTTTAGAGATTGTGTTCTCATAATTAACTGTGCCATCGTGAACAAGTTCGATGATAGCCGTTTTATTTTTTTTGTAAGACCGAACATCGTATTTCCCAAATACGAAACTTCCCCTTTCACTGTAATTCATTTTCAGAAAATCATCGACCGATGTATTTTCATCAAAGAAATGGTCAATTAGAGATCCATGTTGATATTTATCGTAGATCAAAAATTCGTGCAGATTAGATTCTTTGGTTTGGTCGGGCGAGAGATTTTTTTGTAATAATTTTCTATGCGACGCTTCCGGACGACGGCTAACTATATCAAGAATATTCAGTTGTTTCGGTTTATGGTCGTACTCGAAAATTGCACCCCCCATATCCGGTTTTATATAAACATTTGATGCAGGCGATTCGACAATTACTTCCATCTGTCCATCACAATCAAAATCTATAACTTCGATGGATATTTTTTTGTCCTCGATTTTATCAATCAAATTTTCAGCTTGTATTAAACTGCGGTAAACAGGATGTCGTAGATTGGGCAGATACAAACCACCGAACACACCATGCCAATAAGCATCGTTGCATTGCCCCGCCAAAAGAAATTGTTTTGCTTCATCAACATTGTTCCCTTGATCTTCGGAATGCTGGATTTTATTAGAAACACGAAGCATTTTCTTATGCATCCAGTTTGCTTCGGGGTATTTTGCTAAAAAATTTCGCCAATAACCGCCTCGAACAAAGACTTCGTATCTCTCTAATTGATGGTGTTTTAATTCGTTTTCAAATTCCTCAAAATTTTGTGCCGACTCGAAAGGCAGCGCCCATTTTAACATCTCAGGATACGAGGCAGTTGGTAAATAAATTTTACCAACTGGTGCAATATTATTAACTGCTTTTGCAAAATGAATAGTTTTTATCCATTCATTATTTTCAACTAATGCAGTAAAAAAATTTTCTAACCATTTATTTTCGTAAACGTGTTGGTAGGTGTTGGGCCACGCACCGAATTTTTCGCCGTCGTCGGCAAAAACAGCGATACGTTTTCCAGCAACAGTTGCTTTACTTCGCAGCCAATTTATTGTTTCTTCAACAGGTGCAAACGGAATTGTGTATCTCAATTTTTTACTGCCGGGAAAAATATTCACCAATCTCCCCTGTTCCTCGGTCGTATAATATCCATAAAGGGCATCCTCCTGCAATCCTGCATACATAAAGTGAGCTTCATCTATGGGCAAAAAATTTACACCAGCTTCAGAAATTTCTTTTGCGATAGCTTGTTCCCAAACTCTTTCAGCGAGCCACATTCCCTTTGGATGATAATCGAATATGTCGGTAATGTAATTAGTAAGTTTTTCGATTTGATGAATTCTATCGCGAGGTGGAATAATAGATAAGATTGCCTCGTAGTATGAACCTGTTAAAAGTTCTACTTGTCCTCGTGCAATTGCATACTTCAATTTTTCAATGAATTCGGGATGATGGCTAATCAGCCACTCAAGCAGGATGCCGGTGTAGTGCTGTGTAACTTTAATACTTGGGAATTTTTCTACAACCTCTAAAAATGGTTTATACGATTTCTGATAAACATCTTCAAAAACGTGATCAAAATTTCCAGTTGGTTGATGGTTATGAACGGCAAAAACTAGATTGATAGCATCCATTATTGTTCTTAACCTGGATGGATCACTGTTGAAACTATATCAAGTTTGAATTCTATATCGGGTGTAATGACTAATCCTAATTTTTTATATAACTTGATGTAAGCTTTTGCTTTAAGAGTAAAGGGTCCATATCTAACTCTTCCATCCGGCGTGTCATCGGAAGTTTTTCCGATCCACACATATGATCCGTCTTGTAACAAGAGTTTTTTCCAAGAAGTTTTGAGCCAAATTTTCTCATCTGGTTTGATCTCTAAAATTTCCCGATAGGGCGATAATGAACTACTTGTGAAAGGCACAATTGCTATGTTGTCAGGATAAACAGGATCCCAAATTTTAAGATATCCTCCGACTTCAGAACTGTCCTGAATAACTTCATCATATACGTTCAGCACTTCAAATCTGAACACAATAGAATCAGGTGTAAAAAACGTAACTCTCGGAGGCTTGGTCGGATCAGCAAAACGTTCGCGGATGCTAAAGTAATACGACGAACCACTGTCAGGAATCGTGATTCTACCTGTCAATATATCAGGAGGAGCTTTATATTCGGGCAACGTCTCGTCGCAAGCTTGGAAGATTCCTACAGAAAAAATAATCGTGATGAAGCCTGTTAAATATTTTATAAATTTCATAAGTACTAATCCTTTTTAAAATTCTAAT
The DNA here is from genome assembly GCA_030682385.1 of Bacteroidota bacterium. GTDB lineage: Bacteria > Bacteroidota > Ignavibacteria > UBA10030 > BY39 > JASEGV01. The sequence continues at coordinate 25,246 of JAUXOG010000012.1, forward strand.
CTTATTCCAGCTCGCGTTCGCCGTGGCTGGTAATAAGCCGAGGGGTCATCCAATTCACCTCCGATTCGTCCGTTCGAATCGACCCATCTAACATTTTTAGCGTTTAACACATTTCGAAAATCAACATAAACATATAGTTTCATATTTTTCATAAACCCAAATACAATTTTTTTAGAGGCTTTAATATCTATGTTTGAAAAATCCTTCATCCTCGCGTTGTTCGGAATAAAAGATTTTATGAGGGTTGAATCTTTACTGGAAGCTGGAGGGTTAAAACCATCTTTCGTGGGATAATGAGTGTATGGTTTTGGTGTATTAAATTGGAATAAAACATTGATGAATAAATCGGATGGAAGTGAAAATTCAATATTTCCCTTCACTGTGTGGCGCTGGTCCCAACTAAGGTAAAAGGGTTTGGGAAAAAGAGCAAAACCCCATTGGGCATAATTTAATGATTGGTTTACGTACTCGCTCAAACCTTTCGCCACCATATAAGTGTATGATATCGTTCCATTTAAGTACTCTCCGTGTTCTCGTGAAACGCTTAATTCTAATCCATTGGCTTCGGCATAAGGATTATTCACGTATTCAGCGAAACCAAAATCGCCTGCATATCGGCTATTTAGTGGAATAAGAGTTTTAGTATCAATTTGGTTGGTAGTATTTTTATTGAAATAGGTTGCACTTACTACTAATTGATTCCAGAAAATATATTTCACACTTATTTCCCAAGCTTTAGTTTTTTCAGGAAGTAAATCCGGATTACCCACTAATGCGCGGGCACCTTTTGAGATTGCAACATTGTTCAAACCGGAATACAAGTAATCGAATAGTGGAAATTGAAAATACTCGCCATAATTAATAAATATATAGCCATTAACATCTATTGGTGCCGACAATCCAATACGTGGACTTATAGAATATTTGAATTTTGATTTAATAAACTTTGCTATCCCTTGTCTATAAGTAGTGTCGCGAGTTAATGAATCGATATCAGCAATATTTTCCACTAACGGTCTTTCCGCAGTAGGGTCAAGGAAATCAAACCTGCCACCAATATTTAGCGTGAATCCTTCTTCATCAAATTTATCCTGAATATAAAAACTACCGCTTCTTGGATAATATTTATAGTTGGATGAATAATTCAACTGTGGTTCACTAACCAATGGTTTTCCGTAATAAGTTTTGCGTGGCTCGTATTTGAGCATATCCGAAAAAATTGAATATTGATTAAACTCAAATCCTACTTTGAACAAATGACTTTTCACGATTTGGCTTGTGATGTCAGCTTTCAGTGTATATATATTTTGATCCTGATTCACCCACCAGGCTCTACTTCCTTCAGTGATGTATTGTAAATAAAAATCGTATTGATAGACTGAAGTATCAATATTATATTTTGACCCCTCGTTGATTTTTTGATTTAAGGAATACAAACTTAAACTGACATTATAAAATGTTTTTTCGGAGAGGGAATGATTCCAAGCAGCCGACACTCGAATCGCATCTCTTGAACGTGGAGGTAATCCGTCCAGATTGAACCGCCAGCTAAATTCGTAGTCGTGCCAACGCTTGAATGAAGAAAGAGAAGATAAACTTAATCGCTTACCGTTTCCGAAATTGTAATCGAGTTTTGAGAAGTTAGATAATTCACGTTGGATTGGATAATCGAAAAAGTGCTGGAAATCCTGCCACCACCTTGTATCAGTTAAATGCAAATTGAATGCGGTGAAATAACCAAAATTTTGTATAATCGGTCCGCTTGCTGATATTTCAGCATCCGTAACCTTACTTACCTGCTTCCCACCTAACCAATTATCTTTATCAAGTCGTACTTGAAATTTGTGCCTGTCGGTACTCGTTTTTGTAATGATATTCACAATCCCCGATAATGCGTTGCCGTATTCAGCATCGAACCCTCCGGTTTGAATGCTCATTTCTGTAATTGCACTTTTGGGAAGTTCAGCGCCGGCGCCACCGCCAATCACATCCTGTATCGGCAAACCGTCAACAAAGTAAAGGACTTCCGAAGTTTTACCACCTCGAACGTGACCTTCAAGCGTAACTCCCGGTTGCAGAGTTAAAACTTCCTGCAGAGATGTTACGGGTAGTTTTTCGAGACGGACACTCCCGACGTTATATGTAGTCGATGTTACATCGCGCTGTATCAATGGACGTTCAGCGATTACCTCGATTTCGTTTAATTCGATGTCGGTGGCAGTTAGTGCTACATTTATTTTGGTGCGTAAATCAGGTGCAACAGTAATACCTTTTTGTAAAGCAGTCCGGTATCCTATAAGCGAGAATTGCACATCATAAGTACTGGCTTTTACATTTGAAATTTGGTAGTAACCATTTACATCGGTAACAGTACCCATTGTAGTACCAACAATTAGAACATTTACACCGGGCAAAACTTGTCCCGACTCTCTATCTTTTAATGTCCCTTCGAGAATGCCGTATATACCGCTAAAAGCTGTTTGTAAAAATAAAATTACCAGCAACGAAATAAAAATAAAAACACGCATACTAATTACTCCGGTTTCATTTGTGGAAAAAATAATACATCTCTGATTGAATCTTGATTTGTCATTAACATTGTAAGTCGATCTATGCCGATACCTAAACCTGCAGTCGGAGGCATACCGTATTCGAGAGCTCGCAGGAAATCCTCATCCAACACGTTTGCCTCTTCATCACCGCGTGCACGAAGTTTAGCTTGTTCTTCAAAGCGAGCCCGCTGATCGAGAGGGTCGTTGAGTTCTGAAAAAGCGTTGCAAAGCTCACTCCCATTAACAATCGCTTCGAAGCGTTCGACTACTCCTTCTTTCGAACGGTGTTTTTTTGCAAGAGGCGACATCTCGATTGGGTAATCGGTGATGAATGTAGGTTGAATAAGTTTGGGTTCGACCAACTCACCGAAAATTCCGTCTATCACTTTACCACCGTTTGCATTAGGATCGACATCTACATGTAACTCCTTTGCTACCTTGTGCAGTTCGACTTCAGTTAAATTACTAATGTCTCTGCCCGTAAATTGCTTAATTGCATCGAACATCGTCAAACGAGTCCACGGGGGGGTGAAATCAATTTCGTTATTTCCAACTTTAATTTTTGTGGTGCCGTGGACTTTCAAAGCGATATGGCTGATCATCTGTTCGACCAACTCCATCATCCAAATATAATCTTTGTATGCTACGTAAAGTTCAAGCATCGTGAATTCCGGATTATGAGTTTTATCCATTCCTTCGTTCCGGAAATCTTTGGCAAACTCATACACGCCGTCATATCCACCGACTATAAGTCGTTTTAAGTAAAGCTCATCCGCAATTCTCAAATATAAATCAATATCTAATGCGTTATGATGTGTAACAAATGGACGGGCGAATGCGCCTCCGTATAGCGGTTGAAGTATCGGAGTTTCAACTTCAAGATAATCTCGTTCATTGAAAAATTCCCGGATGGCACTCATTATCTTCGAGCGTTTAACAAATACTTCTCGCACATCGGAGTTTACAATTAAATCTACATATCGTTGACGGTAGCGAAGTTCTTTATCTGAGAAGGGATCGTATATGATTTTGTTTCCGGCTTCGTCAACTTTTTCTTTTACGATTGGAAGCGGTCGCAGCGATTTCGATAAAAGTTCTAAACTTTGTGCATGAATGGAAATCTCTCCCATTTTAGTTCTGAAGCTATAACCCTTCACACCAATTATATCCCCAATATCCATCAACCTGAAAGCATCGTAAATTTCACCGAGTTCATCTTTTTTCAGATAAACCTGAATTTTGCCGGTTAAATCTTGAATATGACAAAAGGAAGCCTTGCCCATCCGGCGGATAGACATAATTCTGCCTGCAACCGAAATATCATGTTGGGGCGAATCGTCTTTAAAATTCTCGATTAACTCTTTTGTGTAATTTTGGCGGTCGAATTGATATGGGTATGGATTTATGCCGCGGGCGATAAGCTCTGCGAGTTCTTCGCGCCGTCGCAACATTAACTCATTCAATTCCTCACTATATGATTTTTCGTGTATTCCTGTTTTTGTATCGTCGTTCACTTATTAATCTCGTTATTAAAAATAAAAGTAGTTTGAAAATAACAAGAATTTAGACGATAATCAAATAACTAATACCGTAAAAAGAATTGAAGTGCATATTTTGTGATCTGTGCAGAATTCGATTTTATACCCTTTTCTTCATCAGCATAAAAATGTTCCGGACCGAAACGGTATTCTAAAAAACTATACGGATTGATTAGCAGCCCAACACCGAGTGTTGCACCTTTTAATTTTAGCTTGACAGATGGTTGAATATAAAATGGAAGCAAATTAACTACACCAAAAAATTTATCTTTAAAAACGCCCCCTTTCATATACGAAATCGTCCCGCCGATGTTAAAAAATGTAACTGCAAACTGTCCGATCAAAGCACGCTCCCCTATCAAAGGTAGATGGTATTCGGCGTTCACATTCAAAGAGTACAAATCTAAAATTCCGGTTAGGTGATTTACCTCGTGAGGCGATTTCAAATCGGCAGGATACTTGAAGCTCGTATCAGAAATAACCGGAATTGAATTTACAGTCATCTTGCCTGAAGTAAAACCGAGTAAAAGGTCTCTACCTAAATTGATAGATAATTTTCCGACGGGACCTATCTCGATTTCATCAATAATTTTTACATTTGAACTTGAACCTATTCCGAAACCATTATGATAAAGAGGCTCAACTGAGATATATTTTTCAGGCATCGTGATACCCGTACGAAGCATACTAAACTCGAAATAACTAAAACCGAGCGAGTCCTGCATCGAGTATGATGATGGAACATTTGAGATTAAAGTAAACGATACAAACAAAATTAAGAATAAACGGTACATACTTCCTCCTTAAAAGAAAATTAATAAAAGGTGAATTATATATATATCGTTGCATTTAAGTACGCTTGCAGAAAAAATCAGGATAATAAATTTTATTTTTGCTTATAAACTCGAAAAAGGCTATATTTTTGCCGTTATGAACAAAGAATATCTTTCAAAACTATTAGCAGATTATAAAACCGGCAAAGTATCAAAGGATGAATTGTTAAAAACATTATTAACTTTTGAATCCGAGTCGGTCGGTTTTGCAACGATTGATCATCACAGGACAATTCGCAAGGGATTCCCGGAAGTTATCTTGTGCCAAGGAAAAACAGCAGAACAAGTTGCTGTGATCGCTTCAAAAATTATTCAACGGAATCAACCATTGCTGGCAACTCGTGCAACTCATGAACAATTCAAAGCTGTGCAGAAAAAAACAAAAAAGGCACACTACGACAAAGTTGCACGTATCATTTATGCAAACAAACCAAGCAAGCCTGATGCGAATAAAAAAAACGTTCTCGTCGTATCTGCCGGGACGATTGATATACCTGTTGCAGAAGAAGCCTGCCTTACTTTGGAAATGTTAGGAAATCCGGTGGAACGCCTCTACGATGTTGGTGTGGCAGGAATTCACCGTCTGTTTTCAAACTACAATAAAATAATGACAGCAAATGTTATCATTGTAGTTGCGGGGATGGAGGGTGCACTACCCAGCGTGGTTGGCGGACTTGTTGATGTCCCTGTAATCGCGGTGCCAACCTCAGGTGGATACGGTGCAAGTTTTGGCGGTGTTGCAGCTTTACTCGGAATGCTCAATACATGCGCATCTGGAGTTACTGTTGTAAACATTGATAACGGATTCGGAGCCGGCTTCGCGGCAAGTATGATGAATAGATAAGGAATTTTAGATTTTTGATTTTAGACATCTGAAATATTATTTGAAGCATATTCCGAAACTGTTGAAACAGTTTGTATTCTCATATTTATATTGTTAACCCACGACTCCCGCCTGCTGCGGGCAGGTAAGAGGTCGTGTGATAACTAAAAACCTTTTTACCATTGAACCGTTTCAACGGTTTTTAAATAATTTTTCAGAAGACACAATTTGAGATTAATGATTTTTTCTGTTTTGATATATAAACAACTATTAACTAACGACAAATAAAAAATGGATATCAAAGAAAACATTTTAAAAACAATTGGTAACACACCTATCGTAAAATTAAATAAAATTTCGAGAGGTTATAAACCGCAAATTTTTCTTAAGTTAGAATTCTTTAATCCCGGCGGTTCTGTAAAGGACCGAATCGGAATTGAGATAATCGAGGATGCAGAGCGTGATGGCCGGCTTCGGGCAGGTGGAACAATCGTTGAAGCCACATCAGGTAACACAGGCGTTGGACTTGCTCTTGCAGCAGCCGTTAAAAATTATAAGTGCATCTTCACAATCCCTGATAAAATGAGTAACGAGAAAGTTCAACTATTGCGGGCTTTCGGCGCTGAGGTAATTATTACTCCAACAGCAGTCGCTCACGAGTCACCCGAAAGTTATACAGAAGTAGCAAAGCGTATCGTTCGCGAAACTCCGAATTCAATTTTAGCAAATCAGTTTTACAATCAAAAAAATCCTGAATCTCATTACAAAACCACAGGTCCGGAAATTTGGGAACAGACCGGAGGAAAAATTGATTACTTCGTCGCTGGTGTAGGAACAGGCGGAACAATCAGCGGTGTTGGAAAATTTTTAAAAGAAAAAAATCCCAATATAAAAATAGCAATCTCCGACCCGAAGGGATCGATTATCTGCGATTTCCACAAAACGAAAAAAATTTCAGACATGGCTATGCCTTATAAGGTTGAAGGAATCGGTTCGGATTGGATTCCCGGCACACTACACTTGGAATATGTTGATGAAGTAATTGAAGTTACCGATAAAGAATCGTTTTTGATTGCCCGAAAATTAGCCAGAGAAGAGGGCATTTTTGCCGGCGGATCTTCCGGAACTGCATTAGCCGCAGCTTTAAAAATCGCAGAACGCCTGAACGAGAAACAAATAATTGTCGTTCTCATCCCCGATACAGGCGAGAGGTATTTGAGTAAAATGTACAACGACAACTGGATGCGCGAACACAGTTTCCTGATTCCCGAAAAAGTTACAATGCGCTTTGTGATTCATGGAAAAGCCAAAAACCTTCCGTCACTCATTTCTGTCGATTCATCAGCAACTATTAAACATGCTTTTGACCTCATAAAACAATTCGATATCTCTCAGATTCCAGTAATTGACAAAGGTAAATCAGTCGGAAGCATTGATGATGGCGATTTGATGACGGCAGTATTGGAAAATTCGTCTCTACTCGATAAACCCGTCAGCCATATTATGAAACCGACATATCCAATCATCGGAATCGAGGCACCCATCGAACACGCCGTCGAATTATTAACAAAGAAAAACTCAGCAGTCATTATCGAAGAAAATAAAAAAATTGCCGGCATCGTTACCCGTTATGATGTAATTGAATATATGTCGAGATAATGGAACTTCTAACTCTAATATTATTTTTTCTAGGGCTTGTATTATTAGTAATAGGTGCTGAATTATTAGTAAGAGGCGCTTCAAAGATTTCTGCATCGTTTGGAATATCACCTCTTGTAATCGGTTTAACAGTTGTAGCTTACGGAACAAGCGCCCCCGAACTTGCCGTCAGCGTTAACTCGGCACTCATCAACCAACCCGATATCGCACTCGGGAATGTCGTCGGCAGCAACATTTTTAACATACTTCTGATATTAGGCATCTCTGCTCTCATCACTCCCCTCATAGTTAAACAGCAATTGATCAAAATCGATGTCCCAATAATGATAGGGGTTTCTGTTTTAGGTTGGGTTCTATCTTTAGACGGGCAAATCAGCCAGACTGACGGTATCATATTATTTTTGATCGTTATCGTTTACACGGTCTTTTCTATACGTCAAAGCCGGAAGGAAAGCAAGGCGATCAAGGAAGAGTACGAAAAGGAATATGGCAAAGCGAAAACCAAAAATGAAGGTTCTATTATTTTTCAGATTGCGTTAATCGTTTTTGGACTCGCTCTATTGGTTTTAGGATCGAACTGGTTAGTTAAAGGTGCAGTAGAATTGGCAACTTTTTTTGGAATAAATGAATTAGTCATCGGCTTAACAATAGTTGCAGCCGGCACCTCTTTGCCTGAAGTGGCTACATCCATAGTTGCAGCAATTAAGGGCGAAAAAGATATCGCCGTAGGTAACGTTGTAGGTAGCAACATCTTCAACATTCTATCCGTACTTGGTATATCAGGCATAGTTGCACCGAACGGAATTTCAGTATCGCCCGCAGCGTTAAATTTTGATATACCGATAATGACAGCAGTCGCCATTGCTTGTCTGCCTATTTTTTTTACAGGCAACTCTATTTCACGATGGGAGGGTGTTTTATTTCTCGGCTATTATATAGCGTATATTTTATACTTATTCTTCGACGCAACTCAACACGACATGCTACCGGCATACAGTTCGGTTATGATTATTTTCGTAATACCCATTACTGCTGTAACACTAATTTTGATAAGTTACAGAAGTTACGCAGAATCGACTTTTTGTCATGTTGAGCGAAGCGAAACATCTAAAAACAGCTCAAAATTGAGGTTTAAGATTCTTCACTTCGTTCAGAATGACTGTTCTGCGTAACTTCAG
>JAUXOG010000016.1 GCA_030682385.1 Bacteroidota bacterium
CATGGCGTTCTAATGAATTCAAATGTTGGATCGATTGCGATGCAATCTTCTAATAGAGGAATCAATGAATGAATCCATTTATAGCTTTTCCCGTGATAGACACGGAAAGCTTTCAAATATTTCTCTACACACTGCTGAGCATGATAGCAAACTCCATCATAGAGTCCTGGATTGTTTGCCTTCATTGCCAGTATCGCCAATCGGTAATCGCCTTCAGCTTTTCGTATCCATTCTTTCCACGGATCACCGCGCATAAAGAACCTTTCCAGTTTCGTACGCTTCTTTTAAGAACCAATCACCTTTAGGAATGCGTTGTTTCAAATCATTCTCGGTTCGCACAATAATATCTAAAGCAAAATGAATTGGCGTGAGCGATTTGTAAATCTCATATCGCTGCTGGATTGGGCGCTTATTAGTGTCCATCACGACGAGCAGATCCACATCGCTATTTTCATCAGCTTTACCTTTTGCATAGGAGCCAAAGAGAATAATTTTTTGCACATCAAATTTTTCAGCGATGCGCTTTGCAATGCTGCGGATTTCTTTCATCGTTATGTGATTATTTCTTTTCATCTTTCACTAAATTTGTTTAAAATCTTCGCGATTTCCAAATCAATTTCTCCAGTAATCCCCGCCTGCGGACGGGCAGGCATATTTCCTTTTTCCAAATCTTCCCCCACTTTTCATCTACCAACTTAACGATTCTTTCATCCATAATAAGTGGTTTTTGATATCCTTGTTTCCATGTCGCATCAATACCCATAACACCCGAATACACCGGAGAAATTCCTATAAGCTTTTGTTCGGTAAAAAGAACATCGCGCTCACAATCAAACCGTGTAAAAATACCCCAGATGTAGTTTTCTTTATCGTGGATATCAACATCCTCGCTAACAACAGCAATAATTTTTATAGATGAAGGTAGTGGCTGAGATAGAAGTTTTTGAAGCACAACCTTGCCAATGGAAATAGAAGAGGGAGTAATGGATTGTTGGATTATTGGAATGTTGGAAGATTGGATTTGGGAATCAACTTTTACAATCAGTAGAGTGTTCTCAATCAGATTGATGTCTAATATTCGACGATCGTGAGCAATTAGCATAGAGCGTAGAGCATTGAGAGTAAAACCTCTATGCTCACCACTCATTGCTCTCCGCTCAAAGCTCTCTGCTCTGTGCTCACCGCTCTCAGCTCTTTGCTTCTTACAAGCATCTATCACCATTTTACTACCTAAATTCATCTTATAACTTGTGAAGTCGAGTGTATCAAGCGGAACTTTAGGTATCATAATGAAATCATAATGTGGATCATAATTCTCTCGAATCTCTTTCAATACTGCATTCCAATCTTTCGGATTAACACCCGCCGAAACTGTTACGATGCACTTTGTCAACGAGAGTTGTCCTTCACCCATCAAGGACATTGCCGTCTTAGCAGCTTCTTTGGCGTAGCGTTCTTCGATTTCTACGACGAGTAAATTGTGAAAGCCGGCTTCATAATAAGCCCAGAGACTTTTTATTTCGGGGTGCATCAATCGGATTAGCGGACCAAGAATTTGTTGAGTTGCATCGCCTAGAAACTTATCTTCCATTGGCGGTTTACCAACTACGGTCGCAGGATAAATCGGATTTTTACGATGGGTAATAGCGCTCAATCGAAAAACAGGAAACTCGGAAGCCGCTGAATAATGACCGAAGTGATCTCCAAACGGTCCTTCGATTCGTGATTCAGTGAGCGAAACTTTTCCTTCTAAAATAAACTCAGCATTTGCCGGAACATCGATTGAGACCGTGCGTCCACGAGTGATCGGAATTCTTGCGCCGCGTAAGAAACCCGCAAACATTACTTCATCGATTCCCTCTGGTAAAGCTGCAACACTTGCCAACAGCATTGCGGGGTCAGTTCCGAGTGCAACAGCAACTTCAAATTCTTTCTTAAGTTTTTGAGCTTGATAAAAATGAAATCCTCCGCCCTTTTGTATCTGCCAGTGCATTCCTGTAGAAGAATCGTCGAACATTTGCATACGATAAATACCAACATTTCGCTTCTTCGTTAGTGGATCATAAGTGAATACCTGACCGAGAGTGATAAAACGCCCACCGTCGTCGGGCCAACATTTTTGAATCGGGAATTGAGAGAGGTTTGGAGTATCAACAATTTCCTGTGCAAACCCGCCACTAATTTTTTTCGGACGAGATGCAATCAACCGTTTTACAATTTTTTTATGTTTTAAAATCGTGTTCAACTTTGGCGGCATTGCTCGCTCCATAAACTCAATCAATTTTTCACCTAATTCTTCCGGGTGCATACCGAGTGCGAGCTCAATTCTTCTTTCACTTGCAAGTATATTCATCGCGAGTGGATATTTTGAACCTTTCGGATTTTCGAATAACAGAGCGGGCTTATTCTGTTTAAGTGTGCGTATCGCTATCTCGGTCGATTCCAACTCGGGGTCGATTTCATTCTTTACGCGATGGAGTTCTCCGTTTTTTTCTAAATAAAGAAGAAATTCACTTAATGCAATAAAATTATTATTCATTCCAAATCTCCTGACCGCCAACCTTTTGAACTCTCCACACCTAATACTGAATTTAATTTATCAACAAAAGCTTTTATAAACTCATCAATGTTTTGCGGACGGAAGTACATCGGAGGCGATATTGGCATTATGATAACTCCATCACGAGATAGTTTTGCACACTGTTCAAGTGTTAGTGTCGAAAGCGGAGTTTCACGAACACACAATATCATTTTAAATCTTTCTTTCAAAGCAACTGCTGCCATCCGTGTTAATAACGTGTCGCCGATTCCGGAAGCTATCTTCCCGATTGTAGAAATAGAACAAGGAAGAATTACGACAGCATCAAGTTTGTTCGTTCCTGAAGCGAGCGGAGCTGTAAGATCGTCATTTGAAAATTGTTTTTTTATATATGGCTGAAGATCGAAATCGCTCAGATTTAGTTCGTCTTTTAATACAGCTTTACCCCATTGAGTAATTACAAGAAATTTTTCAGCAGGGCAATTCTTGAGAAATTCGACAGCATATATTGAACCCGACGAACCGGTAATGCCGACAGCTATTTTCATATTTGGATACCCTTCATTAAAACCATAAGTAAAATTACAAAACCGATGACGGCATTTATTTTAAAGAATGCTAATTCGACATCGGAAGATTTTTTTTGTTCGAGATAAAGTAAAAAGCCAGCGATCAGAAGAACCGGAAACGCAGCTAAACTTTTAATCGACAGAACGAACAGCAAAACTAAAATTGTGAAAGCCAAGATATGAAGAATAGATGAAATCTGCAAAGCTTTTTTTGTTCCCAAGCGAGATGGAAGAGAATACAAACCAACACTACGATCGAAATCTTCATCCATAGTTGAATAAATTATATCAAAACCTGTCGCCCAGAAAAGTGTGAAAAGCGGCAGCAATAATCCTGTAAAAAAATCATCGAAACTGCCTTTTACAGCGAACCAACCACCTAACGGCGCCATTGCCAATCCTAAACCAACGCCAAAGTGGGCAAATTTTGTGAAACGTTTTAGGTACGGATAAACTGAAAATATTATTAAGGGAATTGGAGAAAGTATAAAACAAAAAAATGAAATATAATAAGCTGATGATAAATAAAGGAGCAGACCGAGCAAAGCGATTCCGACTGCTTCAATTATTTTCATTTTTCCCGATGGCAGTTCTCTGCTATTAGTTCTGATGTTCCGTTTATCGATTTCCGAATCAATGATTCGGTTTAACGACATTGCAACTATTCGTGCACCTACGGCGGCAAATAGCACAAGTACAAGCAGTTGAATAGATGGAGTATCTTTAGCTGCTAAAAAAACCCCTGCATAAATTAGAGGTAATGAAAAGAGGGTGTGTTCAATTTTTATAAAACGAAAGTATTTTTTCAATTTATCACTTCTTTTTCTTCACTTTGTAAATTGCTTGGGGTTCCTGAACTTGGAATCCAATCCGTCTTCTTGGAACGTCAGGTAGAGTTGAAAACTCATTGATAGCATTAAAAACTAACTGAAAATTTAAGTCATATTTTTTTTGCATCGCATCTAATCTGCTTGCAATATTTTTATTGGTCAATAATATTTCACGCAAACTGACAAACGCCCTCATTATCTCTATATTCACTACAATCGCCCGATCACTCTTAAGTACTGAAGAGAGCATTGCAACACCCTGTTCAGTAAACGCAAAAGGCATATAACGTCTGCCACCTTTAGAAACGACGGAGGACGCAAATTGCGACCTCAAATCTAGATACTCTTCGAGTGTTAACTCAAACATAAAGTCTGATGGAAACCTGCGGATATTTCTCCGGACTTGTTCTTTAAGACGTTTTGTAGAAACATTGTAAAGCGATGCTAAATGAAAATCGAGCATAACTTTTTCTCTCCTAACGAAAAATATTTTTTTCTCAATCGTTGCCAAACTGAGTGTTTCCCTTTCTATTTTAAATTAAAAGATTATTTTTCATTTTAGTTATATCTTTTCTTTGAGGTCGCAATTTGCGTCCTCAAACATTTAATTATCATTCCCACTCGATCGTCGCAGGCGGCTTGGAACTAATATCATACACAACTCGATTCACACCTGTTACTTCATTAATTATTCGGCTCGATATCTTTTCTAAAATTTCCTGCGGCATTCTGAACCAATCGGCAGTCATACCATCGACGCTTGTAACAGCACGTAACGCTATTACATTTTCGTAAGTGCGTTCGTCACCCATTACTCCCACCGATTGAACAGGTAACAGAACAGCAAACGCTTGCCATATCAAGTCGTAAAGTTGAGATATTTTTAATTCCTCTATAAAAATATAATCTGCATTGCGTAATATTTCTAACTTGTCAATCGTAATTTCGCCGATGATCCGGACTGCTAAGCCAGGACCCGGGAAAGGATGCCGATAAAGTAAATCGTGAGGCAAACCGAGTTCGCTTCCGACTGCACGGACTTCATCTTTGAATAATTCGCGTAGCGGTTCAATCAACTTGAGCTTCATTTTTTCAGGAAGTCCGCCTACATTGTGGTGTGATTTGATAGTTGCAGAAGGACCTTTGAACGATTGGGATTCTATAGCATCAGGATACAAAGTGCCTTGAGCTAAAAAATCAATATCGCCAAGCTTCCTTGCCTCCTCTTCAAAAATGTCGATGAATGTGTGTCCAATAATTTTTCTCTTCAACTCAGGATTCTCAACCCCTTTTAATCTCTCAAGAAATATTTTTGAAGCATCGATATAATCTAAATTTATTTTGTATTCATCTTTGAATCTCCGAACAACTTCTTCGCTTTCATCTTTCCGCATTAGTCCGTTATCAATATGAAAACAAAATAAAGTATCCCCGATTGCTTTGTGCATCATAACAGCAAGCACCGACGAATCGACACCACCGCTTAATGCACAAATGACTTTGCCACTTCCTACTACATTGCGAATCTCTACAGTTTTTTGTTTTATAAAAGACTCAGTACTCCAATCTGATTTGCACCCACATATTCGAAGAACGAAATTTCTTATTATCTCAATCCCTTTTTCGGTATGTATTACTTCAGGATGGAATTGAACACCATATATCTTCCGGCTTTCGTCCCGTATTACACAAAAAGGTGAGTTGTTTGTATGAGCGATTTTTTCGAAACCTGACGGAAGTTTTATTAAAGCATCACCATGACTCATCCATACATTAGTTTGTTTTTCAAAATTGAAAAACAAGTCGCTGATGTCGTCAATAAACAATTGAACTTTTCCATATTCCCGTTTTGCAGATCGGTCAACCTCACCACCAAGTTGATGCGCAATTAGCTGTAAGCCATAGCAAATACCAAGTATTGGTATGTTTAATTTGTAAATTTCAGGAGAAAGTTTAGGAGCGTTTTTTTGATAAACATTGGAAGGACCTCCCGAAAATATTATGCTTTTCGGATCGATTTCCTTGATTTTGGAGAGTGGAATATTATACGGATGAATTTCGGAATAAACGCCGATTTCACGTATCCTGCGTGCAATTAATTGAGTATATTGCGACCCAAAATCGAGCACTAAAACAATTTCATTCCGTTGCATCATACCTCATATTAAATTTCTTTATATTCACCCCACGCTTCTCGAAGCGTCTGCGAAATTTCACCGATGGTTGCATAACACTCAACTGCGTTAAAGAGATGTGGTAACAAATTTTCACTCGATAGAGCAACTTCTTTAAGTTTCTTTATCGCTAAGTCGACTGATTTACCATTTCTTTTTTGCCGTAACTTTTTCAGTTTCAAAACTTGCTTCTCACGCACACCGTGATCAATTTTTAAAGTATCAGGTTTGATTGTTTCTTTTGTAACGAACTCATTCATTCCGACTATAATTTTGTTTTTACTTTCAATTTCTTTTTGATATTCATAGGCGCTGTTTGCGATTTCGTTTTGATAAAAATTATTTTCAATTGCCTTTACAGCACCCCCCATTGCATCAATTTTTTTGATATAGTCCGTTGCAAGTTTCTCAATTTCATTCGTGATATTCTCGATATAGAACGAACCACCGACAGGATCGATTGTATCGGCGCATCCGCTTTCGTGGGCAATAATTTGTTGTGTGCGGAGAGCTAACCGTACCGATTCTTCAGTCGGCAACGCAAGTGCTTCGTCGCGGCTATTAGTATGCAGCGACTGGCAACCGCCTAACACGGCAGCTAATGCCTGAAGCGTTACCCTGACAACATTGTTTTCGATTTGCTGCGCAGTGAGAGTTGAACCGGCTGTTTGAGCGTGAAAGCGTAGTTTCATCGACTCAGGATTTTTTGCCCCAAACCTTTCACGCATAATTTTTGCCCATAAACGCCTTGCTGCACGGAACTTTCCTACTTCTTCAAACAAGTTATTATGCGAATTAAAAAAGAACGATAACTGCGAACCAAACAAATCGACATCAAGTCCAGCATCAACAGCCGCCTGAACATAAGCGATGCCGTTTGCTAAAGTGAAAGCAACCTCTTGCACTGCATTCGACCCGGCTTCACGGATATGATAACCACTGATTGAAATGGTGTTCCACTTGGGTAAATTTTTGTTGCACCAACTGAAAGTATCAGTAACCAATCGCATTGAAGGTTGCGGCGGATAAATGTAAGTTCCGCGTGCGATGTATTCTTTCAGAATGTCGTTTTGGATTGTCCCTGAAATTTTAGATAAATCGGCTCCCTGTTTTTTTGCTATTGCAGCGTACATACATAGCAGAATCGCCGCAGTGGCATTAATTGTCATTGAAGTTGAAACGCGCTGAAGTTCAATCCCGTCGAACAGTCGTTCCATATCTTCAAGCGAATCAATTGCAACGCCCACTTTGCCAACCTCGCCTTCAGCGATCGGGTGGTCGGAATCGTATCCGATTTGTGTAGGCAAGTCAAATGCAACAGATAGTCCCGTAGTACCGTGATCAAGTAAATAGCGATAGCGTTTGTTTGATTCTTCAGCCGTTGCGAAGCCGGCATACTGCCGCATAGTCCAGAACCTACCGCGATACATACTCGGATAAACTCCGCGTGTGAACGGGTATTCACCCGGGAAACCGAGTGCGTTGAGATATTCGGTTTCTCGGAAGTATAAACGTTCAATTTCTACCTTCGAGTCGGTAGAAAATTTTTCTTTTCTTTCTTTAGATTTATTAAGAACAGCCTTTAATGTTTCGTTTTTCCACTGATTGAATCGGTTTCCAATATCATCTGACATAACATATTCCTATTAGTTAATGGACGGCTTAAAAATAAAGAAAAGTTATGAAGGATACAAAAAGAGATTTTTCCGCCAGAGGCAGATTCGCTTTAGGCGAAAGATTTTGGATTTGGGATTTTAAAATTTAAAATTTTACGTAACTATCACCATATTTTCTTCACATCCAAAACTCTATCATCACTTTGCAATGTATTCGCAATCTCCATTCCTGAAATAACTTTTCCGAATATCGTATATCTGCCATCGAGATGTGGCTGCGGCGATTGCGTAATAAAAAATTGTGACCCTTCAGTATCTTTTCCTGAACTTGCCATACCTACAGAACCGGTTTCGTAAGTTATTGGTGAAAATTCAGAGCGAATCGAATACCCCGGTCCTCCCCATCCAGTTCCTTCAGGATCACCCCCTTGAATTACAAAGTTTGGGACGATGCGATGGAAAACTGTTCCGCGGAAAAAACCTTCTTCGATACTAAATATCTTGAATTATGCGATATATTTTTGGATTATCCCGACATACAGGTCTTCGACAAACTTAACAAAATAGACCCTTCGCATCAAAAATATTACGACGAGTATAAAGCAAAGAGGAAATAGCTTTTTATTTAACAATGACTAATTTCTTCCTCGCAATTACAGTGTTGCCGTTTTCCTGTTTTGAAGTTAATTGATAAAAATAAATTCCGCTTGAAAACTCACTTGCATCCCAAACTTCTTTGTAGTAACCTGCATTTCTAAATTCATTTACAATTGTCGCCGATTCGCGACCGAGTATATCATATATCTTTAAATTTACTAGTGCATCCTGAGGCAACTGGAATGAGATTGTGGTTGCAGGGTTAAACGGATTGGGATAATTCTGTCGGAGAGTAAAATTTATTGGAATATTATTTTCCTCTTTCACGCTAAGCCGTGTACCTGTAATAAATGTTTTATCAATACTATAATGCGTGCCCTCTTGATTTTTTGTGACAGCCCTAAAATAATACTGAGTATTTGGCTGAAGTAAATTTAAATGTTCACTGAAAAAAACACTATTTTGTACAGCCCCAAGATTCTGTTTGCTTGTTACGTTTCCATAATTTTCTGAATTCCCCCATTCGAACCAAGCTTCACATGGCAAGCCGTTAGGATTAAATTTCCCGACTATCATTGCACTATCAGCGGAAATGATATTTGCCTTTGTCCAGATAACATTTTTGGGACCTTCAGCTATTATAAAAAATGTGTTTAGCTCATCATTCAACGTGTAAGATGATTGGCTTTTCATATCTACGTTTACGATTCTTCCGTTGAGTGGTGTTACCAGCCGTACCGAACCACTATAATTTGCTGCAAGTTCCTGCCATGATATTTCTAATGGATATCCTAACATACCTGCTTGGATTTTATATTTGTAAGTGTCTGCCTGGGCTGGATTCAGATACCGTCTTAAATCTGTATATACTCCTTCACCCATGCAGGCATTTGGTTTTGATCGCAGGTCAATAAATCGGTGTTCAGCATTATTGCTCGGCGGCATTGGTGGTACTTCATATTCACCGAGTTCAACGTCTATGCAATAAGTTGCGTGTGTGTGCACTCCGAACTTTCTTGGAGTCGCCATAGAATAACCGTTAGCGCCTTTTGTAGTAATTTTAATCGTAAAACCTCCGGCGTTAGGATCATCCAAAGTAGTAAATAGTTGAGTTTTACCTCTGCTGACCCCGTCAGGGACATCCTGCGTCCATGCAAATGCTCTAACATAATAACTTACTTCGGGAATTAATCCGCTTATTGAGTCTGTGAAAAATTGATAGGTAGTATCATTCCCAATATATTGCCTCGGTGTCTCATTCCATATATCACCAGGTGAAGCAACTGGTTTCCATTTAAAATATGCTACTGTAGAATAACCATTTGGATTACACATGCCCTCAAAACGAGCAGAACTAGCAGTAGTTTGTACAACGGGAAATGTGGTTACATTCAGAAGCCTGGTTTTAAAGTAGTATGGATTTTCATCACGGCCATATACATTTGTTACAATGCCACGGTAATAGTAAAGCGTGTTAGGAGTTAAATCACTCAGATGAATAACTGAAAAAGAACTATTAACATTTTCAAATTGAACATGAGGAGTAGAATGTTCATAAAATGGTGTCGTTCCCCATTCAAACCATACCTCCGATTTTATATTCTCAACGCTAAAATATATAATAAACTCAGCTGTAGTAGGAGTCAAATTTAATAGGTCTACTGAATTAATTTCCGGGCGACCAGATTTTACTAAATTTTGACTTTGCGAAATAGAGATAAAAAATATCAGGTAAAACAATATTTTTATTGCGTTAATACCATATCTATTTTTATTAAAGAATAGAACTAAAAGAATAATGATAAATCTAAATCCCGCGTAGAGAGTAAAACCATTTTTAAACTTCATATTACCCTTTCCAATAATTATTTAATAGTTAAACTTTAAAACAACTGATGGTATTATACAAACATAATAGATTAATGGCAAGAATAATTTTAATCCCTCTTCACATCCAAAACTCTATCATCACTTTGCAATGTATTCGCAATCTCCATTCCTGAAATAACTTTTCCGAATATCGTATATCTGCCATCGAGATGTGGCTGCGGCGATTGCGTAATAAAAAATTGTG
>JAUXOG010000017.1 GCA_030682385.1 Bacteroidota bacterium
CATGGCGTTCTAATGAATTCAAATGTTGGATCGATTGCGATGCAATCTTCTAATAGAGGAATCAATGAATGAATCCATTTATAGCTTTTCCCGTGATAGACACGGAAAGCTTTCAAATACTTCTCTACACACTGCTGAGAATGATAGCAAACACCATCATAGAGTTCCGAATTGTTCACCTTCATCGCCAGTTCAGCCATTCGGTAATCGCCTTCAGCTTTTCGTACCCATTCTTTCCACGGATCATCGAGCATAGAGAACCTTTCCCGTCTCGTAAGCTTCTTTTAGGAACCAATCACCTTTAGGAATACGTTGTTTCAAATCATTCTCGGTTCGCACAATAATATCTAAAGCAAAATGAATTGGCGTGAGCGATTTGTAAATCTCATATCGCTGCTGGATTGGGCGCATCTTAGTGTCCATTACGACGAGCAGATCCACATCGCTATTTTCATCAGCTTTTCCCTTTGCGTACGAGCCAAAGAGAATAATTTTTTGTACATCAAACTTTTCAGCAATTCGCTTCGCAATGGAGCGGATTTCTTTCATCGTTATGTGATTATTGCGTTTCATAATTCTTGTGAGTTATTTACCGCCGATCTTTTCTTTGTGGTTTCTCGATGGGAAGCTTCTCCCGAACAAATTCTCTCACTGCATGTGCAGTTTGAACTGCAAGTAGTGCTTCCTTTCGGTCGGTATTGTGACCGGGGTACCGAAAGTCAACACTATATGCATCAAGTCTGCGTACTAACTCGCGAATGAATTCGAAGGATGGATTGACTTCGAGGCATAGGGGAAGAATCAGCTTTTCTAATTGATGTTTATATTCGAACCTTTTATTTGCAGCTGTGAGAAATCCCTTCAAATACTTTTCAGCGCACTGGTGAGAGCAAAAGCACACGAGGTCATAATTTGGTTTTCTTCTATGTTTAATTAATCGATTCGCAGCTACGAAATCTGCTTCGGCTTTATCTATCCATTGTTTCGCTTCTATGGTAAGCTTCAAACCGTTACCCATAGATAACACGTCCCTTGTTGACGATATCTTGTAAAAACCAATCTCTCCTACGAGATGCTGCTCTTACATCCTCTGGTTTTCTGATAACAACATCGAGTGGAGCTTTAAAATCCTCAAGTATAGAATATATTTGGTAACGCAATTCATAATGTCGTTTCTCGGTGTTCATTATAATAAGAAGATCAACGTCACTTCCCGCCGTCGGTTTTCCATAGGCGTAGGAACCAAAAAGAATTATCTTCTCCACATCAAACTTTGCAGCTATCCGTTTTGCAATGCTGCGGATTTCCTTTATTGTTATATGATTATTTCTTTTCATCTTTCACTAAATTTGTTTAAAATCCTCAAGAATTCCAAATAATTTTCTCCAATAATCCAGAAATCCCCGCCTGTGGACCGGCAGGCATCAATCCCCATAACACCGGGGGTTCAATTTAAACAATAACGAAGGACGATTTTGATACATTTTGGTAGAACAAGTTTTTCGAGGTGGTGCTTAAATTCAAACTGCACATTCGCTGTTGTCAAATATTTTCACTTCCCTACTGGGTTCTCAACCACTGGTAGTTTTCCTGTTATAAGACGCTTTTCTTTTTGTACATCCATCTCATCGATGAGAACGGCATCGGGAATTATGAAGGACGATGGGACACCGCTCAGGTTCCAGTTTTCTTGGCCGCCGGAACCGAAGGCAAAGGAAAATAATCCGCTGAAACCGCCGCCCTTAGACAGCATTGTGTTATATGCAAACTTTTTGTTTGAAGCTGCCGTTATCTTTTTCAATGTGCTGAGCGAAATTCCGCCAAGCTCGGCAGAGCGGAGCAGTTCTTCCTTCCCGTCAGACAACGACACTTTATAAATTGCTATCGGTTTGCTGACAGCTCCTTTTTTCTCCATTCCCGAAGCGAATGACATCATCGAGGATTCATCCATTTTTGTTCTTATACTTGATGCAGGAGATTTTAGTTTCCTAACGATTATTGCATAGTCCAAACCCTGCTCTTTTGCTTTTTCGATTAGCTTTTTCTTCAACTCGTCTCGTTTAACTGCATCGGAGAATGTGAAATCAATGACACCGGGTCCAATATCGGATGAAACAGATGAACCCTGTATCTTTATCCTCTTGCTTCCGTTCGAGCCTTCAAGTTTTGGAGTCGGAATCCTGCTGTTCAGAATAGTTTTGAGCGTTCCTTTTTCAACGAGGGTTAATTCATTTGGAGGGACAACACCTTCCATATCTATCTGATAACTACCAATCAGCTTTTTACCTCCAAAGTCTGCTTTTGACGGGATTGATTTTATCGTTAAATTATCCGACAAAATTTTCTTTCCTATTTTATCATCAAGCGGTTTGCCCATCGCTTGACTGGCAAACATGAGCATCTGCGGGTCGCTGTATATAAGTTTTCTTACGCCTAATAAGCCTTCGTTTTCGGAAAACATTCTCTGCGACAAAACTTCAGCAACTGCCTGCTCCTCGAAGAGAACGGGGCCCGTGTATGAGTCTGTGAATGATGGAGCTTTTCTCAATAATACAAGATTGTCTGCCATTTTCTTAACATCAACATTCATTACTTCAAGTTTAGGCAAGTCATCAGGTGTTACTTCATAGTATAGCACTTGGTCGAATAGAGGCTCTCCATCCTCAGCCTGTGTGAAAGCATTAACCTGAACGGCAGCAATGGTAAAAGGATAGACTGTTTCTGTCTCTTCGCTGTTGACAACGAATTCATCACCCTGAATGAATGTAATTGTAACTTCGGATTTATAAATATCCGAATATTTGCTGAATATGGCTGAAAGCGCCCTTACGGCAGTTTCCCATTTAGTTTTGTTGAAATCAAATTTCACAGCAGGAAGCTTTTTATTTACGACAGGTGCGTTGAAGAGGTCTGCCAAAGCTGCCTCTTCTTCCGACAGTTTCTGCTGGTTAATAGCAGAAATTTTCTTTTCATAAGTTTCGGCAGCACGTTTATACATTTCATCAGTTGACTTCCAAATCACCCTGCGAATGCCGTCGTAATCGTTTTCGAGGGGAAGTTTATCATTAATAAAACCAGAAACAAAATTGCCTCCCAATTCAGGGTTGAAGAAATTTTCCTGAGTTCTCTTATAATCACCGACGATTATGCGAGACCACAACTCACGATATGGCTTCTCATTCGATTCGACAATTGCTCCAAGTGAAGCTTTTATTGACATAACCTTGAAATCATGAATATTATAACCTATGAAAAAAGGTTTTTTCAAATTTTCGAGAGCAATATTGTTCAGGTTTCTGTTCAATTCATCCTTCATTGCCTTGAAAATTATGTCCCTGGATGTGCCTTGTTGAGAATAGGCAAGCGATAGTGCAAGAATAAAAGCTATGACTATTGATAATATTATCTTTTTCATCTATACCTCTCATTTATTGTTTGTTTATTTAAAAATTATTCGGGAATAGAATCCGGACGCGGTAGAATAGGAGGCTTTTCCTGCGATTTACTTTTCTTCTGCATTTCAATCCTGTTTACAAATATCGAAGGAGTGGAAGAGCTGACAGGAACACCGCCAGATTCGGCTCCGCATGTGCCGTTGAACACTTTGTAATCATTACCGGCTTCGGCAATCTGCGAGAACATCGAAAGCGGAGTTCCCACAAGATCAACGCCGCGAACAAGTTCGTCAGCCTTACCATCAACATATATGCGATAAACTTCGGTAGGCATTACATTAAATGAATTAGGAATTGTCCTGCCTGTAATAGTGAAACCGCCAGTTATGTCTTCGAAAAAATAACCGTAAGGTATTCCCTGAGCTTTACATTCATCAATCAATTTTTGTCTTAGCTGTTCACGTGTCAGTGGATTTATAGTTGTCAGAATCAAATTTGACTGGCGTGAAACAGTTTTATAACCTGACTGAGCTCTTCCGTGGCCGTTTGAATTTGGAAATTTATCAATCGGGCTTCGTGACATAAGAAAATTTTTGAGAATTCCGTTTTCAATCACTGCAACTTTCTCACCTTTCATACCTTCGTCATCATAAATATAGTAGCCGTTCAGGTCAACTCCATTATGCGATTTGATGGATGGGTCAAATATAACACTCATCTGAGGCGGAAGTACTAGTTCGCCGACTTTCTTTTTAAAAGTCTGTCCTTCTGATTCACTCTTTTGTCTGTGCCCTTCAATCCTGTGCCCAAAAATCTCGTGAAAAAAGACACCTGCCGACCTACCCGACAAAATTGCAGGACCTGTGTATGGGTCGACGACGGGAGAATTTTGCATAGCCTTGAGTTTTGCTACCATTTCGGTAACTTCTGTGATTACTTGCTCATCTTTTGGAAGATTTTCGGGCTTATAGGCAAAGTATGAAAGAAATAAAGGAAGTTCCATTCCGTCATTAGATTTAATTGTTGCACTTACAAAAAGCCTGATCCCATACCTGTTCTGAACAATCCTGGCTCCTTCGGTAGAAACGAAATATTTTCTTTCAACGCTGAAACTGACAGAAGCATCACCCTTGTAAATATCTTCTTCGTTTAGCAAAATTTTAGAATACCTCTTCAGTTTATCTTCCCAAAGTTTTCTGTCGAATTTGTAGGTTTTAGGGTTGATCGACTCCTCATAATATTCAACTTTTGCATGTTCTGTAGAAAAATCGGCAGAAGTGTCTTCTTTAGCAACTTTGACGGCTACGTTGGCTTTCACTTTTGCGAATTTATCAGCTGCTTGACGGTATTCATCATTTGTTACGTTCCAAATAATTTGCCTGAGCGCATCTTCGTCATCTTCGATTGGAAGCATGTTATTCTGAGGAATCATTCCGAAAATTTCACTTAACTGGTCGCCACGGATTTCGTGAGTGTTATCCAGCTTATTACTTCCCACCCTGATGATAGCAGTTAGGTATCGCTTGTGAGATTCATCCGAGCTCGTGATATTGCCAAAAGAGGCGCTCACCGAGACTCTGCGAACATCATCAACCCTGTAGCACATAAAATAGGGAGGATTTTCCTGAGATTTAAGTACGCTCATTTCGCGGTTCATCTCATCGGTCAACAACTCAAGAAGCTTGTCCTGTGCTGTGAGAAGGCATGCTGAAGCGAATAGCAAAATGAAAATCACAAAAATAAACTTAAGTTTTTTATGCATAATTTCTCCTAAATGATTATGAATTATTCAAATTTATTAATTTGAAACGACTAATGCAAGCTTTGCATCATTCTTGTTCGCAAAATCAAATGGATACCTGAATTGATCGATTCCAGTAATATCGTCACATGGCGTTCTAATGAATTCAAATGTTGGATCGATTGCGATGCAATCTTCTAATAGAGGAATCAATGAATGAATCCATTTATAGCTTTTCCCGTGATAGACACGGAAAGCTTTCAAATATTTCTCTACACACT
>JAUXOG010000021.1 GCA_030682385.1 Bacteroidota bacterium
AAATTTCACAGGAATATAATGCCGACATTTATCACAGGTGCTACAGGTTTTATCGGAAACAAACTTGCTTTAAAACTCGCAAATCAAGGTGAAATAATCCACGCTCTCTGTCGAAAGACTTCAGATATATCAACACTAAAACATCCGAACATAAAAATATTTTACGGCGATGTTACTGAATCCTCAAAAATATTCGAAGCAATGCAGGGATGCGAATCCGCTTACCATCTCGCTGCCTATGCAAGAGGTTTTGCAAAAGATAAAGATGAATATTCCCGAATTAACGTCGAAGGGACAAAAAATATTTGTGATGCTGCCCTGAAAACGGGAATAAAGAAAATTGTAATCACTTCTACAATCGTTACATTCGGACCGACCGGAAAAATATCAGAGTCCGAAACCATCAAACGTGATGAAAATGTTTTTTACACAACTTATGAGCATTCGAAATTCATGGGTGAAAAAGTAGTTGATGAATATATTCAAAAAGGTTTAAAGGCAGCAACCGTAAACCCAACACGCGTTTTCGGTCCCGGCTTGATGAACGAAAGTAACTCGGTTACAATTATGATTCAAATGTATATGAAAGGGAAGATGCGCGCAATTTTAGGCGATGGGAATGGAATCGGTAATTACGGTTACGTTGATGATATGGTAGATGGACATATCGCGGCAATGGAAAAAGGTCGCGTTGGCGAGAAATATATTTTAGGCGGCGAGAACGTTTCCTACAATCAATTTTTTCAGATGATAAGTGAGATTACCGGGAAAAGATTTTTCCAATTTAAGATACCTTACCCTGTGGTAATAATTTTTTCAAAATTCGAGGAAATACGGGCGAAGTTATTTGGAGGCAACCCGTTAATTACTCCCGAGTGGGTAAAAACATTTGCATTAGATTGGGTTTACACATCAAAGAAAGCTGAACAGGAACTTGGTTATAAATACACACCGCTTCGTGAATCGATGCGGCAAACAATTGATTGGTTAAACAAACAAAAGTAGGAAGCGCTTATGCCTATAAAGAAATTTATATTCGGGGAAGAGATAAAGTTCCAGACGGACTTTATCAAGCCCACTATCATTCTATTGATGGCTGCAATTATCCCTACGTTGCACTCCTATATCGGCTCTAGAGAATTTTTTGTAAATGCTTACAGCGCAACAATTACTGATAATTCAATTTTAGAATGGTATTCTTTAATATATTTTTTTGTTGCTGCATTTGTTTTAATGGGAATTATTCCGGGATTGATTATCAAATTATTATTTAAAGAAAAGTTGACTGATTTTGGTGTTCAGCTTGGGAATAAAAAGGGTGGTTTAGCAGCAGTAGCAGTTTTATTTCCTATTATTGCTTTTGCCTTTTTACTCCCCGCCGCTTATCAAAAAGAGATGCGAGATTTTTATCCTTTGTTCAAAGGTGCGTTAGAAGATATATCGATATTCCAAACAATGGAAATTACACGTGGTATATTTTTCTATACAGCTTGGGAGTTTTTCTTTCGTGGCTTCCTCCTTTTCGGTATGCGAAAATATGTCGGCGATTGGAATGCAATTTTAATCCAAACAATCCCGTCGTGTTTGTGGCATCTTGGTTATCCCGCCGGCGAAATATTTATGGCAATCCCAGCCGGAATTATGTTCGGCGTCCTCGCTTTGCGAACCCGTTCAATCGTCTATCCGTTTTTGCTTCATTGGTTTATCGGAATCGCCTTAGATGTTTTTATATTAATCACAAAATAAAACTTGCTGAATGAAAATTAGTTTATTCTCACCTGAAAACTCAAAATTTGTTAAAGCCCTCGACATTCTTATAATTTCATTTACAGGTTTGCTTCTAATTCTTGCTATAATATTTTCATCCAAAGTTAATAACTGGGAAATTGTTGTACGGAATTATTTTATAATCGGAGTTGCATATTTTCTGATTTCAAATGCTATCGGAAAAATCAATTCAAGCTTTTGGCAAATATTCGCACGTGGCGGTCTTATTGCGGCAGTGAACGGTTTGTTGTTCTCTGAAATTCAACATCTTCAACATATTTTTGTGAATGGTTGGATGGACCAACAATTAATTGATTTGGATAGATGGATTTTTGGAATAGAATTGACTGTGGCATCGGATAAAATAACAGTACCGTGGTTAACAGAAGCTATGATGTTCGCATATACTGCTTATGTTCCGCTTATAGTTTTAGTCGCAGTATTTTGTTACTTGAAATCGGGTAAACTTGCCGGCGAAGATTATTTATTTAATTTGACGTTTGGTTATTTTTTGTCTTATTTAGGTTTTTTAATTTATCCAATCGCAGGACCTTTGTTTTTTCAACCTGAGGTTTACAAGACACCGTTAGAAGGAGGATTGTTCACATACTTTGGCGAGTGGATTCGCACGAATGCACATTACCCAGGTGGCAATTTACCAAGTCCTCACTGTGCCGCAGGAACTGTTATGTTAGTAATGCTTCATAAATACAACAAAAATATATTCTACGTAATTCTGCCAATAATTTTGTTACTCTATATTTCGACAGTTTATGGCAGATATCATTATGCAATGGATGGAGTTCTTGGAATTATTACAGCATTTATTGTCGTAAAATATAGTACAAGGTTTGTTGATTTTAAAAAATAAAAAAAACAATATTATTGGAGGATTGTATGAAAATTTTTTGTTTGGTATTAGTATTTCAAGTAGTAAGCGTAGTAGGTGCTTTTACTTTGAATCATCAGCAAGATCAGTCAAAGCCAAAAAGTGGCAAACCTATTTCATTTCAGCTTTGCATTGTGGAGGAGACACCAAATGAGAGATACGAAATCGGTCATAAATCATTGTGGAGCGGAAAAATTATGTACCCCGTAACTGATGTGATGTTTAACGAAACAGATGTTGAATCAACATACGTTGCTGTTCAAAAAAAGGGTGATGAGAAAACTGTATTCATATTGGTAATCTTTAAAAAAGAAATACAAGACAGATTCGCAGAATTTACAAGTGCAGTCATAAACAAGCGTTTAGGAATTTTTATTGATAATCAATTGGTATCAGACCCGATGGTTCGTGCGAAAATAGAGGGTGGTTTGTTCGCGATAATGTCGAATTATAACGAAGACGAAGCACGAAATATTGTAGCCAGATTTAATCAGCAAAAAAAATAGAATGATAATACATACTCATAATAACAACTAATGGAAAATATTTTATGAACTATTGCAGCAGACTATTAATAACATTGTTTTTTTCTGTATCTGTAAGTTTAGGACAATATGCCGGTTTTAAAAATTTCGAAATTGTTGAGAGCGTTCCGATTGAAACTCCATTCGATAATCCTGACGTGCGGAATACTTACGAAGTGTGGTTGGAAATGATAAATGGAGCAAAAAAAACTTTAGACATTGAACAATTCTACATATCAACCGAACCGAATGAACTTCTTGAAGAAATCTTACAATCAGTTATCGGAGCAGGGAAGAGAGGCGTAAAAGTTCGTGTAGTTGCAGATGCCGGAATGTACAAAACTTATCCACAAACGCTGGATATGTTGGGAAAACAGAAAAATATTTCTGTCCGCTTGATTGATTACAGAAAAATATCAGGCGGGGTGCAACATTCTAAATATTTTATTGTGGATAGGCGAGAGGTTTTTCTTGGTAGTCAAAATTTTGATTGGCGTGCTCTTAAACATATTTTCGAACTTGGTTTTAAAATAACAGATGAGAAAGCTGCCGAAATTTATACGGATATTTTTGAAATCGATTGGCAGTTGAGTTCACCAGATAGTAATGAAGCGAAGAGGGCGGTAGTTAAGAAAAAATATTCTGTACCTTTGCAAATTGTGGAAAATTCAGATACGATTGTATATTACCCCACATTCAGCTCAATAAATCATATTCCTGATAAAAATTTATGGGACGAAACTCACCTGATCAAGCTGATAGATGGTGCAAAAAAAGAAATATATTTTCACGTTTTGACCTACTCGCCCATCTCACGCGGGAGAGAATATTACGCTGCATTAGATAATGCTTTACGACGTGCGGCAGTTAGGGGAGTGAAAGTTCACGTTATGACTTCCGATTGGTCGAAACGAAAACCGACCATCGATCATTTAAAAAGTCTATCAGTTATTCCCAATATCGAAGTTAAAATGAGTACTATTCCTGAATGGTCGGGTGGATTTATTCCGTTTGCAAGGGTCGATCACCGGAAAAATTTAATTATTGATGATGACCAATGTTGGATCGGCTCGAGCAACTGGGAAAAAAGTTATTTTTATGCCGGCAGAAACATTGGAGTGGTAGTACAAAACCTGAAAATCGTTAAAAAATTAAAAGAAATTTATCTAAAAAGCTGGAATGGTGAGTATAGTTATAACGTAAAACCTGAAATTGAATACACCCCGCCCAAAATTGGTGAATAAATAAATTCCTCTTTACCTATTGATTTTAAGGGAGGGAGTTGTTATTTTAATACAGTATCAAAATTATTATTAATCCAAATTGCCTCACATCCGAGGTGATGAAGTATGGACAAACTATATCTATATAAATTCTTTAAATATGAACCTACATTATTTTACCCAATTAAAACATTTCCATTTATTATTCATAACAATATTTTTCGTTTCGATGAGCTATACAATCAAAGCACAGGTGAACACTGAATATTTATGGAAAGACATTAATGAAACGACAATTTTGGAAAAAACCGAAAGGCAAATTATTCCAATTTTTTATAGAACAGTTGCATTAGATATAAATCGTTTGGAGGCAATATTGGATCAGGCACCGGTGGAATTTTCAGAAGCCACAAAATCGGTAAAAGTTGTCATCAGTCTTCCAATGCCCGATGGAACCTTTAAAAGTTTCCACATAGTCAACTCGCCGGTAATGGAATTAGAACTAGCCGTTAAATATCCTGAGATACAAACTTATTCGGGTCAGGGAATTGACGATCCAACTGCTACAGTCCGTTTTGATTTAACACCCGCCGGATTTCATGCGATGATCCTTTCTGCGAACGGAACCGTTTTTATCGACCCCTACAACGAGGGGAATATAGATAAATATATCAGCTATTATAAAAAAGATTTTATTGTTCCTGAATCACGAAGGAAAGAATTTATTTGTAACTTCGAAACCGATTTTGATATGGCAAAGGAAATTTCTGATCTAATAGCTACAGGTTTGACTAAATATAGCGGTACCCAATTACGCACATATCGGCTCGCTGTCGCAGCTACCGGTGAGTATACAGCTTATCATGGTGGAACTGTTGCAAAAGGGCTTGCCGCTGTAGTTACGTCAACCAATCGGGTAAATGGTGTGTATGAAAAAGAAGTTGCAGTAAGAATGGTGCTGGTGGCAAACAACGATTTAATCATCTATACTAATTCTTCAACGGATCCATATACGAACAACAATGGTGTAACGATGTTGGGACAAAATCAAACAAATATAGATGCTGTAATTGGTAATGCAAATTATGATATTGGGCATGTCTATAGCACCGGCGGTGGTGGCGTTGCCGGTTTGGGTGTAGTGTGTCGTGCTGGTAACAAAGCACGCGGTGTTACCGGCTCGCCGGCACCTATCGGTGATCCTTTTGATATTGATTATGTAGCACACGAGATAGGGCACCAGTTTGGCGGCAATCATACATTTAATGGTGATGCTGGTAATTGCTCAGGAACTAATAGAAATGCATCTACTGCTTATGAACCCGGTAGCGGTTCAACTATTATGGCTTATGCTGGTATCTGCAGTCCTCAGGATTTACAAATGAACAGTCACGATTATTTTCATCTCGCAAGCATCATGGAAATTGTTACTTATACAACTTTGGGTTCTGGAAGTTGTCCAGTTCCGACTTCTACTGGGAATAGTCCACCTGTAGTCAGTGCAGGAACGAGAGGGTTTTCCATTCCGATTAACACTCCATTTGTGTTAACCGGTTCTGCGACCGATCCGGATAGTCATCCTCTTACTTATTGCTGGGAAGAATATGATCTGGGAGCTGCCGGTCATCCAAATTCACCTGTGGGAACCGCACCCATATTTCGAAGTTTTAAAGGAGTTACAAGTCCATCTCGCACATTCCCCAAAATAGCGGATATTATTAATAATACTCAAGTCATGGG
Source organism: Bacteroidota bacterium (assembly GCA_030682385.1). Taxonomy (GTDB): domain Bacteria; phylum Bacteroidota; class Ignavibacteria; order UBA10030; family BY39; genus JASEGV01. The sequence goes on from JAUXOG010000021.1 coordinate 6,144, forward strand.
TGAAATACTTCCGTCATATTCAAGAGCAATGAAATTCAGATTAACTGCCCGCGATAACCGCTCAGGCGGAGGTGGTGTTGGATGGGATTCGATTTCTTTCAGTGTAACCAACACTGCTGGACCGTTTCAAGTAACTGCTCCAAACACAGCAGTTTCATGGGCTGGCAGTTCTTTACAAACAGTCACATGGAGTGTTGCAAATACAAATATCTCCCCTGTAAATTGCAGTAATGTAAAAATACTTCTTTCCGGCGATGGTGGTTATACATATCCCTTCGTACTTGCAGCAGATACTCCAAATGATGGAACAGAAATTATTACTCTTCCAAACATTTCGACTTCACAAGCACGAGTTCGTGTAGAAGCCGTCGGGAATATTTTCTTCGATATATCAAATGCGAATTTTACTGTGGTTCCATCCTCAATCACTGTTATTTCTCCAAACGGCGGTGAGTCTTGGATAATGGGAACTAATCAATCCATCACTTGGACATCTACCGGCGTTACTAATGTAAAAATCGAATACACAACAAACAACGGAACAAACTGGCTGACTATAGCTGAATCAGTTCCGGCGAGTCCGGCTTCCTACCTCTGGACAGTTCCTACTACTGCCACAACACAAGCACAAGTCAGGGTATCAAGCGCTACCGTTTCAAGTCTTTCAGATATCAGCAATAATGTTTTTTCAATACAATTTCCACCATCAATTACTCTTGTCAGTCCTAATGGGAGCGATTTATTCCCTATCGGTTTTGAAAGAACTGTTCAATGGTCTTCTGTTAATATTTCCGGGAGTGTAAAGATTGAATTATCACGAGACGAAGGTTCAAATTATGAAGTATTATTTGCGAACTCTCCGAACGATGGCAGCGAAAATTGGGTTGTGAGTGGAATTGTTACCGAACAAGCGCGCCTCAAGATTTCAAGTATAGCATTACCCACAGTTTTCGATAGCAGTGAGGCGAACTTCTTTATACGTAATGCAGCCATAACAGTATTGTCTCCAAACGGAGGCGAAACCCCGAGAGTTGGTGTAACCTATCCAATCAACTGGGTGAGCGAAAATGTTGTGGGAGATGTAAAAATTGAATTATCGCGTGATGGTGGAAGTAGTTATGAAACACTTATTACTTCTACCACAAATGATAGTACCGAAATGTGGATTCCTCAAACACCGTTAACGAATTCAGCGCGTATCCGAATATCGGCAATCGGCAATCCGCTTGTATTTGATGAAAGCGATAATAGCTTTTATATTTATCCTCAAGATTTTATTACTATCACAGCACCCAGTAAAAATGAGAATTGTTTAATAAGCACAGTCTATCCGATTACTTGGGAATCGTTCGGGACGAGTGGTTTTGTTAAGATAGAGCTTTCAAAAGATTCGGGATTAAATTATGAAACGCTTTTCGGATCGACTGATGATGACGGGAGTGAACTCTTTACTTTGTCCTTACCAACTTCGGCAGGAGCAATAATTAAAATAAGCGATCCGGCAAATCCCGAGTTATATACTATCTCTGAAGTATTTCTCATTGGGGTGTACGATTCAATCAAATACACTGGAGGATGGAATATACTATCACTTCCTTCAATCGTTTTTCCAAATTTAAAATCTCTGATATTCCCAGGAGCAAGCTCGAATGCATTTGGTTACAAAAATAATAATTATTCGACCACCGACACAATTGAAAACGGAAAAGGTTACTGGATAAAATTTGGAAAGGATAGTACAACACACTTTATCGGTGCACAACGTTTGGCTGATACTTTAACTGTTTCAAGCGGATGGAATTTAATAGGTGGTATCAGTGTCCCTATAAGCATATCAAATATAACTAGTGAACCACCCGGAATCTCGTCATCTCTCTTTTACATGTTTAAACAAGGATACAAATCGGCTGATACGGTTTATCCGGGGGACGGATTCTGGGTGAAAGCTAATCAAGAAGGCCGCTTCATTTTCAATCCGAACAATTTTGTACAAAATAAGAGTGCTATAAAATTTGCTAACGCGATCAGAAATCTTTCTTCAATCCGTTTCAAGGATAAACTCAATAATTCACAAGTTTTATATTATTCTGATAATTTAGAACATACAGACGAATATTCGCTTTCTGCACTTCCACCCCGTCCTTTTGAAAATCTTTTTGATGTCAGGTTTCAATCTGATAGATTTGTAGAATCTCAAAATTCAAAATCGAATAACGAATTTCAGATATTGTTACAAGGTATCGAATTTCCTCTTACCGTCCAATGGAATATGCACGATGGAATAAAACCATTGCTCAGTGTTGAAAGTAAAGATTATCAAATCGAAGGGAAGGGTGAATTAATTCTGAAAAATCCTTCGATTTCCCGTATGGTATTAAAAATAACGGGGAATGAATTATCGAGCGTTCCGTCAGATTTTCAATTGCATCAAAACTATCCGAATCCCTTCAATCCGACAACGAAAATAAGATATGGTTTACCGAAAGCTTCGTTTGTTATTTTAAAAATTTATAATATATTAGGTATAGAAATTTCCGAATTAGTTAATGAA
>JAUXOG010000034.1 GCA_030682385.1 Bacteroidota bacterium
AGTGAACTTTTCTTAAAGGGAAGAATAAGCCCTTCCGCCTCGTAAAGTCGTAGCATTTGAACGGATAAACCGACTAAATCGGCAGCAGTCCCAATGGAATAAACTGGCTCGTTTGATGATGAAATATAAGTTTTTTCTGACATAAATAATATCTACAGTTATAATTATCAGATATTATGCCAGCGAAAATTATACATTTATTGATATATTTTGAGGAATAATGGGATAATTATTTTTTATTTTTGAGATTTATTGAGGAACGTTTTCTCGATAATTGGAAAAATCAACAAGAGATAGTGTCCGGATTTTATTCCGTTACAATGTTTCGATATTTATATTCCCGCAACACATTTCCACTAATTCAGAAGTGAAACTACTAACTGATCCCTTCCGAACATTTAAAAAAATTATTACATCCTCTCCGTAAGTTGTATCTGTGACCTTCACTTCAAACTTTGAGATGATGTGCATAACCTGACTGATCAAATCATACGGGAATTTAATTTTAATTTCCTCCATTAAAATCTTTTCAATAACCTGTGCATTGTTTATAACTTTCAACGCCGCTTCAAAGTAAGCCCGGCTCAAACCACCAACTCCCAACTTAGTTCCGCCAAAATATCTTGTAACAACAACGAGAATGTCAGAAAGATTTTTCGATTGTATGACATTAAATATTTTTATTCCGGCAGTCCCGGATGGCTCTCCATCGTCTGAATAACGAAATACTTCACCAGCCATTCCTATCCGATAAGCAAAGCAGTTATGGTTGGCATCGTAAAATTCCTTGCGGACCTTTTTAAGAATTTCTTCAGCACCGTCTTTTGAAGTTACAGGAAAAGCAGAAGCGATAAAACGAGAATTTAAAACTTTGATTTCAATTCTTGAAAAGGATGCAATAGTTTGATATGAATCCTGAATCACTTTTCTCCGGTATAGATTAATTTGATACCGGCTTGTTTTGCGTATTCGTTAATCCGTTCATCGCGGTAAAATTCTTTGTAATAGACAACTTTGATTCCGGCGTTTGCAATCAGTTTAAAGCAAGTGAGACAGGGAGACGCGGTTATATAAATTTCAGAATTATCTATTGCAACTCCATACTTGGCAGCTTGAGCAACTGCGTTAGCTTCGGCATGAACAGTTCGTACGCAATGCCCGTTTTCCATATCGTGTCCGATATCATCGCAGTGGGACGCTCCCTTTATACTTCCATTGTAGCCGGTAGAAAGTATAGTTTTTTCCCTCACGATAACAGCACCAATGTTTTTCCTATCGCAAGTACTCCGCGTCGCAACTTGTGCGGCGATGTTCATAAAATACTCAGTCCAATTAACTCTCTTATCACTCATAATTTTTCCTGCTAATAATTTGCCGTATAATATTCATAAATCATCTTTAAAACAAATCTTGCATTTATCTTATAAAATCGTTAATAATAATACAAATTTGTTAACAAAATGGAGCAATAATGAAGTATTTAGTAGTCTTAATCATTTGCGTTTTGATGATTACAGGAATTAGTTATTCGCAATCGAAAATCGAAGTTGTCGGCGGGACGAATTTCGATTTCGGCGATATATATGTTGGAACCAAAACAGAAAAAATAATTACCATTAAAAATAAAGGTAAAGATACTCTTGTAATAAATAATGTACAGGCATCTTGCGGATGCACAGCCACATTGTTGAGCGAGCGACTGATACCGGCGGGCAAAAGTGCAACTCTGAATGTCGGTTTCGATTCAAAAGGGTTTGATGGTAAAGTACATAAAACAGTTACAATCACATCGAACGATTCGGCAAACTCGCCTGTTCAAATTAATTTTACGGCTAATGTTAAATCGGTTTTAAAATTCGAACCACTATATATTTACTTTCAGCAAATGAAATCCGATTCTACAGCAACGACAAAAATTACAGTCAAAAATAACACAACTGAGGCGATAGAAATTTTATCGGCACAGCATAAAGTTCAGGGTCTGCAAGTGGATATTATGCAACGCAAATTAATGCCCAACGAATCGACTCAAATATCTGTAAGTTACGCCGCCTTTAGCGAAGGGATGATGCAAGGTGAAGTTACTTTCAACACAAACAATAAACAACAACCCAAAATACCACTACGATTTTTTGCTTACGTGAGAGCTAAATAAGAAAACAAAAGGAACCAATAATGATAAACAAAACTGAAGTGAATCAGCATTTGGAAATTTACATTGCATCGCACGAAAAAATTAATAAAGCAATCACTAATTTGTCTGAAGCAGAATTGGATTTCAAGCCGGCACCGGATAAATGGTCGATACGGCAAATTTTAAACCACTTGTGCGACAGCGAGCTTATGGCAATTACACGAATGTTGAGGATTATTACAGAAGAAAATCCATCCCTTTTAGCTTACGACCAGAATAAATGGGCAGAAAAACTTTTCTATGAACATTTAGATGAAAAAGGGGCATTATTAATATTCGGATTATTTCGTACTCGCATATATCATTTATTCACAATGTTACCAATTGAAACCTGGAGCCGCAAAGGAATACATTCTGAAAAAGGTGAAGTATCTCTTTTCGACATGCTGAAAACGTATTCCGAGCACGGCGAGAAGCACTTGCAGCAAATTAATAACATCCATTCCACGTTCACTAAATAAAACTTATAAAGTGTTTGTTTTTTGTTTGTCTCAAAATTATTTCTTATGTTTCAAACGAGATTTTATAACTATTATCATAACCCATAACACCCAAGGAGGTTAATCGTGAAAAAATATATTCTCATATCATCAATATTGCTAATTGCCATCGTGTTCTTTTCGTGCGGAAAGAAAATGGAACCGGTAAAAGTTGAAAAATTTAAAGATTACAAGGACCAGATGTACGGTTTCAAAATTCAATATCCTGAAAAATGGTTACAATTAGGACAAACCGGTAATGCACAATTCTATCAATCGCAAGGTGTAAAGGATAAGTTCATTTATCCAGGGCAACCCGGTGAGTTAGGAACAGAAGTTCTTGTTCAAATTAAAAACTTAGAAGGAAAAACATTTGATGATTTCGCTAACGAACTTCGCGACGATATTAAACAGAGCGGCAGAATCGACAGCGAAACTAATGAAACAATAAAAGATAAACCGGCAATCAGGATGAATTTTACCATTCCCATCACTACGAAGATGAATCTTGAGGGATACAAGTATATTTTTCAGGTAGATACTTTAATTTACACATTAAGCTTTTCAGGATTTGGAGAATGGTTTGGTGCGCACACCGGAGTATTCGCTGCGATGTTGAATTCGTTCCAGCTCCCCGCACCGGTTGTTAAGACTGTGGAGGGATGGACAGCATCTACGAATTTGGGAAAATACGAAACCCCGTTTTTTGTTATTAACTATCCGGACAACCTCAATTTTATGTCTGTTGATAAAGGTAAATTCGATTTCGCTGCTGAGTTGCGGGCAGACAGACAAGATTGCAGCATTCGTTGGGACGTGTTCGATGCTCAGGATTTACCTGTCGAAAAAGTTTTTGACCAGAACAAAGTACGATACAAAATGAAATCTTCCGGTGAGATTGTGGTTGACGGACAAAAAACTATGTTCCTGAATTATACATCCATGAAGGATGTTGAAAGTCGCGGCTACTTTGTTGTGAAAAACAACAAGGTTATCAGAATCACGATAAATTGGTTCAACCCGCAAAAGCAAAATTATCTAACACCTTTTGAAAACATCGTAACAACAATGAAATTAAAATAATATGGACATTAAAGGAAAAACAGTTTGTGTAATCGGCGGCTGGGGTTTGGTTGGCTCTGCGGTTTGCCGGAAACTTATGGTGCGAAAACCCAGACGCATCATTGTAACTTCGTTGCTGAAGGAAGAAGCTCTCGATGCAGTAGATAACCTTCGTAAGGAATATCCATCAGTGGAGAAAGATTTTTTTATCCCTTGGTGGGGAAATATTTTTGTGCGTGATGAATTTAAAGACGTAGCGCGTGAAGAAATTCTTGCCGACGAAAAGAAGCGAGAAATCTTCATGCACGATATCGTTGATGAATTGACTGAAAGTTCGTTACAAAAAACCGCCGTCTATAAACTACTTATGAAATACAAACCTGAAGTCGTAATCGATTGTGTTAATTCGGCAACGGCAATTGCGTATCAAAATATTTTCCAGAGTTCGCTCAATGTCATCAACGAATTGAAAGCGGCAAAGGCAAATAAGAAAAACAATTTAATTGAAATTACAGAACGGTTGATATGCACACTGTATGTTCCTCAACTTGTCAGGCATGTGCAAATTATGTATCGTACGATGATGGCGGCAAACACAAAAATATATCTGAAGATTGGAACGAGCGGTACCGGCGGAATGGGTTTGAATATCCCATATACACACAGCGAAGAGAAGCCGTCGCGGGTTTTACTTTCAAAATCTTCAGTAGCAGGGGCGCACACTATGCTGCTCTTCTTAATGGGGCGAACTCCCGACGCCCCGATTACGAAAGAGATAAAACCGACAGCAGCTATTGCATGGAAAAAAATTGCTTACGGCGAAATCAAAAAACGTGGCAAAGCGGTTCAACTTTTCGATTGTCCTCCTGAAAATGGCGTAAAGTTAGATGGAAAACTTACATTAAAGCTGCAGCAATTCGGGAAACCTTCAGGAAAAACTTTGAAATCTGTTTTTATTGATACCGGTGAGAATGGCATTTTCTCGAAGGGCGAGTTCGAGGCAATCTCGATGCCCGGACAGATGGAGTATGTAACTCCCGAAGAAATTGCCGATTCAGTAGTTTACGAAATTTTAGGCGGTAATACAGGGCACGATATCATAAACGCACTCGACCATGCAACGCTTGAACCTACTTTTCGTGCAGGTGTCTTACTTGAAGCCGCTCTCAAAAAAATGGAAAGTCTCGAGAAAAATCACAACGTGGATAGCATTGCATTCGAAATGTTGGGTCCTCCCCGCTTATCAAAGTTATTGTACGAATCGTATCTGTTGAAATTAGGTTTTAAAGATATGATTACCGTAACAAAAACTGATGCGAAAGTTCTCTCCAAAAAATTAAATGAAATAATTTCGAAGAATACTCAACTCCGTTCTCAGATTATATCAATCGGAATTCCGATACTTCTCCCCGATGGAAAAACTTTATTACGCGGAGATGATATTAAAATTCCACCTTACAAAGGTGAAGGGGAACTTCCTATTAACCAAACAAATATCGACTTATGGTCGCACGATGGGTGGGTTGATTTGCGGGTTTCGAATATGCAAATATGGAAAGATCGCTTTAATCGTGTGTTTCATGAAATGGACAGAATTCCAAACGGTGATACAAGTTCACGCTTTATGCGCACAAAAGAATACTGGAAAAACTTTAAAGATATACAGCCGGGTAAAATTGTGGGCTGGATATTCACAGTTGAGGAATTAGGCGAAAGAATGAAAGCGTAAATATAGACGTAAAACTTCCGATTTCTGAACTTGCGTTAGCTAACTGAAGTTACGCAGAACAGTCATTCTGAATCCGCCAGAGGCGGATGAAGAATCTTAAACCTCAATTTCGAGCTGTTTTTAGATGTTTCTCCCGACTAGTCGGGATCAACATGACCAAAAGTCGATTCTGCGTAACTTCAGTTAAGATTAAGAAAACGACACAAGATTATAACAAATAATTTTGAAATTGTCAAAGGTTATGTGTGTGTTTGCGTCTTTAACTTTTCTTCATCGTCTTTTCATCTCCGGTTTATTCAAATATGTAAGCCAACGCCACAACCACTCGGCGGGACCGTATTGAAATTTCTTCATCCACCAATTGGTGATGAATATTTGTGATCCATAAATTACAATTACTAAAATTAGCCCTGTTACTTTTCCAACTTTCCCAAACAATCCCAATCCATATCCATAAAATATTAGCGTGCAAATTATTGATTGCATAAAATATGAACTTAATGCCATGCGTCCGGGCGCAGCTAAATAATTTAGCCAATTATTATTCTGATTTGAATTAAGAAGCAGAGCAAATGCGGCGATAAAAAATAAGCTTAAGGCAGGCGCACCGACTACTTGTCCGAATGATGCAATAAACAAAGTGAATGTCGGCTCGAATCGCGGTAAAGGTAAAATCAGGGTGGCATAAACGAAGTTTCCGATCACTCCAATTATCAATCCCCACCAAAATATTTTTTTAAACAACTGAATATTGCTTGTTAAATTTTGTAATATTTGCCGCTTGCCAAAATACATTCCGATTAAAAACATAGCAAATACACTCGGTCCGATAAAAATCGTGGCAAACGACATAAATCTCATATCGTAAGCGCGCTGCTCGATAATTTCGCCGAAGTTACCAGTTGAATATACTTCGTAAGCTCGATCAATATCTTTCTTATACATAGCTTCTTGCTGAGCAAACGATTTTTCGATTTCTTCGCGCCCTTGTGGAACCGATTTGCCAAGTTCAATTGCCGCCGCACCAAATAACAACAAAATCAAAGGGATTGCTAATAGGACTATAACCCAAATAATTAGTGTCTTGGGCTTGGCTTTGCGGAATAATATCAGCACAAAGCCGAGCAGACTGTATAAAGCTAAAATATCGCCAACCCAGATAAAGAAAGCGTGCACCAAACCTATGATGAACAAAACAATATACCTTCGCGAAATGATTGGTAAAAAATTAGTTTGGTTAACTTCGGATCGCATCATCATCATTGTAAATCCGTACCCAAACAAAAATGAGAAGATGGAGTAAAATTTTCCTTCTGCAATAAATTTCACAAACCATGCTACGGCACGATCGATACCAGCGACTGTTTCGGGCAAGGGGAGTAATATGGTTTGAAACGGATGGATAAAGTAATCCATGTTAACTAACAAGATACCAAACAAAGCAAAGCCACGAAGGACATCGAGCAGCTGAATGCGTTCAGCGGGTTGTGTGGGGCGTATAGATAGGGTTTGTTCATTCATAGAGATTTCTCTTTCATTGTTAGAAATTTATAAAAATGGCAAGAGAGAAACAAATGAAATGCAAGTCGGGGACACGGAGAATGGGAGAGATGTCAACAATCTGACTCCTTATCAAATTTCTGATAACAGGAGAGGTTCAAATGACTCGTTTAATTGATAAATTCTTCGTTTTTTGTAATGGCATAATTGTTGGACATATATTAACCTGATAAACTAAATAAGGAGAATGAAAATGAAGAACCTTTATCTAATCGCCTCAATAATGCTTGCACTTTTGCTTATTGGCTCGTGCAAATATGCACCGACCGAACCACCGAAAGGAGAAATTCGCTCACTTACACAAACGGAAAAACAGTTAGTTTCATCGGCAGATAAGTTTGGACTGAAACTTTTTCAAAAAGTAAATGAACTCGAACAAAACAAAAATTTATTTATTTCACCTCTTAGCGTTTCATTAGCTCTTGGTATGACACTTAACGGCGCTAACACTTCCACCTACGACTCGATGAGAAACACACTTGAACTACCCGACATTCCTCAAGGACAGATTAACGAAGCATACAAAAGTCTTATTGATCTTTTAACAGGAATCGATCCGAAAGTAAATTTTAAAATTGCTAATTCAATTTTCTATCAAAATACTTACACATTCGAGAATGATTTTATTGAGGTGAATAAAAAATATTTCGATGCTTTAGTTCGAGGACTAAATTTTAACGACCCCGCGACTGTCAATATCATCAATCAATGGGTGAAGGATAATACGAATGGAAAGATAGAAAAGATTGTCGAATCGATTGAAAACGATATTGTGATGTTTTTAATCAATGCGCTTTACTTCAAAGGGACCTGGAAATATGAATTTGAAAAAAACAAAACAAGGGATGATTGGTTTATACAACCGAACGGCACACGTTCGACCTGCAAAATGATGGTTCAGGAATCTGGGTTTAGTTATTTTGCTAATGAAGATTTTCAAGCAATCGACTTGCCTTATGGCGATGGAGCATTTAGCATGACGATATTCCTGCCTAAACAAAATCGAGATGTTAATTCTTTTATTGCCAGCATAACAGAAAGTAATTGGAACAATTGGTTAAGTAGCTTTACAATTCAGAATGTTAAACTGTATTTGCCAAAGTTTAAGTTAGAGTATGAAATACAAATGAAAGATGTTTTGACTGCATTAGGGATGGGAATCGCTTTCGACCCGGGCAATGCCGATTTCACAAAGCTTTACCGCGGTCCCGGACGAGCTTACATAAGCAAAGTTAAGCACAAAACTTTTGTAGATGTTTATGAAGAGGGAACTGAAGCGGCTGCAGTTACATCGGTTGAGATTGGTTTTATTTCGGTTAGAGAAGATATTGTGATGCGCTGCGACAGACCTTTTGTTTTTGTGATTCGAGAAAAGAACTCAAACAGCATTTTGTTCATTGGAAAAATAATTAAACCATAAACATGGATTAATCATGAAAACACATGCTCTACTCTTTTTGATAACTATATTTCTTTTGTCGGTCCAGACATCTTGTAAAAAGTCGCCTACGGAACCTTCCGAACCAATTCCACAGGACACGATTACTGTCAGGAAACCAAATATATACATATACCCCGAAACCAAGATATCTTTGCACGTTTCAATAATATTTCCTCGTGGCGGCTCAGTGATCGAATCAATACCCCTGTATGAAAATGGCTGGAATATTGAAGTCGAACCTTCGGGAAAAATAAACAACATCTTCGACTATCTTTTTTATGAAAGCGAAAACCCCGATCTATGCCAATATCGCTCTGGATGGATTATAAAAAAAGATGACCTAACTTCATTCTTCACTCAAAATATGTTAGAGACCAGATTTATCCAAAAAGAAATCGATGACTTTATAGAATATTGGATTCCATTACTTAACAATTATTCGTCTTATGCTATTTACCCACAATACGCTTTAGATATTGAAAAAATGATAGAGTTAAAATTTTCTTGTAAACCGAATAGTGTGCTGCGATTGTTTTATGTAATTAAAGGAGTACATGACGATAAGATAAACATTGCAGTTCCAAATATCCCACGATTTGTTAGGAAAGGTTTTACTGTTACTGAGTGGGGCGTAATCATAAAATAACCGATGTTAATAAACAATTTATAGGAGTTAATATGAAAAAAATATTTTTATTTATCGTAATACTGCCTCTTCTTTCTTTTGCTCAATACAATCAAGAGAGAACAACGGAGCAAAGTTTTGAAAATTCAGAATTGTTTTTTAAAAGTCATTATCTGAATACATTCGGGCTAAACAGGTTCAAACAAGTAGCGGCGGGTTTGATTGACGACCCGTTTTTAAATCTTTACATCAATCCTGCGCATCAGCCAAATCTTGCCGACGATGACGCACTAATTTACATTGATTTCCGAAGCGATAGAACCGAGGTAAAGTTGTTCGACGGCTACGTTGTGCCGATGTATTACTTAGATATGCCTCGAATTGAGCCTCATTATCCCGACCCAAGATGGTTGACAGTCGCTCGTTCAGAGCCTGAGCCGATAGTATCAATCGGAATTTTAACCAATCCGATTTCAGATATAACTAAAAATTTCTTCATAGGCGGTTCCTATCAGTTAATGCACAAGCAGGAAAAATTTTATCAGATGCCCTACTGGATTTATTATCCGAACTTTTATTATGATGCGCTCGGAGTTAGCAGAGAAGGGTTGAAAAATGTTCCGATCATCGACCGCTTCGCTGGAAAAGATGAGATGACCCTCGAAGGACATTTCTTTACTCTCTTTACCGGATACAAATTAACTGACAAATTAAGCTTAGGAGCTTCATTCAATGGGGTTAGTCATTCGCGCGATGGCGGTTATTTGAATTCGCACAGAGACGAATATGGAACTACAGACAAAACAGAGTATAGCACATCTCAACTTCTTGAAAGAAACCAGAAATACAATCACTCAGATTTTAGCATCGGCGCTGTTTATGACCTGTCGGAAAAAATATCGGTCGGTATAAAAGCCGGATTGTTAAACGGTAAAGCCGATCAAGATTATACCTCGCAAAGCTCTTACTACTCAAAATACAATATTCCCGTAGATAGCAGCAATTGGTATTTAAATGATTCGAAATCATCGACAGTTCAAAATTGGAAGCACGATGGAAGTTCAAAATATTATGGAGTTAATTTCAAACAAAATTTGAAAGAGGGAAGAGAATTATCTGGTTACTACCGTTATACTTATAGCGACGAAAATGTTACAAACTCTTCAATTATTTTTGATACATCATATTATTCTTCGCGCTGGAGTTGGGATACATCGTGGTCAGTATATCGCGGCAGTTCGCTGACTTCAGATAAAAGAAAAGGCGACGGGTTTAGAAAACAATACAACCACGAAGCACTCATCAGTTTCAAATCAAAATTGACTTCATCGACCGCTGTTACAATCGGATTATATTACAACAGTATGAAAACAGATTATTTTTCAAGTGAGCCGGTTTTAGCTTTAAGAACATCAAGTTATAATGGGTCAAGCTCATATTGGACTCCCTATTCATACTCTTTAAGATTGTTAGAAGACAAAGTCCTTGAATGGAATTATAATTCACGTATTTGGTCGCTGCAAATTCCAGTTATATTTAATTTTACTTTATCCGAGAATTTTGGGCTTATGTTAGGTGTTAACAGAATACTAACCGGTTCTGAGATAGACGACCAAACCATAGCTTACTTCAACAAACGTGAGCGGGTCGTAAACGGAATAACCAAGACCGAAACAAATTTCGGCGAACGGTATCGGCAGCCGACTAAA
>JAUXOG010000039.1 GCA_030682385.1 Bacteroidota bacterium
GATGGAGTGAATTAAAAAACAAAAACAATATCCAACGGGGTAAATTTAGAAGTATATTTCCACTTCGTCATTCGATATTCGGTGTTCATTATTCATTATTAGAACTACCCTAAAATCTAAAATCTTATTCTTTCATTAAAACAACCCTCAACCACGAGTATGGCACATCCCAATGATTTACAGGGAATTCGTGACCGAGATTTGCGTGGATAATTAACTGTTTCGTTCTGCTTGGTATCCGATTGTACAAAGCGAAAACTGTATTTGGTGCGGATATCCTGTCTTTAAAATGTGTCGAAAGTAAAACAGGTTTTGTAAATCGCTCTGTAAAATTATTAGCATCAAAGTAACTTAAGGTTCGAAGCGCTGTTGTCTTATTAACTAATCCGTTGATTATCGACCTTCTTACACGCGAGCAACAACCGCTTTCGATTCCTTCAGAAAAACTGCATAAAGTCGGAATTGTTGCAACGGTGGCTTTAATCCTGTTATCCAACCCTGTTAAAAGCAATGCCAAGCCACCGCCTTGACTTGTTCCTGCAACCCCAATGCGCGCTGTATCCACTTCACTTCGCGTATAAAAAAAATCGATGGCCCGCTTTGCACTTGCAACTGCTTTTCGTAAATAATACTCGCTTGGATTATCAAGGTTCTTTCCTGCCGATGGGTCATCACCCTCAGGATAATTATCGACCTCTACATCCAATCCGTGGATCTGTATTGCGACGACTGCGAATCCGAGTCTTGCAAGAGTATATGGAATTTGTATCGGAGTATTTCCATAACTTGGCAGGATTAAAATTACCGGAAGCGGATCATCGGATTTTGGAAAACAATACCAGCCTTTTATACACATTGCATCAAAACTCCGATACATTAATTTAAAAACTTTGATGCTGTCCTGTTGTTTATCGGTGTGTTCTGTTAATTCAAAGTAAGGATGAATAGTATCTAAAGCAGAAAATGTATTCAGCCAAAATGTTTCAAAATCTATCGGATTTGTAGCGGAAAAGAGAATCGAATCAGATTGAAAGGCAAACGTAAGTGTATCTGAAAAATATTCGTATTCACCTGTAACTACCCGTGCAAAAATTTCATAAAAGCCGGGACGCCATTGATAGTTGAGGGATTTTTTTTCGGAAGAGAAATGTATTGTTTTAATACCCTTCTCGAATTTTGAATTTTCCTCATAAACAGTATCATAGTGTTTTTGTGTGATACTTTTAAGTCGTATAAAAATTATTCCTCTAACTTTCCGTTGCGATTCGATTCTTACATTAAAAGCGGGGGAGTGATTTTTATTGTATAGATGAGTTGGCAGGAACGATTCAATGGATACCGAAATAATCCGTTGTGCGTAAGAACTCGATGCAGATATTGAAAGTAAAATTGCTAAGAGCGGGATAATTCGGTGTATATTTTTTAGGGAATACCTAATTTTAGATACTTTCGATTTCTTTGATTTTAGTATCTTTTATCTGCAAAATTCTGCTTCCCGATCTTCGAACTAAATCGTAATTATGTGTAGCCAACAAAACGGCAGTCCCTCGCGAATTGATTTGCAACAGGACATCAAGAATTTCGTTTGCTAAGGCAGGGTCTAAATTACCGGTTGGTTCATCTGCTAAAAGAATAAAGGGTTCGTTCACCAAAGCCCGCGCAATTACAACCCGCTGCTGCTCGCCACCTGATAGCTCATTAGGCATTGCCCCGCGTTTGTGGCTCAAACCGACTTCTGCTAAAACCCGGACAATACGCCTTTGAATTTCGTGCCGCTTAACCCCTGTAACGTGTAATGGAAAGGCAACATTCTCAAAAACATTCCGGTCTTCTAAAAGCTTAAAATCCTGAAACACAACTCCTAAAGTTCTTCTCAAATAGGGAATCTCCCTTTGTTTAATTACTAACGAGTTGTATTTACCGACTGTAACCATACCTGAATTGGGGAGTAAATCCATATAAATTAAACGAAGAAGTGTTGTCTTGCCAATGCCCGACTCACCGATTAAAGAAACAAATTCACCCGAGTTGATGTGCATGCTTATATTCGATAAAATCGGTTGAGCGTTAAATGAAAGTGTAACGTTTTTGAGTGTAATCATATTCTATTTTTTATTTTTGCGGCGGTTATTAATAATAGTTACTGCAGTTTTAATAGCTTCAATTGTGCTGGATGGATTTGCTTTTCCTTTTCCGGCGATGTCGAATGCCGTTCCATGATCCGGTGAAGTGCGTACTATCGGCAATCCGGCAGTGAAGTTTACACCTTCCTCGAATCCTAATAATTTTATTGGGATCAATCCTTGGTCGTGGTACATTGCAAGCACCGCATCATAGTTTTTGTAAGCATGAACTCCAAAAAAACCATCGGCTGGGAATGGACCTTCGATATTAACACCTTTTCTTTTAGCTTGCTTCATTATTGGAATTATCATTTCATTTTCTTCTTCTCCGATAACTCCATTTTCACCGGCGTGCGGGTTGAGTCCTAATACAGCGATTTTAGGTTTTCTAATTCCAAAATCTTTGATGAGCGAATCGTTCAGTGTTTGTATTTTATCTTTAAGTAATTGTTTCGTGAGCAAGGATGGAATTTCTTTGATTGGAATATGAATTGTTACCAAAGCCACACGGAAATTTTTATAAAGCATCATCATTGCAAAATTACTACGTTTGCAGAGTGTTGTAATCAATTCGGATTGTCCGGGGAAATCGAAACCCTCGAAGTTGATAGATTCTTTTGCTAAAGGTGCTGTTACCATACCATCAACTTCTTTTTCGAGACAAATAAGAGCTGCCGAAATAACAGATTCAGTAGCAATCCTGCCAGCTTCGTATGAAAGTATTCCCGGTTTTATATTTGGTTTTACAAATTTACGAACTGATAAAATCGGTAAAGCATCTGAATTGTTTTTAGGAACAGATTCGATTTCTTTAAGTGTGATTTTCATTTTTAGAAGTTTTGCATAATGCTCGAAAACATAAGTCGAGCCAACCAGAACCGGAATGCAAATTCGTTTAACTGCTGGCGATATTGCGGCTTTTAGTGCCACTTCCGGTCCGATGCCGTTATAGTCGCCCATTGTAATTGCTATTATTGGTTTCATATCCTATACATTAGTTGTTGAGTGTTAATTTACAAACGACTATGTAGAAAAGCAAGAAAATTAAGCAAATTATAAAAATTTACTTGCTTTTTAGTGAAATGGAGTATATATTTTCTACAGTATTTGTAATACTGATAGCCAATACAGATTACAGAATATTCAGGATCGAGGAGGGCTATTGCCGGTTATTAATTTATAAAAAGAAAATGCTGATATTTTTTTACATACCGTTACAGGTTGTAAAAAGATGCATTCAAAGAGTTGACTATTGTTATTCGTTCCCATTTCCGAATTTATTATCTGGATGCATTTTCTAAAACCTCTTTTTCCCTTTAACAGGGAAGGAGAGGTTTTTTTGTTTTTTTAAAAATACAAATGAGGGCAGTTCGAATAATGAATCCGTTAGCTAACGGATGAACAACGAACCCGCCTACGTCCCGATTTTATTCGGGACTTCGGCGGGCAGGTGACGAATGACAAACCCGCCTGCGTCCCGATTTTATTCGGGACTTCGGCGGGCAGGTGACAAATGACAAACCCGCCTGCGTACCGTGTTACGGGACTTCGGCGGGCAGGTGACAAATAACAAACCCGCCTGCGTCCCGATTTTATTCGGGACTTCGGCGGGCAGGTAACTAATTACCAATTAACCAATAACAATTTATGAGGTAACAACAATGAGACACTTAATTTATTTCTTCGCACTTTGCGTTCTAACATTTTCTATAATTGGAAATGTCCCGATTTTATCGGGACAAGTCCCGAATAAGATTTCTTACCAGGGACTTTTAACAACTTCCGCTGGCACACCAGTGCCGGATGGGAGTTACGATTTAACTTTTAAAATTTTCGATGTTTCCGCTGGCGGTAGTGCATTATGGACAGAAAATCAAACCGGCATTACCATTCAGCGTGGAACATTTAATGTTTTTCTGGGTTCAGTAACAACATTCAACATATCTTCCAATCAAACATTATATGTGGAAGTTACTGCAACATCAGGACCCGCAATACCTTCACCGACAACATTTTCGCCGCGGTCTGAATTAACAAGTTCGCCTTATGCACTTAGAGCCGATACATCCAATTACGCAACTGTTGCTGGTACGACCGGTGGTGCGGCAGGTGGTGACCTAATAGGGTCATATCCCAATCCTGCGATTGCTACAGATGCAGTAACATCTCCAAAAATCCTTGATAAAACAATCCAACGAGACGATGTTCAATCTACATTTAAAGCCCCGTACGCAGATACGGCTGACTATGCGAAGACCGTACCATCCGGCATCGTGAAGAAGGTCGTGTCCAAGGTCTTCGGCGCCCAAAGTGCCGATTCAGGCGGTGAGATCCGCGACCTCTCCTACGGCGAGACCTTCAGCAGTCCGCCGGTCGTGCATCTCCAGGCCGTTCTTCGGAGCGCCGGCGGCGGGCTCTTGGCCGGCGCCGTTGCCTACGCGGTGGTGACGGCACGGACGGCGGACATGGATATCACGTTGTACAACCGCTATGGCGGTTCGCCTCTCCCAACCGCCAGCGTCGATCTTCACGTCCTTCTCATCGAGAAGTTCTGATTAACTTTAGAGAAAATGGTGCATGGGTAACGAAATAAAAATATAATAATCACAAAAATAAACAAGGAGATTTTATTATGAAACACACAATTTTATTTATTGCAATCTGTTTGATTCTTTTTAGCTCAATGCTATTGAGTCAAACAATTAATCACCCTTGGTGGGTAGTAGACAGAGGTGGAGGTAAATCATCAGGCGGAGAATTAACTCTACAAACTTCAATCGGTCAAAATGCAATTCAAAAAATGACTGGCGATACGTTTGCACTCGAAAGTGGCTACATACCCGGCTTGCGAAATCTGGCGGGCACCTCTACTACACTTGGAATAAGTATGTCGGCAGGATGGAATTTATTATCAGTCCCGCTGCTTGTAAATGATTACAGAAAATCTGTTTTATTCCCAACCGCCGTTTCGCCAGCTTATGCATATCAAGACGGTTACAAAGTGAAAGATACACTAAGTAATGGAGCTGGATATTGGCTTAAATTTTCATCATCAACATCAATTCCGATTAGTGGTACGGCTATAATGTTAGATACAATCGATGTTAATGCACGCTGGAATATGATAGGTGTAGTTTCGTATCCAGTTTTAATATCAGAGATAACACCCGTTCCGCCTGTTACTATTCAATCACAATATTTCGGATATACAAGCACAGGATACTACACAGAAGACACATTAAAGCCAGGTTATGCATATTGGTTAAAAGTAAATCAATCTGGGAAAATTGTGTTGAAATCCGGCTCAGTGCTGATGGCTTCTTCACAATCCGTTATGGTGAAAACTCAAAATAAACCTGATGATATCAAGTCAATTGCAGAAGAGAAAGGGCTGCGCAGTTTGACACTAAAAGATGAAGCAGGGCGTGAACAGACGCTTTACTTTACAGCAAAACCTGTAGAGATTGATTTAGAGAAATATGAGCTGCCGCCAATTCCGCCGTCAGGAGTTTTTGATGTCCGATTCCAATCGCAGCGTAATGTAGAAGTAGCCGACAAAGAAAAATCGGATAAGCAGGAATTTCCAATAAAAATCAGCGGTGCAAAGTATCCATTAACAATTAACTGGGATGCTTCAATAGATGAGGAACAAGAATACACACTTGAAGTAAAATCGGTTAATGAATATAAGATTGTATCGAAAGTATTCATACTTGATACGAAAGAGAAATCATTAACGATTGATGAAGAAGTGTTGAGTGTGAAGTTAATAATGTCGGCAAAAAGTGTTGTAGAAATTCCTAAAGAATATGTTTTGTATCAAAATTACCCGAACCCATTTAACCCGACTACGAAAATAAAGTATGACTTACCTATTGCCTCAAAAGTAATTCTGAAGGTTTACAATGTTTTAGGTCAGGAGGTAGCAACACTTGTGGATGAGATGCAAGAAGCGGGATTCAAGTCGGTTGAATTAGACGGAACGAACTTATCAAGCGGTGTGTATTTTTACAGACTTATGAGTAATGCCCTTTCGACAAGTACAGGGCATGTTTTTATATCAACAAAAAAAATAATTTTATTAAAATAAAAAAAATACAATGGAGGATATTATGAAAACTTCGAATGTTTTTCTTAAGTTAATTTTTATTTTACATTTAGTTTTGGCATTACCTGTTCTTATGATAGCTCAAACAACTGTTACTTTCCAGGTTAACATGAAAATCAAGATGCTCAAAGGAACTTTTCTGCCAAGTGCCGGCGATATCGTAACAGTACGCGGAAGCTTTAACGATTGGGGATTCGATCCAAGCGGTAATGTCGATACACTATTTGATTTCGATAACGATAGTATTTACACACGGACTGAGGAAATGAGCGCGGGGTACATGGAATACAAATTCTGGAAGACCCTGCGAAGTGAGCTTGATTGGGAATCTGGAAGCAATCGGGCATACACCGTAATCTCAGGTTCACAAACATTACATGTTGTGTACTTTGATTATGATTCAGAGTACGATCCGGCAGCGATACCTACCATAACCAATATCTCTCCACAATCTGGCGCTGTTGGTGCTTTCGTAACAATCACCGGGACAAATTATTCCAGCACACCCGCTGAAAATATTGTATATTTTGGTGCAGTCAAAGCATCTGTAACTTCTGCAACATCGACGGCGTTGGAGGTAATAGTACCAACAGGTGCCACATACTCGCCAATCACGGTAACAATCAATGGACTTACGGCATACTCGAGCATTCCATTCATAGTAACATTCGCGAGCAGTTATAGCATCGACTATGGAGCGTTTGCTGGAAAGGTTGATTTTGCCAACGAGAGCATACCGTTCCTTCTTGCCATAGGCGATTTAGATGGTGATGGCAAACCCGATGTTGCCTCAGCAAGTCAAGATAGTTCGTGCTTTATGTTATTCCGAAACACAAGCACAAGCGGTAGTATTTCGTTTGCGACGAGTATAAAGTTGGAAACAGGATTTCGTTCCTATAATGTCTTCATAAACGATATTGATGGTGATGGGAAGCTCGACCTTATCAGTGCGATGTACGAACCGGACAATCGAGTAGCAGTTTTCCGAAACACAAGCACACCTGGCAGCTTCTCATTTGAAGGAAGAGTTGATTTTGCAGTAGGAGGTTCACCGCGGCGTGTTGCGATAAGTGATTTTGATGGCGACGGTTGTCAGACCTTGCAGTATCGTGCATGGGTGATGATTCGATTTCAGTTCTAATAAACAACGGTTCGGTCGGAATTATCTCGTTTGAAACAAGTAAGAAATTTAGTGCGGGCAACGATCCGCATTTTATCCTCTCACGTGATATAGATGGCGACACTAAACCCGACCTTGTTATTGGAAATTATTCTAACAGTTTAATTTCAATAATTCTCAATACGAGTTCACCCGGAAATATCACATTTTCACCAAAAGTGGAATTCTCAGTTGGTGCAAACCCATACCTGTTTGGAATCGGCGACTTAGATGGAGACGGCAAACCTGATATCGCTGTTCCAAATATAAGTTCTAACTCAGTTTCTGTACTTCGCAATACCAGTTCCGTAGGCAACGTCTCCTTTGATACACCTTTAAACCTAAACACTGAAGCTGGTCCGCGCCGCGTTGCGTTTGGAGACATCGACGGTGATGGCAAACCCGATCTTGCTGTTAATAATGGGGGTGGTTCGCAAGTTTCCGTATTCAAGAATGTAGGTACTCCCGGATATATATCTTTCAACAGTCGTGTCAATTACTTTTCTGGATCACAACCGAGGGATGTTGCAATTGCAGATATTGATGGCGATTCACAACCCGATCTGATCACAAATAGCATTAATGACCGAACTGTTTCCGTTTTATTAAATACAATCAACACACAAGTTGTAACATTTCAAGTGAACATGAAAATAAAGATGATTGAAAAAACTTTCCTGCCATCGGCCGGGGATGTTGTAACAGTAGCCGGCAGCTTTAATGGTTGGAATACAGCTACGGATACGCTCACTGATGTTGACGGTGATAGTATCTACACTCGCGAAAGCTCAAATCTTCCCGAAGGTTCTATTTCATACAAATTTTATAAAACATTGAGAGGAGGAACAAACTGGGAAAAAGATCCTAATAGAGAGTATACGATATTCATAGGTTCACAGTCGATTCCTGTAGTTTATTTTGACAGAGATTCAATTGTCTCTGCAAATGTCGGCTCTGCCTACTTGAAAAATATTTCAACGATATATGTTGCTGATGATAATAGAGTTAATCCGTCAGCTATTCCGTCGGCTTATATCATTACCGGTAACACAATTACGGTTGAGGCTTGGATTTTTCCGATCAGTCTTCCTCCTATCGGAAGAAATGATGGAATTGTAATGAGGCCATCTTCTACGGGCTATAGTTTGAGTATAATAAATCCTGGGCCTGATAATGATCCGCGAATCGAAATCAGGATCAGCAATGGACTTGATTCAGTGATAGTTACCGATTCTGCGCCCGTCATAGCGGGTGAGTGGAAACACGTTGCTGCGACATACGATGGCTCACAAGTTAGATTATATATTAATGGAATCCTATCAGCGTCTGCCGCTTTTGCAGCGAATATCGGTGCGGGTGATACTGGCTTTTACATTGGTGGCATAGCAGGTAACGTCTTCCACGGCTTGTTGGATGAAGTAAGACTCTGGAGTATCGCAAGAACATCGGAACAAATCAGTATTTATAAAGACAGTACACTTGTTGGAAATGAAACGGGACTAAACGGTTACTGGCCCCTTGATGTAGATACAACTGTAAATGGAATTTATCCTGTAACAGTTGACCGGACTGCCAACCACAATGATCTTCGAGTGCAAAGCCCCATAGAGTTCATTCCAATTGTACCGACTGAAACAGTCCTTCTTCCACCTCAACTACATTCCAGCGGAATACTTTCTGGCGTTGTCCAGGTACCTTTCAATTTTTCACCGGCTGTCAGCGGATGGCCCGCACCTGAAGTAACTTTACTCTATAGTCCAATCGGAATGGCTTTTAATCCAGTGAATGATTCCGTGAGTTGGACTCCAGCTAATTATCAATCTGGGTTTAATACATTTGGTATGAGAGCATCTAACTCGGTAGGGTCAGTTGATAGCATTTATTCTGTTTGGGTTGATGCCGATTCACAACAGTTCAGAGATCATAACAATAACAAAGCAGTTCTTCGCGTTAGGAATAATGGTTTGCTTGGCTACGACCAAAGTGCGGTTGGCTTCCTATACAACGGGAAGAATGGGCTTTATCAGGCATCCGTAGTAATTGGGCAGTCACAAAGTCAAGTTTCCGGTTCTCTGTACCAAAGGGAGTTTGCCATAAAGGGGGGTATTCAAATAGTCAATAGCACTCTCCCAGGGTTTGACCAAGCATTTGAGGCTGAATACAATGACCAACGAACCGGAAATCCTATCGGCGTTAACATTATTCAACGTTCTCATTCGAAATCAACAAACCCGGATAGGAACTATGTTATTTTAGAATATGAAATCGTAAATACTTCGGGTACAGACATTACTGGAATTTATGTCGGACTTGCGGCAGATTTCGATGTTGGCGGAGTCTATAATAACCTCACAGGTTACGACGCTTCGAGAGAACTTACATATACCTACGAATATGGCGGAACGACGAATCCATATTATTATGGTATTACGGCTCTTGGTGCGCCAGTGTCCGGGCATTATGTTTGGACCGCTGGAGGCGAACCCGAATTTTCCGATTCTGCATATTATCAGCGCTTAAAAACATTTAGAACACCACCTACATCGCAAGGTGATGTTAGGTCTATACTGGGTACTGGTCCATATACCATTACTGCTGGTAGGAGTGTTCGTGCAGTGTTTGCCATGGTCGTGGGTAGTAATCTTGCAGAACTTCAACTCAACGCGGATGCTGCGCGAGCGATTCAATTTAAGGAAAATCCCACAATTATTTCAGTAAGAGATATTCCCAATGATCAGGGAGGAACGGTTTTCGTAAGATGGAATGCCTCCTCATTAGATAATCTAATACTTAATCTTTCTCACTACAGTATTTGGCGCGCGCTTCCACAGAGTTCAATTTTAAAAAATGATTTAGTCTCCATGCAGGATATAAATAAGGATTTCGCAGGACCAGCACTGCGTAGTTTCGAATTGAATGGCGCATCATATTATTGGGAGTGGATTGCTAATCAATCTGCCCATCGGTTTATATCTTACGCCTATACTGCGAGTACTTTAAACGATTCAATGACTAACGTTAACGGCAAGCACTATTTCCTTGTTTCCGCTCATACATCAAATCCAATTATATATTATGACTCTAACCCTGATAGTGGGTACTCCGTCGATAATTTAGCGCCATCTACTCCAATAAATTCTAATTTAATAGCATTCATCGAAGGTCCTATTCAAATTCTTTGGAACCGAAATCGGACCGACCCTGATGTTGGATGTTACAGAGTCTATCGTTCCTTATTTAATCAGTGTCCTATTGCAGACTCGACTCTTCTCTTTACTACCACTGATACAACAGTTGTAGATACAACTACCGAAGTAGGGCGAGAATATTTTTACAGAGTAACCGCCGTTGACATACATGATAACGAGAGTTTACCTACCGCTGCTATGGGCGCAACTGCCTTACCCATTCAACTATCATATTTTCAGGCAGTAGAGCTTGAGTGTGGTCATGCCTTCTTATCATGGCTTACATTATCGGAAATAAATAATTATGGTTTTGAGATACAGCGGAGGCAAGAAGGGCAATTGTATTTTGAGACATTATCTAATAGCTTTATTCCGGGGCACGGAACAACAACAGAGCCGCATTATTATTCCTACACCGATTCAAGTATTAAAAAAGGTAGATGGTTTTATCGTCTTAAACAAATTGATATGAATGGTCTTGTTCATTTCAGCAAAGAGGTAGAGGTAAATATTTTAACAGATGTTTTGAATGAAGAACCACCAACGGAATATGCTTTGTCGCAAAACTACCCCAACCCCTTCAACCCGGTAACAGTTATCAGTTATCAGTTACCAGTTAATAGTTGGGTAACGTTTAAAGTGTACAACGTTCTTGGGCAAGTAGTAGCAACACTTGTTGATGAGATGCAGGATGCAGGATACAAATCGGTTGAATTAGACGGAACGAACTTGTCAAGCGGTGTATATTTTTATAAGATTGATGCAATCGGAATTTCTGCCCAAGGTAAACACCTAAATCAGGTCAAAAAAATGTTGTTGAGAAAATAAGTTCTTAACGGATGGAGTCCACACTAGATGTGGACTCCATCATTACATGAATTACTTCCAATTTCTGAGAAGTTCAGTAAGTAGCCTTACCCCAACCCCCGAACCACCTTTTGGAATGTAGGGACTTCCTTCGTCCATAATTGCGGTGCCGGCAATATCGAGGTGCGCCCATTTGTATTCTTTTTTGTTTTTATTGGAAATAAATTTCTTCAAAAACATTGCAGCGGTAATCGTGCCGGCGCCGCGACTGCCGATATTTTTTACATCAGCAATATCGCTTTTTATTTGCTTCTCATATTCGTCGAACATAGGCAACTGCCAAACACGTTCATAAGTTTTCTCACCCGCCGATTTGATCTTCGAAATCAACTCCTCATCATTTCCTAAAACTGCTGTAGCGTGATGCCCGAGTGCAACAACTACAGCTCCTGTTAGTGTTGCGAGGTCAATCACAGCAGCAGGATTATAACTCCTTGCGTAAGCGAGTGCATCGGCTAATATCAATCTTCCTTCAGCGTCGGTGTTATCAACTTCAGATGTTTTGCCGCCATAGTGCGTAATGATGTCGCCCGGTTTCATCGCAGAACCACTCGGCATATTCTCGGTTGCAGGTATTAAACCGATCAACCGAACTGGTAATTTCAGGCGGGCAGTCGCTTCGATCGTTCCAATGACAGCGGCAGCGCCGCTCATATCCATTTTCATCTCCGACATTTTAGCTGAGGGTTTTATAGAAATACCTCCGGAATCGAATGTGATTCCTTTGCCTACCAACACAATAGGGTTGTATTCCTTTTTATCAGAATTGTATTCCAAAATAATAAAGCGAGGAGGACGTGTGCTGCCGGAACTAACACCCATCAATCCTCCAAATCCTTCTTGTTTAATTTTTTTCTCATTCCAAATCGAACATTTGAATCCATATTTTTCTGATGATTCTTTTGCGGCTTGTGCGAGCGTTTCGGGATAAATTTCAGAAGCGGGAGCGTTTGCAAGATTGCGCGCTAGTATCACTCCATCGCAAATAATTCTTGCAATGCCGACACCTTTGGAAATGGATTTATATTTTGCTTCATCTTCTGTGCATACGGTTAATTCGTTTAGTTTAACTTCGTCTTCTTTTTTTGACGTAATGTATTTATCGAATTTGTATTGCGAAAGAATTGCACCTTCACCAATTGACTGAGCAGTTTCTTCAATGGTTGGATTAAAACCAACGGGAAGTTTTGGAAATATAATCGATAAATGTTTCGCTTTCATCGATTTTGCTTTATTCGAAGCAATCGCGGATGCTTTGCGGAATGTTTCAAGTGTTGTTTTACCTTGTTCTCCAACACCGACTAATATCAATCGTGGTGAATTAATTTTTTTTTCGGTGTAAGTAAAGACAGTTGTTTCTGGCTTACCCTTGAAACTCTCGAATTTTATGATATGGTCGATTTCATTTGGAAAATATTTCTTCAAACCTGATATTTGTTCTTCAAAGATCTTTTTATCCTGATAAATAAGTATAGCAACGGCATCAGCTTTGATGGTTTTTAAGTTTGACTTTAATGTTGAGGTTTTCATGTTTTATTCCATTTTTAAACTCAAATTTCAAAAATCTAAATACTAAACAAATCCTAAATAAATAATTCCAAATTATATTTTAATATTTCGATATTATGATTTCGAATTTGTTTAGAGTTTAGGGTTTTGTATTTAGTGTTTCGTAAATCATTTAGTTTTTTCTAAAATAGCACCGAATATTTTCATTAATTCAGTTGCTTCTTGGATTAATCTCATTCTTTCCCGTTCATCATCTTTTTTGCATTCAATTAGCTCTAACCAATATATACTTTCTTTAGATTCTTTACGACAAATTTTTATACGCATACCAAAATCTTTTTTCCCTAAGGCTTCATTGGCTTCACGATAATTTGACCCTACAGAACCGGAAGATTTGATCAATTGTTTGCTGTATTCCATGTTCGACATTGTATTAGGAACTCTCTTTAAAAAATCCCTAACATCTTTTGCAAACTTTAAAGTCCTATCCTCTAAGTCATAATGTTTTGAATTACCCATCGCATTTATGTCAAATTATTTTAAATTTGTGATTTTGATATTGTTTAGGATTTAGTGTTTAGAATTTCGGATTTCATTAGACGTACTTTTGAGCTTTCATTATTACTTCTTTAACTATCTCTTCTAATTTCACTCCAAACAACCTCGCTCCAGCTGCATTCTTGTGTCCGCCGCCGCCGAATTCTTTTGCTAACTCGTTTACAGGGATATCTCCCTTTGAGCGGAAACTTATTTTTATTCCATCATCCAACTCGTTAAATAACAAACCAATTTGCACTCCTTCGATGCTCATCGGATAGTTTGTAAAATTATCTGTTTCAACTTCGGTTGTTCCGGTTGCATCAAACATTTTTTGTGAGCAGACGATGTAAGCAAGTTTGCCGTCGTACTCTGTTTTAGCGGTGTCGAGAACTTCTCCCAATAATCGCATTCTCCCGAGTGTCCAACTTTCGTAAACTTTTGAATATACTTCGGTCGGGTCAACGCCAAAATGTAGGAGATGCGCGATGATTTGGTGTGTTTCGATATCTGTTCTCGGAAAGCGGAACGACCCGGTATCAGTCATAATTGCAGTGTACAAAGGATGGGCTATGTCGTAATCAATAATGTCGTTATCCATTGAAAGTAAAAATTTGTAAAGTATTTCAGCCGTCGATGTGGCTTCTGAGTCTATCAGATAAAAGTCAGCAAAATCTCCCGCTTCAAGATGATGGTCTATGATTACTTTGATTGCTTTGCTTTGGAGAACAGGTTTTTCAAGGCTTCGCAGCCGGTCGGATTGGTTTGTATCGACTACAAAAATTACATCGGTGTTGAGTATAATATCCTTATGCAGGTCAGGATGAAATTTTATAAGTTCATTTCGTTTATCCAAGAATTCATAAAATTTTGGAGTCTCATTATGGTTCAGTATTGTGGCTGATTTACCAATTTTTCGGAGGAAGTGGGCGAGTGCGAGTTCGCATCCTAGACTATCGCCATCGGGATTTACGTGTGATGTGATGACGAAATTATTGTTTTGTTTTACTATATCTGCGATTTCACGAATCCCTTGCATAGGTTTATTTCTCTATTTAAAGTTCTGAAGAAATGTTAAAAAGTTGGATTAATTTCTTATCTATTTCTTTTAGGTCATTAACAGTATATAAATCTTCCTCTTCTTCAAGAAATTTATAGGTTATAGAGTCATCCATTAATTTATGAATTCCTTTTTGAAGAATGTGTTCTTCATATTGCTTTTGTAAAAATTCAGTAAAATCAAAAATCTGTTTTACCTTTTCTTCAGGAAGAATGTTGAGTGTATCGACTGTTTTTTTTATTAATTCTTGTTTAGTCATTTCATCTTTACATTTATTCGAATATAATCAAAAAAAAGAGAAACAGAAGAAGAAAGAGCCCACCAAAATGGTGAACTTCAATTGTCTTACTTAACTTCCCAGGTTTCGCCACGGTTGAAAAGTTTTTCCAAATCACCGGTTCTTTTTTTCGTTGCAACCTCATCAATCTGACTCTGCATCAATTGTTCATAAGTCGGTTTTTCAACTGCATATACAACTCCGACCGGTCGTGGTAAGTTCGGTATCCCCGACATCCCGGCAAGTATGAATGCTAACATCGAATCTTTTTCGTTGTGAACAATCAAATCACCGGTTGTATATTTCCCATCCGTGAGAGAGACGACTTCAGGAGTAAACCCATTTAAGCGAATACCTTTATCTTTATTCTTACCAAAAATAAGCGGCTTTCCGTTTTCAAGAACAACAACATTATCATCTTTTGAATCTTTTTCAGTCCACAATTCAAAGGCACCGTCGTTGAACACATTACAGTTCTGATAAATTTCAACGAAAGCCGTTCCGTTATGTGCGGCGGCTCGCTTGATTACGGTTTGCATGTGTTTGGGATCGCGATCGAGAGTGCGCGCGACAAAAGTTGCCTGAGCGCCTAATGCCAGCGATAACGGATTAAACGGGTGGTCGATATTTCCAAATGGAGTCGATTTTGTAACTTGCCCTTGCAGCGAAGTAGGGGAGAACTGCCCTTTCGTTAACCCATAAATTTGATTGTTGAAGAGAAGAATTTTTAAACCGATATTTCTTCGGCAAGCGTGTATGAAATGGTTCCCGCCGATACTCATGCCATCGCCGTCGCCGGTTGCTACCCAAACCGATAAATCGGGACGTGCTATTTTTAATCCTGAAGCAATCGCAGCAGCCCTGCCGTGTATTCCGTGAAATCCATAAGTATTCATATAATACGGAAAACGACTTGAGCATCCGATGCCTGAAACAAACACGACTTTCTCTTTCGGTATTCCAAGTTCCGGAAATACCCTTTGTGTTTGTGCGAGGATCGAGTAATCGCCGCAGCCCGGGCACCAGCGAACATCTTGATCCGATTGAAAATCTTTCGTAGTATATATTGGTATTGTATTCATATTATCCTCTTTTTATCATTTCATCAATTTTTTCTTCAATCTCTACAGCACTGAAGGGTAAGCCGCGTACTAAATTGAATCCCACAGCATCCACTAAATATTTATCGCGTAAAATTTTTATCAACTGACCGAGATTAATTTCCGGGACAAGAATTTGTTTGAAGTTGCTTAAAATTTCTCCGATGTTTTTTTGTAAAGGATTTATATATTTCAAATGCAGGTGCGAAACTGATAATCCTTCATTACGTTTGGTCTCTACGGCATTGTGAACAGCACCGTAAGTGCTGCCCCAACTTACAACTAATAAGTCGCCGGATTCATCGCCCACAACTTTAGCGAGCGGGATATCGTTAGTAATGTTGTTAATTTTTTCACCACGAGTTGTTATCATCAAATGATGATTGTCGGGGTCATAACTAATATTACCGGTGATGTTTTCTTTTTCAAGTCCGCCGATACGATGTTCGAGTCCGGGTGTGCCTGGAATTGCCCACATTCGCGCTAATGTTTGTGGGTCGCGTTTGTAAGGTGCAAAACCTTCCGGGTTTGTTACAAAGGTGGGAGATAGATCGGGAAGTTCAGAAATTTTTGGAATCAACCACGGCTCGGCACCGTTTGCGATATAACCATCGGTGAGAACAATTACAGGAGTCATGTACTTCAAAGCAATTCGCGATGCTTCGAAGGTTGTGTCGAAACAATCGGTCGGTGAACAAGCAGCGAAAACTGGAATTGGTGCTTCACCGTTTCTGCCGTAAACAGCTTGGAGTAAATCGGCTTGTTCGGTTTTAGTCGGGAGTCCGGTACTCGGTCCGCCTCGCTGCACATCAATAATTACTAAAGGCAACTCTAACATCACCGCTAAACCCATTGCTTCAGTTTTAAGAGCCAAACCGGGTCCGCTGGTATTTGTAGCACCGAGTGCCCCGCCGTATGAAGCGCCAATAGCGCTTGTTATGCCGGCAATCTCGTCCTCAGCTTGAAAAGTTTTAACACCGTAATTTTTGTATTTGGATAATTCTTGTAATATCTCACTTGCGGGAGTAATTGGATATGAACCGAGAAATAATTCCAAGTTTGCACGTTTAGCCGCTGCCATTAAACCCCAGGCAGTAGCTTCGTTGCCAGTTATACTCCGGTAACGCCCAGGTGGGAGTTGTGCAGGTGCAACCTCAAAACGTACCGTAAATATTTCTGTCGTCTCACCGTAAGCGTGCCCGGCTTTTAGAACACGGGTATTAGCTTCGATAATATCTTCTTTGCCTGCAAATTTTTCTCTGATCCATTTTAAGGTTGGTTCCATTGGGCGGTTGTACATCCAATACGTAAGCCCGAGAGCAAAAAAGTTTTTCGTGCGATCCACGATTTTAGGTGATAAGTTCAAGTCCTTAAGTGCATTTTGAGTTAGTTTTGAAATCTCAACCGCATACACTTGATACCTGCCTAATGAATCGTTTTGGAGTGGATTTGATTCGTAGCCGGCAAGGCGTAAATTTTTATCGGCAAAATTATCAGCGTTTGCAATTATGCTGCCGCCCTCTCGAAGATTTTTTAGATAAACCTTCAGTGCGGCTGGATTCATAACTACTAAGCAATCGGATTTATCGCCGGGAGTTCTGATTTCAGTGGCACCGAAATTAATCTGGAAGCTGCTAACACCGGCGAGAGATCCGGCAGGGGCACGTATCTCGGCAGGATAATCGGGCATTGTAGCTAAATCGTTTCCTACAAAAGCCGTTGCTGTTGTAAATTGTCCGCCTGTAAGCTGCATTCCATCTCCCGAATCGCCGGCAAAGCGGATTGTTACTTCATCTATGTTTTTTGTTATTTTATTCATGATAGTTCCTATTTGAAAGAAAATTTTTAATCATTAGTTGTAAAAATATAAGAAGATGCTGCTACTTATACAACTATTTTTATAAGATGCTTTTTAGGGGTAAACGATTCTCGTTTTTTTTGTTGGTTTTTTATTCTCGGCAAATTTGCGTATCTTAAACCGCATCTAAATGAATAACTTGCCTCAGGTTTTATGCTTGAGGCATTTTTATTCTAACTTGAACATAAAGAAACAAAGTAATTTATGAATAAAACTGAAAACATACGTAACATAGCTATTATTGCCCACGTTGACCATGGCAAGACAACTCTTGTCGATCACATGCTCAGACAAACTGGGATTTTTCGCGAAAACCAGGAAGTCGTGAAGCGGGTAATGGACTCGAACGAGCTTGAACGGGAAAAAGGAATCACCATACTAGCGAAGAATACCGCTGTAAAATACAAGCATACCGATGCAAACGGAAACCCGGAAGTAGTTAAAATTAACATCATTGATACGCCGGGGCATTCCGATTTTGCGGGTGAGGTTGAACGAACTTTGAAAATGGTGAATGGCGTGTTGCTGCTTGTGGATGCTGCTGAAGGTCCGTTACCGGGAACTAAGTTTGTTTTGAAGAAATCTCTTGAACTGAATTTGCAACCGATTGTTGTTATCAATAAGATTGATAGGAAAGATGCGCGGGCACATCAGGTTCTTGATGAAATATTCGATTTATTTCTATCGCTTGGGGCGCACGATCATCAATTGGATTTTCCGATTATTTACTGCATCGCTAAATTTGGGATTGCGAAGAGTGAATTAGATGAAGAAAGTACTAACTTGGTTCCATTGTTCGAGGCGATAGTGAATAAAATTCCACGTCCGCCATCAGATAGCGTGTCGCCGTTTCAGATGCTCGTTACCACGATTGATTATAGTGAATATCTTGGCAGGTTAGGAATCGGACGAGTTGACAGAGGGACAATACGACTCGGTTCGCCGATGAAAATAATTCATCGGGAAGGTGGAATTGAAGATGCCCGCGTAACAAAAATTTATACCTTCGAGGGTTTGAAACGAATCGAGGTTGAAGAAGCATCCGCAGGCGACATTATTGCATTAGCGGGAATGGAAGATGTTGATATCGGTGAAACAATTGCAGATGCCGCCGATCCTACTCCGTTGCAGTTTGTAAGTATCGAGGAGCCAACCCTTGCGATGAACATTGTTGTGAACAATTCGCCCTTTGCAGGTTTAGATGGAAAGTATGTAACAACACGACACATAAATGAACGGTTAATCCGTGAATTGAGGTCAAATGTTAGCATGCGAGTCGAGCTAACAGAACAACCCGATACATTTAAAGTAAGCGGTCGCGGTGAACTTCATCTTGCTATACTAATTGAAACTATGCGGCGCGAAGGATATGAGTTCCAAGTATCGGCTCCGGAAGTTATTTACAAACGTATTGATGATGTGCTTTGTGAACCGATGGAACATGTAATCGTGGACGTTCCCGATGAGTTTGTCGGTGCGATGATCGAGAATCTTGGTTCACGCCGCGGAGCTATGAAAAACATGATTCAAGCGCAAGGGAACACACGGCTCGAGTTTGTTGTGCCTGCACGTGGGTTGCTTGGCTTTCGAACAGAATTTATGACTGAAACGAAAGGCACAGGAATTCTGCATCACAATTTTCACGGATATGAACCGCACAAAGGGAATGTAACTACACGACATAAGGGTGCAGTAGTTCAGCTCGAAGATGGTCTTGCTACCGGATATGCAATGTTTAAATTACAGGAACGTATCACTTTTTTTATTGAACCGGGGACGAGAGTGTATAAAGGTATGGTTGTGGGCGAAAACTCCCGCGAAGAAGATTTGATTGTGAATATTTGTAAGATGAAGCAACTAACGAATATGCGTGCCAGTGGAGCTGATGATGCAATCCGGTTAGAACCTCCGCGGATACATTCGCTTGAGCAAGCGATTGAGTGGATAGGTAACGACGAATACATCGAGGTTACACCGAAATCGCTGCGTCTGCGAAAAAAATATCTCGACCACAATGAACGGTCGAGGATGGAAAAGAAAGCTACAGTAGTAGCAGAATAATAAAAAACCCCGTTTATAAAACGGGGTTTTTTGTTACATCTTGATGGTAGGGGAATTTGAACTGAATTATTCCCTGACTACCCAAACTTTTAATTTTGCTGTAACTTTTGTGTGAAGTTTTACAGGGACTGTATAAATTCCAAGAGCTTTAATTGGCTCATCAAGTTCAATAATGCGCTTATCAATTATTAATCCTTGTTCCTGCAACGCATCGCTAATGGATTGCGATGTAACCGAACCGAAGAGTTTTTCATCTTCACCCACATTTGCCTTGATAGTTACCGAAATATTTTCAATTTTCGAACCAAGTTTTTGTGCGTTGAGTTCTTCCTTCTGTTCTCTGTATGCGTGTTGTTTTTTCTCTTCTTCAAGAGCTTTCATATTTCCTTTTGTAGCTGCATAGGCGATGCCGTGAGGAATCAAATAGTTACGGGCAAATCCACCTTTTACATCAACTGCATCGCCGATGTTACCTAAATTTTCGAAGTTACGTCTCAATATTATTTTCATTTTAATTTCCCTTCTCTTTATCGTATTGTATTGCCAACATAAGGCAGTAGTGCCAAGTGTCGTGCTCTTTTAATTGCAACCACCAATTGTCTCTGGTGCTTTGAACAGGTTCCTGTAATTCGTTTAGGTATAATTTTACCTTGTTCGTTTAAAAACCTCTGAATTTTTTTCTCATCTTTATAGTCGATGTAAATTTCTTTAATATCACAAAATTTACAAGTCCTTTTTTTACGTAATTGATTTGTTTCTAATTTTTTAAGTTCTACTCGTCTCATTTTATTATTCCTTTAATAGTTTTGATTCTTCATTCGTAAGAAATTTATCGAAAGAATCATCTTCAAAAATATCCAGGCATTCATTGTTTTCTGAAGTACTGCCGTTAAGTGTTTCGGCTTCAAAATTTTTCCCGAATTTATTTAGAAATTGAATTCTTCGTGCTTTAATCTCAATGATTGGTCGTACGGACGATTCGTCGATTTTTACATTTCGGCTTTGGAGTTCACCATCGACAAACACTGCGTTTCCTTTTTTTAATCGGTTGATACAGCTTTCGGCAAGCTTGTTCCATGCTACAATTCCTACGAAACAAACCTCCTCTTGCCAATTACTTTCGCTGTCGCGGTAACGCCGATTGGCAGCTATCATCACATTGTTGAGTTCAGGTAGTTTTATATCTGCCATGGCAAAACCTCCGTACTAATCATTTAATAAGTTATACATATTTTATATCAACTGATTTTTTCTTCATCGTCAAAGAGTGGTTCTTTGCCGGGTAATACAATTGTATCAAGTATTTCCTCGATGTCGGGTATAGGGATTGGAAGTTGTCGTTGAGCTTTCAATGCCCTTTTATCAAGTTGAATAGTTAAATAACGAATTATATTTTCATCGAGTTTGTAGAATTTTTCTATTTGTTGAATAGCAGTTCCATGTGCTATAAATTCGATGAAGGCATAGTAGCCATTATTTTTTTTCTTAATAGGGTAAACAAGTCGTTTCCGTCCCCATTTATTTACGGCTGTAATTTCGCCGCCGTAGCGAGTAATTTGTTCCTGCACCTTCTCGACGATTCCTTCAATTACCGGATCGTCTAAAGATGCATTCACGATGAATGTTGTTTCGTAATTGCGTTTTGTTTTTTCCATTTTTTGCCCTTTGGACAGTTATTGTTATTTGTTAAATCTGGCTCGTCCCAAATATTATGGGACGAGCAGGGTTTATTTAAATTTTATCTAAGAAGCAGTGGTGCTATAACAAGTGAAACCACCGACATCAATTTTATTAAAATATTCATCGAAGGTCCGGCTGTATCTTTGAACGGATCTCCTACAGTATCGCCAACAACAGCGGCTTTGTGAGCTTCGGAACCTTTCTTCTCGCCCGGAACTTCGCCTTTTTCAATTGCTTTCTTTGCATTGTCCCAAGCTCCGCCTGCATTTGCCATCATTAATGCAAGTAAAACACCCGTTACTGTAGCACCCGCGAGCATTCCACCTAACGCAGCAGGTCCGATTAAGAAACCGACTAACACAGGGGCTACGACTGCGGTAACACCCGGTAAAATCATTTCACGAAGAGCGGCTGAAGTTGAAATATCAACGCAGCGTGCAGTATCTGGTTTAGCACTTGGATCGCCAGCCAATAATCCGGGAATTTCACGGAATTGTCTGCGGATTTCGTCCACCATTTTTCCGGCAGCTTTTCCTACCGAAGTCATTGTTAATGCCGCAATAAAGAAGGGGAGTACACCACCTATGAAAAGTCCGATTACTACAATTGGCTCAGTAATCATAATTTGCAACGGGTTTTCGTTGTGTGATAATAAAAAATCATACATTTTCCATTGCCCAATTAATTCAACCCCAGCTTCTTTCATTTCTGCAAGTTTAGTAACGATGGTTGCATTTACGGCTTGAGAGAAAGCAGCAAATAAAGCAAGCGCTGTGAGTGCTGCAGAGCCAATAGCAAATCCTTTTCCGATAGCAGCAGTAGTGTTACCGAGGGCGTCAAGTCCGTCGGTAATTTTTCGAACATCCGGTCCTAATCCCGACATCTCCGATATACCGCCAGCGTTGTCGGCGATTGGTCCGTAAGCATCAACCGACATAGTAATACCAACAGTTGCTAACATACCGACAGCAGCAATTCCGATTCCGTAAAGTCCGGCAACTTCGTTTGAAACAAATATCGCGACACAAATTGCGAGAACCGGTAAGGCTACCGATTCCAAACCGACTGCTAATCCGTGAATGATGTTTGTTGCTGCACCGGTTTTACTCGCTTCGCCTATTCGTTTGACTGGTTTTGATGATGTATAATATTCTGTTATAAGTCCGATAAAAATTCCGCCAATCGTTCCGAAGAATATCGCCCAGAAAACATTATTGTTCACATGAAATACTTGTGTAATGTATAAACTACCGAGTAAGAATATGCCGGCAGAAATGAATGTTGAATAACGCAAAGCAGCAGCGGGTGAGAATTGTTTTAGAATGCGCATTGAACCGATACCGATAAATGATGCGAGTAAACCTATGGCAGCAAGAACTATCGGAAGAGCCATTAAAATACCTTTGATGTCGAAATCGGTTACAGTGGGAACAGCTTTTAATAAATTTAAACCTTCAGGAAGCAGAGTAGCTGCGATAGCAATAGTTGCAACAATAGAGCCGACATAAGATTCGAAAATGTCAGCACCCATACCTGCTACGTCTCCAACGTTATCGCCAACGAGATCTGCAATAACACCGGGGTTGCGAGGGTCATCTTCAGGAATACCGGCTTCTACTTTGCCGACTAAATCAGAGCCGACATCAGCAGCTTTTGTGTAAATACCGCCACCTACGCGTGCAAAAAGAGCAATCGAACTTGCCCCCATAGCAAAACCATTTATAACATTTGCAGTTTCAGGGCTTCCAAAGAAATAGAAAAAGATTCCAACTCCGATCAAACCAAGACTTGCAACACTAACACCCATAACAGCACCGCCGTTAAAAGCGACTAACAAGGCAGACCCTTGTCCCTTTTCTTTTGCCGCTTGTGCAGTTCTTACGTTTGCTTTTGTTGCAGCGGTCATCCCGAAGAAACCTGCAAGTACAGAACTAACTGCACCGCTAATAAAAGCAGTAGCTGTTTGCCAACTTAGGAAGATGCCTAATAAAAGAAATACGATGAGTACAAAGAAGAGTAATACATAGTATTCTCGTTTCAAAAAAGCCATTGCTCCAATTTGAATTTGTGAAGCGATGCCTTTCATTTTTTCATTTCCGGCGGATTGCCGTTTGATTGATAGGTAAATTACTAATGCTACAATTAAACCTAAAAATCCAAGAACGATAGATAAATTTGATAGTAAAGCCATACGAATAATTTTACTCCGTTTTTTTTGTGTTATATTTGTTCATAGCAGGAGCGATGCCATCGCTCAAAAATGTGAGCGACGCATTCCGTGCCGTCGTAATCATTTCGTCAACAATCGGTTTTTCATTTTCTTCGAAAGTGGAGAGCACATATTGCGCTTTTTCTGTTTTTAGACGAGGCATAGTAACTCCAGCGATCCCACATCGTAAACGTGGAAAGTTTTGCTTTTGGATATGATGAATTATTGAAAACAATCCATTGTGTCCACCGTCGTTGCCCCTTTGCCGCAAACGAAGTGTTCCGAGTGGAAGTTCAAAGTCATCGCAAACTACCAAAATATTTTCGGGTACTGCTTTGAATCGTTCAATTAAATCAACGATTGCCAAACCGCTGTTGTTCATGTAAGTAATCGGTTTTACCAAGCCAACCTTTTTCCCTTGATAGGTAGTAAAACTTATGAAATACTCACCGCGTCCTGCGAATAGTTTTGTGTTCAATCTTTCGCATAAAGTATCAATAACGCGGAAACCAACATTATGTCGAGTACCTTCGTATTCTGAACCAGGATTTCCTAATCCTATAATGAAATACACTTATTAAATCTATGAGTTAGTTAATGATAAATAAATTATTTAATCGGCAGCTTCTTCTTCACCTTCGGCTGCTTTTTTGCCCTTGCCAACTACTTCTGGTTCTGCAACTGCTTCTACTGCGACCTCGGCAACTACTTTTTCAACCAGTGGTGGAAGGATGGCAATGATGGTGTTATTTTCATTATCAAGAACCACAAAATTTTCCACTTTCAAATCTTTTATGTGAACCGACTGATTGATCAGAAGTTCTTCAGCGTTTATTGCGATGTGTTGAGGAATGTGTTCTGGTAAACAAGAAATTTTTAATTTATGTATGATATGTTGTAAAATTCCACCCTCGCGAACACCTTTCGGGATTCCTCCGATAATGACGACCGGAATATCCAACGTTAATTTTTCATCAGCCCTCACTCCTTGCAAATCAACATGGACTGGTTTTTCGGTTACAGGGTCAAGCTGTACATCTTTAAGGATGCATCGCTTTTCAGTGCCATCGCTTAATTTAAGATTGATTAGGTTTGTCTCAGATGAATGTATAAGTTTCAAAAGGCTTTTTTCCGGTAAAGCGACTGTTAAATTATTCTCGCCGTGTATGTAAAAAATTCCTGGAATTTTTCCTTCACGCCGTAGTGCACCGGGTTTTTTTCCTTTTAATTCCCTTAATTCAGCATGTAAAATTACTTCTGCCATTCTTTTTTCCTTTAATGATTAATTATCCTTTGTAAATATCAAATAACGAACTTATCGACTGATTTTTATAACATCGTTTTATTGCTTCTGCAAATAACCGGTCGGCTGATAGACATTGAATTTTATCCAATTTCTTTGAATTTTGTGTAAAAGCGACCGAATTTGTAATGTATAATTTTTTAATTTCCGATTCTTGAATTTTCTTTGCTGCATCACCCGACAGTATCGGATGAGTGCAAGCGCCATAAATATCTTTTGCGCCAGCTTCTTTTAATGCTCGTACTGCATTAATAAACGTTCCACCGGTATCTATTAAATCATCTACAATCAGAATATTTCGATTTACAGCAGTCCCGATTATATTCATGACTTCAACTTGATTCGCTTTAGGCCTACGTTTGTCAATCAGTATGAGTTCAGCGTCTAAACGTTTGGCATACGAACGGGCTAATTTTATACTTCCAACATCGGGCGAAACTACCGCCAAGTTTGGAATTTTATGTTGCTTAAAGTACGGTGCAAATATTGCAGATGAATACAAATGATCAACGGGAATATCGAAAAAACCTTGTATTTGAGCAGCATGTAAATCCATAGTGATTACACGATCGGCGCCTGCTGTAGTTAGCAAATTTGCTACGAGCTTTGCTGTAATAGATACTCGAGGTTGATCTTTCCTGTCCTGTCGAGCATACCCAAAATAAGGGATAACTACAGTAACTCTTTTGGCAGATGCTCTCTTTGCTGCATCTAACATTATCAACAATTCCATCAAATTGTCTGACGGTGGATTTGTCGATTGGATAATAAAAACATCCGACCCACGTATATTTTCAGTATATTTGACCCAAATTTCGCCATCACTGAAATTTACTATCTGACATTTCCCTAAGGGAATGCCGAGCCGCTTGCTGATTGCTTTAGCTAATTGCGGATTCGATCTACCTGAAAATAATTGAAGATCCGGCATAAAATTATATTCGCTTTGTTAATTATTTGGGTAAAGTTACTGAAACCCGTATAAATTTTGATAATTTTGAGTTTCAATATACATAAATCTTTAGAATTTAGCAAGGCGTTTTTTTACCCCTAAAAGTTTAAGTTTGAATAATAGAATGAGTTTAGCTACACATTACTGCTAATATGTGCAGTTTCTAAAATTGACAAATTTTATTATATTGATTTCATTCTTAATCAGAGAAAGGGCTTTTGAAGTGAAAATTGTTACGCAACTCAAGGAACAAAGGCGCAATATCTTATTGGTGGTTCTGTTGACATGGTTACCGGTAGTTGTATTTCTTGGCTTAATCATTGCAATAAGTCTAAAATTAGAGAGACCCATAACTTTCTTTTTTCAGGATTTTTTCTTCATTACTAATAGTCCAATCTATACAGGTTTTGTTTCGAACATCGGGATAATATTCTGGTCAGTAACGGCGGGTATTTTATTTTTTATCTCTGTAGTTTGTTATCAATTCCGAGCCAGCAGACAAGTGCAATGGTTTTACATCTTCGCCGCTGTTATAACTGTTATTATGCTTTTCGATGATTTTTTCTTGTTCCATGAAATTATATACCCTCGTTTCTTTAATATACATTCGGGTACGGTATATATCATTTATGGAGTTCTAGGTATTATTTATCTTGTTGTCTTCCGGAAAAATATTTTAGCGAGCAATTTTTTGGTTTTGTTTTTTGCTTTTCTGTTTTTCTTCATTTCAATCGTATTTGATGAATTACGAGAGAGGTGGCTCTTTAATCCTTATTGGATTGTGTGCGAAGACGGGTTTAAGTTACTGGGTATCGTCAGTTGGCTAACGTATTATTTCTTAACTTCATTGCAGTCGATCAAGGAGTTAGTTCAATCGAAATGATTTGAATTATTAGATTATTTCTTTATATTTTGACAAAATTATAGAGCATTGGATAACATTTCTAAAATTATTAAAAAAGAAATTGAATTTCGGAATAGCTTAAGCGATATTTTTAGATGCGATGTTCGTGTACCGAATAATTATTCTGCCGATGATAAAAAGTTCTTTGAAAAAATTCCCTGCGTTATCGTCTGTCCCGGTTTTATGGCTTTTAAAGATTGGGGTCATTTTCCTTACATCGGCGAAAAAATGGCGCAGGCAAATTATTGTTCAATTGTTCTGAATTATTCCCATAATGGTGTTGAAGAACAACGAAATCGCATAACGAACCTCGAAAAGTTTGCTGCCAACACTGTTTCGCAAGAGTTAGCCGACATTCGGAATGTAATAGATACAATTACTGATGGCAATTTGGAAGAGTTTTGTATCGACACGGAAAATATTTTCTTATTAGGACATTCACGCGGTGCCGCTAATGCCCTGTTAATAGCTTCATCGGATAAAAGAATTAAAAAATTGGTAACTTGGGCAAGTATAGCTTATTACGATCGTTGGACAGCGCATCAAAAGAACAATTGGCGACAGTCAGGATTTTTATCACTCTCGAAAGAAACTGAATCGCATCCGATTCGAATGAAAATCGATTATCTTGAAGACATCGAAAAAAATAGAGTCAAATTTGATTTGTATAAAGCAGCAAGTCGAATAAATATTCCTTGGCTAATAGTCCATGGCATAGAAGATCTGATCGCCAAAGTTTCTGAAGCCGAGAAGTTATTTGATTTATCAGCAGACGCACAAACACAACTTGTTAAAATTCCAAAAGTAGGACACATTTTTGGTACTGAGACACCTACTAATAGAAATGATAGCACACTAAATAATATTTTACAATTGACTATTAACTGGTTACATAATCTATCAAGGAGATAAAATGCAAATTTCAAAATCATTAACTATTCAACCTCATTTCATTTTACGATACGGTTTAACCGTTCAAGCCACGTTGGTTTTCGCATTCGTAGCGCTAACTGCAGTTGGAGCGTGGGTCGAAATTCCCACTCAACCTGTTCCATTTACACTTCAAACATTTTTTGTTCTGCTTTCGGGTGTTGTACTTGGCGCTCGAAACGCATTTTTCAGTCAGCTAATTTATTTGTCTCTCGGTATAATCGGATTGCCTTTGTTTGCAGGTTTTAGTTTTGGTTTTGCTAAATTAATCGGACCTACCGGTGGATATCTGTTGAGTTTCCCGATCGCAGCTTTTGTTACAGGATATTTAGTTACGCTAAATGGCAAGTATATATGGACAATTATTTCGGTTACAGTAGGGATGTTAATAATTTTCAGTTTCGGCACTGTTTACTTAAACTTTATATTTTTCAATGATATTGCTAAATCGTTGATGAGTGGTTTCTTAATTTTTTCATGGTGGGATGCCATTAAAATTTTTGCTGTCGCTTCAATATACCATCAATTAAGAAAATAATTTAACTTTTGCTTAAGAACAGAAAATTAAGTATATTTTTCAAAAATTGAAGCAAATAGTTATTGCAATAGACGGACCCGCTGCCTCCGGAAAATCAACAACAGCTAAACTTACAGCCGAAAAGCTAAATTACATTCATGTTGATACCGGTGCAATGTATCGGGCACTTACACTGAAAATTATAAAAGATAATATCGATCCGGAAGATGAAAAATCGGTTTATAATGCAATTCGCGATTGTAAAATTGAGTTTGAACGAAAAAACAGAGTAACAAAAGTTTTATTAAACGGAAAAGACGTAACAGAAACTATACGGAACAAAGAAGTAACCTCTGCTGTTAGCGCCATTAGCAGTTATAAGCGCGTAAGAGATTTAATGGTAGCTCAACAACGGAGAATGTGCACCGATGGCGGAGTTGTTCTTGAAGGTCGCGATATTGGTACTGTTGTAGTTCCGAATGCCGATTTAAAAATATTTATGATTGCCTCCATCGAGGAAAGAGCAAAACGACGACAGAAAGAGCTTGCTGAAAAAGGAACTACTGCTGATTTTGCAGATTTGATCAAAGATATCAATGAGCGCGATGCGAAAGATTCAAATCGCACCGAAAGCCCGTTGAAAAAAGCCGACGATGGAATTATTTTGGATACCTCGAACTTAACGATAAATCAACAAGTTGATTTTATCGTAAATAAAGCTTTAGAAATAATAAAGAAAATTGATAGTTAGTATAGATAAAAATTCAGGATTTTGCTGGGGCGTTGTTCGTACAATCAACATAGCTGAAGACGAATTAAATAAATCGAACAAGTTGTACTGTTTAGGTGAGATAATTCACAATCCCTCTGAAATTTCACGATTAAACAAATTAGGTTTGGTAACCATTACTCGTGATGATTTTCACAAAATCGAAAATTCTACAGTTTTAATTCGCGCACATGGTGAACCACCTGAAACTTACGATTTAGCCAAGAAATTCAACATAACACTGATAGATGCAACTTGTCCGGTAGTTACAAAGGTACAAGAACGAATCCGAAATTACGATGCGTTAGGTTACCAAGTAGTTATTTTTGGAAAAAAGAACCACGCCGAAGTAATCGGATTGTTAGGGCAGATAAATGGTAAAGGTATTGTAATTGGATCGCTCAATGATGTTGATTCAGTAGATTGTAATAAGAATACAGTTCTGTTTTCGCAGACAACGATGGATAAGACTACGTTTTATAAAATTCGCGATGAATTAAAAAAGCGGATTAATGAATTGGTAGTAGATTCCTTTGAGGACGAGGCTGTCCAATTTGTTGCGAAAGACACTATTTGCGGACAAGTGTCGGGGCGTGAGAATAAACTCCGGGAATTTGCTAAACAAAACGACGTCGTTATTTTCGTAGCCGGCAAATCGAGTTCAAACGGTAAAGTTCTTTACACGATTTGTAAAAACGCAAACGAGCGTTCGTATTTTGTAGAAGATGAA
This sequence comes from Bacteroidota bacterium, assembly GCA_030682385.1. Lineage (GTDB taxonomy): Bacteria > Bacteroidota > Ignavibacteria > UBA10030 > BY39 > JASEGV01. Next base: position 29,842 of record JAUXOG010000039.1, read on the forward strand.
AATGAAATTAGCCTCGACTGGTTCGTTGGTGCAAAAACTGTTGGTATCAGCGGTGCAACATCGACACCACAATGGTTGATGCAGCAAGTTAAGAACTTTGTTGAAAGAGTAACAAATTAAAAATTTTTCAAACCATCATTAATAAACAAAAATAATAACTAAAATTATTTTTCTTGATGCGTGTGAGACTTTTTCTTGATGGTGGATAAAAGATCACAGGTATTCGAGAACGTCTGTTTAAAAAACAGATTAAGAAACCTTAGGAGGTTTAATGTTAGATGAAACAAAAGTACAATCTGCCACTGATTCAGCAGCGTTGATTCAAGATGCAGAGAAAAAAATAATTCCGGTAACAAATCAAGACCCTGCTTTTATTTTAAATAGGATTATGGAGGAAGAATACAGCGAAGAGGAATCCAAACAACTTACGAGTTTGTATGAAGCAACTTTTGGCAAAGTTTCCGCCAACCAACTTGTTAAAGGAAAAATTGTTGCTATCGGCGAAAATGAAGTATCGATAGATATTGGATTCAAATCGGAGGGCAGCGTGCCAATCGGAGAATTTTCAAATATCGACGAACTCAAAGTTGGAGACGAGATCGAAGTGTTTCTCGAAAGCGTAGAAAATAAAGATGGTCAACTAGTGCTGTCGCGGAAGCGTGCCGACTTTATGCGTGTTTGGGAAAGAGTTACTACTGTACACGAAACCGGCGAAATTATTCAAGGGAAAATTTTACGACGGATAAAAGGTGGACTCGTAGTGGATGTGTGGGGAATCGAAGCATTCCTTCCCGGATCTCAGATTGACGTAAAACCGATTCGCGACTTCGACCAATTCATTGATAAAACGATGGATTTGAAAATTGTTAAAGTAAATAACACAGCAGAAAACATTGTCGTTAGCCACAAAGTTCTTGTTGAAGAAGAAATGGCAGACCAAAGAAATGCTATCCTCGGCTCGATTGAAAAAGGACAAATACTTGAAGGAACAGTAAAAGCAATTGCTGACTTTGGTGTGTTCGTTGATTTGGGCGGCGTGGATGGTTTAATTCACATCACAGATTTATCGTGGGGCAGAATCAATCATCCGACTGAAGTTGTAAAACTCGATCAAGTAATCAACGTTGTGGTAACTGAATATGACCCTGAGAAGAAGCGAATTTCACTCGGACTTAAACAGCTTTCTGCTCATCCTTGGGAAAATATCGAAGAGAAATATCCTGTAGGAATGAAAATTAACGGTAAAATTGTTTCCCTTACCGATTATGGAGCATTTGTAGAAATTGAGAAGGGAATAGAAGGACTGATTCATATTTCAGAAATGAGTTGGACTCAACACATCAAGCATCCGTCTCAAGTTGTATCTATGGGACAAATGGTCGATGCGATTATTTTGAGTCTCGATAAAGAAAATAAAAAGATATCACTTGGAATTAAACAATTGGAACCGGACCCGTGGTATAATTTACTGCAGAAGTATCCCGTTGGTTCAAAGCACCGGGGTGCTGTTCGTAACCTGACCAACTTCGGCGTATTCGTTGAACTTGAACAAGGAGTCGATGGTTTAATTCATATTTCCGATTTGTCGTGGACGAAGAAAATTCGACATCCAGGCGAAGTTGTGAAGAAGAACCAATCCATCGATGTTGTAATTCTCGGTGTCGATGTTGAACAACGAAGGATATCATTAGGTCATAAACAAATCATGGAAAACCCGTGGGACGCTTTCGAAACAGCTTATAAAGTTGGTGTCGAAATTGATGGAACACTCACACGAATTATCGAAAAAGGTGTTATTGTTGAATTACCTCTCGGTGTTGAAGGATTTGTTCCCGCATCTCAACTCGCAACTATTCAAGTCAAAAATATCGCTGATACTTTTAAAGTTGGCGATGTGTTGAGCTTGAAAGTTATTGAGTTCGATAAAGACGCAAAAAAAATTGTTCTTTCCGTAATCGAATATTTAAGAGGCAAAGAACAAAAAGTGGTTGATGAGTATGTAGGTGAACACAAATTACCTCCAATGACGATAAAAGATTTCGTGAAAGCTCCACAGCCTTCCGAAATTGCTTCGTTTGAGGAATTAGGTAACGCTCCGGCGCCTGATGAAATTCAGTAATCATTTAATTTCATTAATGTTAAAAGAGTTGGCTCGTAAGGGTCAACTCTTTTTTGTATTAAGTAAAATGTAGTTTATGAAGCGTGTAGCATTCCATACTTTAGGTTGCAAATTAAATTTTGCTGAAACATCAACTATTGGCAGACAGTTTATCGAGAACGGATTCACCGTATCTCCATTTGCCGAAAAAGCCGATGTTTATATAATCAATACTTGCAGCGTTTCTCAAAGAGCAGATAGAGAATGCAAAAAAATTATACGAAGCGCTGTTAGAAAATCGCCGGACGCCTTTATAATTGTAACGGGATGTTATGCTCAACTGCGTCCCGAAGAAGTAGCTTCTATCGCGGGTGTTGATTTGGTTTTAGGGACACAGGAGAAATTTAATCTCTTCGGTCACTGCAATTCTTTTAAAAAAAATAACTCGCCTCAAGTGTTTGTTTCCGAAATTAAAGATGCAAACGATTTTGGTCTTGCATATTCGGGTGAAGCTGATGAAAGAACACGAGCATTCTTGAAAGTACAAGACGGTTGCGATTTTCTATGCTCTTACTGCACAATTCCGCTCGCACGAGGTTCAAGCCGAAGCCAGTCGATCGAAACTTCTGTAACGCAAGCCCGTTGGTTAGCCGAAAAAGGTTACAAGGAAATTGTTCTTTCAGGAGTTAATGTTGGTGATTTTGGAAAAACAAGCGAAACAAATTTATTGCTGTTACTCAAAGCGCTTGTTGAAGTTGATGGAATCGAACGAATCAGAGTGAGTTCAATCGAACCAAATTTATTGACTGAGGAATTAGTCAATTTTATTTTAGAGTCGGATAAATTGTGTAATCATTTTCATATTCCGTTGCAGAGCGGTTCGAACGAAGTCCTGCGTCTAATGAGGCGCCGGCACACGAGAGAAGATTTTCAAAAGCTGATTGCCTATATCAAATTGAAAGATAATTCGGCAGGCATCGGTTCGGATGTAATAGTTGGTTTTCCCGGTGAAACGGATGAACTATTCGACGAAACTTATAATTTCCTGCTTGATCTACCACTTTCG
>JAUXOG010000076.1 GCA_030682385.1 Bacteroidota bacterium
AATTATACCGGCAAATAAAATACCTGAAACACCTATAAGCTCACCCGTATGCCTGAATTCATCAGCGACTGTGATAAAGCCGATTACTGCGATAACGATTAATGATACACCTGATATTTTAGAAATAGAATTACTCATCAGTGGAATATATTTTTATTTATGGATTACGATACACAATCCGTCTCCGTCAACTGACGGATGACGGACACACCTTTCCAAAACTGGCGGGGCTGTCCGCTTGCCTGTCCCGATGTATTTTATCGGGGATTGGCTGGTTATAAAGCGTTACTAATTTACTTTTTCTAATTCAAAATTATCTATTCCTTTATATAGAAAAAATGAATAATTATCTTTAAGATTATCACTCAAATATTTATACGATGAGATTAAAAATTCTCTTGTATCTAAATACCATTTATCATTAGAAATTCCAAGAGCTATTCCATCTTTTGGATGTAACAAATCTCCTAATCTTCCTTGAATATATTTTATTTTTTCTGAATCGAATGGTTTATATGCACCCCATAATATTTTTTGGTTTGTTTCTTTGTTAATAAAATAAATATTATGTGCAAATTCGGAATCGGGTTCTAATTTTAAAATATTATTTTGTTTTTTTACTGGATTATATTCATCGAGCATTCTCTTTGATATTTTATCTGTTAATAATAATTGATGTTGAATCATCCTTTCCAAAGCAAATCTTATTTCAATTGCCACATATAACAACAGTGAGTTTTTATTTTTATTAAGCATTTTCTTCGCCCTTTTAAGGTGTTCCTCTGGATTTGCAGTTAGATTTGATTGATTATTAAAAACATATGCATAAGAAATTTCCATTACTGAAAATAAAAAGCGAGGAATATGAAATATGAATATTAAAATCAGTCCAACAAGTGCTTTTAATATTCTTAATAATATTTTTGATAATATTTTTAACACAATTATTTTAAGCTTTATAACGGCGTTGCCGATAAGCGGTGCCCCAATTGCAAATCACCTTTTTGTTTTAAAATAAACTTTGTTAACTAATCACACTTTTACACAACAAACTTGCTTTGAAAAGCTAAACCCAATAACCACATCAAACGACCGCATCGTAAGAAGTGGTCGCTTTAAGTTGGGGGTTAGCCAGCAACATTATTCTATCTCTGCAATACGATTATGTTCATTTATTTGTCTCACTGTAAATCGATTAGAATAATACTTTTTACCCAAGGTATCTTCGACTGCCACTCGAATTGTATTTCTCTCCTTTAAGTTGGCAAGAATATGCTCTGAAAGATCCTGGGAACGTAACGGAATAGATCTTTCATGTCTGGGCAATAATTCAAATGGAAGCTGAAATGTCGGATCCTTTTTATGAACTTGGAAGAATTTTGTGTCGCGTATTTTCTTTGATGTAACAATAAAAAGGTGTCGCACATTAATATCACATTTACCAGCATTGGTAATCCTAACCGTTAACATTGGAGTACTAGGACCAAATCTCTCTGCAATTTGAACAATTTCAACGGTAAGCGAAAGTTTAACCTTAAGTTTTGAATTTTTATAGTTGCGTATTAGACTGAAAATAGCACCGATGATAACGATGCCAAGGCCTGAAAACAACCATTCTTTATTATTCCACAAATTATCTAAAATGTCTTTCATCCGAATTCGCAATCAATTATTGTTGCGGGCTAACGGCGTTGCCGAAAAGCAGCACCCCATAGCAAAAACACTACTTAAGGACAATGCCAATAATTTTTGATTTTTTATTTAAAGTTTGACTATCTCTCTTGTAAAATTTATCTCAGGTTGATATTCATTAACCTCCTAAAAATTCGTTTCCAAATCTTCGGGAGGTTTTGCTTTACTTATGGGTGGTTCTAAAAATCTACCTGCCTGCGTGCCCGCACAGGCAGGAAAGAATGTCGAATATCGAACAAGGAATTATGAATTTTGAAGTAAATTTCCACTTGGACATTCGCCATTCGTTGTTCATTATTCAATATTCATTATTCATTTTTTATTATTAGAACCACACTTATATTAATACTGCTTTATACCCGTAGCACAGTATCCCGGCTTTGCCGTCTTCCTGTATTTTACGGAATACAATTTTCACCTTCTGTCCGATTTCAAGTTTGTCAACATCAACATCTGCAATCTGAGTTGTGAGTTTTACACCTTCTTTCAACTCAACAATTCCGACTGCAAACGGAGTTTGTTTTGAAAATTTATCCGATGCAACCCGCACAATTGTGAATGTGAGTATTTTACCCTCGTCGCTTAATCGAATAGTTTCAAAATCCTGCGACTTGCATTTCGGGCATACAAGCCGGTGCGGGAATGCTATGAAGCCGCACTTTTTGCATTTCCCTGCTTCAAGCCGGTAACGCTGCGGAATTTCGCGATGATATCTTGCTGTAATCATTTGACCTCCAAAATATGTATTACACTGCTTGCACCCGAACCGCCCATATTCTGAGCCATTCCTATCCGGGCATTCTTTACTTGTCTGCCGCCTGCTTTGCCGTTAAGTTGTTCGAACAACTCGATAATCTGAGCAATTCCGGTAGCGCCAACGGGATGACCTTTCGATTTCAATCCGCCGCTTGTGTTGATTGGAATTTTTCCGCTTTCGATTGAAGTCAATCCATTTAAAACAGCTTCGCCGCCTTTGCCTTTCTCGAAAAATCCTAAATCTTCCGAAACAACAATCTCGGCAATCGTGAAGCAATCGTGAACTTCACACAGGTTCAAATCTGTCGGTTTTATGCCAGCCATACGGTATGCTTTCTCGGCAGCTTTAACGACAGAATTTAAAGTGGTAAAACTTTCGCGGCTGTGAAGTGCGATAGTATCGGAAGCTTGCGCCGAAGCAATAACACGCACAAAATTTTTATTTAATTTTTTAGCAACGTCCATCGAGGCAACAATTACTGCCGCACCGCCATCGGTAACGGGTGAACAATCCAACAAACGAAGCGGGTCGGAAACCATTGTAGATTTCATCACCTGTTCGGGAGTTACTTCGAAACCGAATTGCGCATTTTTATTCTTGGAACCGTTGCGGTGATTTTTAACTGCTACTGCCGCAAGTTGTTCGCGTGTTGTTCCATACTGATGCATGTGTGCTTTAGCAATCATCGCATATAAACCGGGGAAAGTTATTCCTTGATAAACTTCGTATTCCTGATCTGCCGCAGTGGCTAACACTTCAGTTACATCGGCTCCGTCGTTCATTTTTTCAACTCCGCCGGCAAGCACTATCTCGCTTGCACCCGAAGCAACTTCTAAATATGCTTGTCGAAATGCTGCACCGCCCGATGCACAAGCCGATTCGACTCGTGTTGCGGGGACAGGATTCATTCCTAAATAGTCAGCCAGAATTGCACCCAAATGTTCCTGACCGACGAACAATCCCGACGACATCGCACCGACATAGATCGAGTCGATGTGGTCAACTCCTGAATCTTTAATTGCTTTTAATGAAGCTTCGACGAAAATATCTTTAATCGATTTATCCCAAAGCTCGCCGAACTTAGTCATGCCAGCTCCGATTACAACTACGTCTCTCATAATTGATTCTCCTTTTATTTCCTTTTACTTTTTTATGGAAAAACTTTATAGATATCTTTTCTGTGAACTATACGTGCATTAGGATTTCAATTTCCTCATGATTGTCTCGCGACTAACTTTTTTATTTCTATCTGCTTCCCTCATTAGTATTGAGAGTCCTAAATCTTCAATCTCTTCTTCAGATAATACTTTTGTGGGTATCGATAATTTTTTAAGCAAAGTGGAAACAAACGTCAGTTCAGAATCATTTTTTGGAGATATAACAATAGATTTCATATAGTTCACTGTTTATTATTTACTCATTAATTTTAATTTTGTGGCGAAATTTTGCATACTCGCCGTAGTTTAAATAAATTTGGTTGTTGAGCAGCATATCGCGCAACTTCACACCCAAGTTTTGAATTTTTGGCAACTCATCAGTCGCACGGAAAATAAATCCATCGCTTCCGGCACCCGAACCGAACGACACCATAAAAATCGAATCGCCCGGTTTTGCAACATCGAGTATAGCAGCTAATCCTGTCGGCGACGAGCCCGAATAAGTGTTGCCCATCCAAGGGACAATCCAACCGACCTCAAGCTGCTCTTTTGTAAATCCTAACCGCTTGCCAACTTCTTGAGGAAATTTTCCATTAGGCATGTGGAAAACTGCATACTTAAAATCTTTCGGACTCATTTTAGATTTTTCCAACATCGCATTCGCCGCACCCATTATGTGTTTGAAATAAGCGGGATCGCCGGTAAATCTTCCGGCATGACGCGGATAGAACTCGCCTTCTCTCCTCCAAAAATCGGGTGTATCGGATGTGTATGAATGTGTAAAAAGAATTTCAGCGGCTACTTTTTCTTTTCCCATAATGAAAGCAGCACCGCCAGCCGAAGCCGAGTATTCAAGCGCATCGCCGGGCGCACCTTGCGATGTATCGGCGCCAATGCCCATCGCGTATTTCATTTCACCCGACTTAACAAGACTGTAAGCCACATACATTGCTTCGGAGCCGGCTTTACAAGCAAACTCGTAGCTTGCAACGTGAACATCCGGACCAATTCCGAGTGCATCAATCAGAGTTGCGCCGCTTGGTTTTACTGCATACGGATGCGACTCCGAGCCGATGTAAACAGCTCCGATATCTTGAGGATTGATATTCGCCCGTTTCACTGCGTCGCGTGCTGCTGCAACTGAAATAGTTATTGTGTCCTCATCTTGTCCGGGGACAGTTTTTTCGTTAAGCTGTAATCCCCTTATAATTGCTGCGGGGTCCGAACCCCACTGCTTTGCGATAACTTCAGCTTTTATTCGATACCTTGGCAGGTATGAACCGTAACCTACAATTCCGACCATATTTTCTCCTTTGTTAGATTTTAGACCCTTCGACTCGTCCCTTAAAAAGGGACTAACTCAGGGCAAGTTTATGATTTATGATTTATGATTTTAAAATTTTACACCAATGCCGAGTTTGAAAAAATTATATTTCCGAATTTCCCGACGTGTCTTTTGTTCTACTTCGACTTCAGAGGAATAAAATCCTGATGTATAATTATAGTCTCTATCCACGAACCAGATATTCATATTAGAAATCGAAACAAAATATTCATCTTTTCTGATTATCGGAATCTGCACTCCATATTTGATACTATAATCATAATTTGCGGTAAAGCTCGGACCACCGCAGGTAGAGTATTGATTATAAACCGGATAACCGTAGAAACAATTAAAAAATAAAAAAGATAGCGGATAAATTGAAATTCCAAGATTTATACCTCCGGGTTGCATCGGCATGAAATTCATATCAGTGCTTAAAAATGGAAGCCATAAACGCCTGTAATTAATTTCGACGTGATTTAATTCGAGTGCAAAACCGAATTCGACACTATTTTTCTTATAACTATTTACCATGTCTTCATCCTGATTTGAATACAAATCGTTATCCAAAGTTAAAAGTAAAATAATAACATTGAGGAGAAATATATTTCGCATAATATTAACCTTTCTGTTATTCCATCAATCCATCGTTCCATAATTTCATAATTCCATCGCTCTATGCTCAAAGCTCATTGCTCTTCGCTCACTACTCAACTACTTTTATATGTAACTCTTTTAACATTCTGAGTAAATTTCAAGTTAAATTAATTCGATGTATTCACTCTAAAATATCTCGAATTTCTACGATCTTTTCACCTTCTTGTAGTAACTTTAGTGTATCGGGAAATGTTTTTTTTAGTATTTTTCGCATTCTCAGATCAGATGTATTTCCGCAGCGTATCCAAATAACTTGAGGCGGAGCACCAAACCTTTTTTGAAGTTTCAGAAAATCAATATCTTTTGTCATTACAATTGCCGAGAGTTCAAGTGCTTTTCTAAAAATAGTTTCGTCAGAAGAATCTCGCAAACCGATATCACGAACTGGAATTGCTTTCACTAAAAATTCTTTTTCCATCCAATGAGCAAGCATCGGAGAAAGTTGTGCATCAAGGATTATAGTCACGCTGCTACAATTGGATGATCAATATTATGAGAAGCATACTGTAGGCATGCATGAATATCTTCAATCTCGAGGTCAGGCATCTCATCTAATATTTGTTGTGCACTCATTCCGGATGCTAGTAGATCGAGAACATCGGATACTCGGATTCGCATTCCTCTTATACAGGGTCGCCCGCCGCATTGTGCAGGATTAAAAGTGATTCGTTTTGATAGGTTTTCCATTGATTTATCCTAATTATTTTACTTGATTCTTTTTTATACTACCTTTATATGTAACTCATTCAATTGTCTTGTGTCGACTTCCGATGGTGAATCGTCCATTAACGATGTTGCACTTGTAGTTTTCGGGAATGCTATTACATCACGAATCGATTTCTGTCCTGTCAGCAGCATTGCAATTCTATCGAAGCCGAAAGCAATACCGCCATGCGGAGGAGCGCCATATTTGAATGCATCGAGTAAGAAACCGAATTTCTTTTGTGCTTCTTCCTCACTAATGCCGAGCAAATTAAACATCTTGCTTTGTAACTCTTGATTGAAAATACGAATGCTGCCGCCAGCAATTTCGCTGCCGTTTAAAACCAAGTCGTATGCACGGGCACGAACTTTTTTCGTTTCCGTTTCAAGCAACGGCAGGTCTTCAATTTTCGGCGATGTGAATGGATGGTGAACAGCAACAAAACGATTCTCTTCGGGAACGAATTCTAACAACGGAAAGTCCGTAACCCAAAGTAATTCAAATTTGTTATTATCCATTAAATTCAGACGATCAGCCATTTCCAACCTGAGTGCTCCTAAAATATTGTAAGCTTTCGACCACTCATCGGATATCAATAAAATCAAGTCTCCGATTTGTGCATTCATTTTTGTTCGGATGTCATCCAAAACTTGTTTTCCCAAAAATTTTTCGATGGGTGTTTCGATACCGTTTTCAGTTACACGCATCCACACTAAACCGCCGGCTCCAATTTTTTTCACAAACTCAGTAAGGTTGTCGAGTTGGCTTCGTGAATAGGTGGCACAATTCGGAACTGCAAAACCTGAAACAACTCCCCCCTTTTTAATCGTTTCGCTGAATACTTTAAAATCAATGTTGGATAAAACATCATTCAAATTTGTAAATGTTAAATCGAAACGTGTATCAGGTTTGTCAGAACCGTATTTTTCGATAGCATCTTTATATGTGAGCATTCTGAAAGGAGTTTTGATATCAATTCCTTTTATCTCCTTAAACATTCTGACCATCAATCCTTCAGCCATCGAAAAAATATCCTGTTCATCTACAAACGACATTTCAACATCGATCTGAGTAAACTCCGGTTGACGATCAGCGCGCAAGTCTTCATCGCGAAAACATTTCACGATTTGAAAATAGCGGTCGAAGCCAGCAACCATCAAAATTTGTTTATAGGTTTGCGGCGATTGCGGGAGTGCATAAAATTTTCCAGGATGGACACGGCTCGGCACAAGATAATCGCGTGCACCTTCGGGTGTACTCTTCATCAGAATCGGAGTTTCAATTTCAACAAAATTTAATTCATCAAAATAGCGTCGTGTTGTTTGATACATTTTATGGCGAGTAAGCAAACTCTGCTGAAGCGGTGTTCGACGCAAATCGAGATAGCGATACTTTAAGCGGGTTTCTTCGTTTACATCAATCTCATCCTTAATTTCAAAGGGAGGTGTTTCGGCTTTGTTCAAGATTGTTAATTCATCAGCGACAACTTCAATTTCACCTGAGGCAACTTGTTTATTAATCATCCCGTCGGGGCGTTTTTCAACTCGCCCTGTTACTGAAATTACAAATTCGTTTCGGAGTGTTTCGGCTAATTGATAAAGTTCTTGGTTTTGCTGCGGATTAAAAACAACCTGAGTGATACCGTAACGGTCGCGCAGGTAAATAAAAATAATTCCACCCAAATTACGTCGGCTGTCAATCCATCCGTTCAAAGTAATCTGCTCGCCTGAATTATCTAACCTGAGTTCTCCGCACGTGTGTGTTCGTTTTTTGTAGTTCATTAAAAGTTATTTTCGAATATTATTGATGAAAAATGACTGTGGCAATATAGTAAACGAGTTTGTTTTTTCCAAAAATTGTAATTTTCTAAATTTTTCATATATTTATTACAAATCTTTGAATAATTTGAGACCAAACAAAATGAACAATTCTGAAATCGAACGCATTATTAAACTTGTTTTGAAGGACTATCCAACCGAAACGCAAGCAAAAAAATCTTCCGGATCAACTTGTAAAGATGGAGTCTGCACTGATGGTTTGTGTGTCATTCATAACAAAGCGGGTGTAAAAAATATTGTCAGTGAAGGGGCAAGCCGGATATCGGCAGGCATCGGCGTTGAAGCTGCCGGTGGAATTGATACCGAACTCGGGCGAATGATTGACCACACGCTTTTAAAACCCGAAGCAACTGTCGAACAGGTCAAAGAGCTTTGTGCCGAAGCAGCGAAATATTCTTTTGCCAGTGTTTGCATAAATCCTTCTTACGTTGGGTTGTGTGCGACATTATTAAAAAATACGCCGGTAAAAGTTTGTACTGTAATCGGTTTTCCGTTAGGGGCAACTTCCACTCAAGCTAAAGCATTTGAAACAGAGCAGACAATTCGTGATGGCGCAACAGAAGTTGATATGGTCATCAACATCGGGATGCTCAAATCAAAAGAGTATAATTATGTTGAGAACGATATTTTCGCAGTTGTAAGCACAGCAAAACGTCATCGGGTTTTAACAAAAGTAATTATCGAAAGCGCCTTATTGACAGATGAGGAAAAAATAAAAGCTTGTTTATTGGCAAAACGTTCGGGCGCTGATTTTGTAAAAACATCAACAGGGTTTGCAAAAGGGGGTGCAACCGCCGGCGATATTGCTTTGATGCGCAAAGTAGTAGGCAGTGCTATGGGTGTTAAAGCATCGGGGGGTGTGCGGACACGTGAAGATGCAATCGAGATGGTTGAAAGCGGCGCCGACCGAATCGGTGCAAGCGCCAGCGTAAAAATTGTGATAGGAGAAACCGATTCAGCTAAATCAACCGGAATGTATTAATAAAATTAAAGAAGGAGAAGTTCGATGAGGAGTTTACATTTTGTAGCATTTGGATTATGCACTTTCATTTTAGCGGGATGTGGATCGACGAAAGAAACTGCTGAGTTAAAAGAACCGAGTCGTGTAATAACTGAAGAACTGCCGCCGCCCCCGCCCGAAAATCCTGAAAAAGTGGTTGTCGAAAATTTTTCGATTCAAATTGGTGCATTTGAAAAAGAGGAAAACGCACTTCAATTTGCCTACAACGCAAAAAATCTTTTAAAAGAAGACATCTACAATATTTACGATAAAGCAAAGCTCATATATCGTGTGATGGTCGGAAAGTTCAACAGCAAAGAAGCTGCAACTGAATTCCGCGACCAATTTGTAAAAAAATTCCCTGACTACGACAACGCTTGGGTGATTGATGTAAATAATGAAGTAACCCGATGAGAGTAAAATTTATAATATTACTTTTATCCTTTTATCTTTGGGGATGTGCTGCACTCTTTAAAAGTGAGTCGGCTAAAACTCCCGAAGCAGAACAGAAAGATTTTTTAGATAAATACGAAAAAACTTTTAATCCTGCCGATTACGATGATGATGTTGAGAAAGAAGAGAAGGAAAACGAGACGAAAAATTTCGTTGGTGCAAAAAAGGGAGAAACTGATAAGGTTGAACCGGAAATTATATCCGGCTTCAGAATACAAATATTGATGACCTCAGAAATTGATGAAGCAAATGCAATGAAAAACCAGATATCTCCACTCCTCCAATACGATTGGGTTTATATGCTTCACGAAGCACCCTACTATAAAATCAGAGCGGGTGATTTTCCAGACCGAGCATCAGCAAATCATTTGTTAAAATATCTAATCGACTCAGGTTATAAAAATGCATGGATAGTGCCTGATAAGGTATATAAATCGCCTTCTCCTAAACCAAAAGAACCTGTTTTCGAAACCGATGGAAATTGAAAATCACCTGTTTTCCGCATTGCAGCACCCATTTCCCTAAGATCTTTTTTGTAACTCTTTATTTTTTAAATTCTATGTGTGCGGAAAAAAGAAAAATGGATCGATATTCAAAATTCGATGTTCGATATTCGATATTGCAACTAATCTAACACCTGTGAGAAAAACTGGAAGTATTTAAATCGCCTTCTCCTAAACCAAAAGAACCTGTTTTCGAAACCGATGGAAATTGAAAAT
>JAUXOG010000056.1 GCA_030682385.1 Bacteroidota bacterium
GGTGGGAGATTACACTGTTCAAGTAACAATTACCACAGCAGCCGGTACACATTTCACTACTCAAGTAATTAGTGCAGCGAGCTATGTAGGTACAAATTGGAAGAATGTTGCCGGTGCAGCTTTTAATTGTGCGTCATGTCATGAAACTGCAACCCCAACAATTTATAATAATTGGAAGTCTTCCGGGCATGCAACGATGTTTGAAAATGGTATGAATGGAAAACTTGGTTCATACTGGGGTGAGAGTTGTTTCAAATGTCACACAACCGGTTATAACAAAAACGCTACAGCCGTTAATGGCGGCTTTGATGATGTTGCAACTACAATCGGTTTTGTAGAAAACGATTGGAAACCATGGAGAATAAATTTGTTTGATTCGCTCCTTACAACCGACAAAAAAATGTTGAGTCTTGTAGGTGGAATTACTTGTGAAAGTTGCCACGGTCCGAAAAATGCTCTTCACTTTGGCGGCGGAGATAAAAAACAACCAAAAACAATGAGTTCAGGAGTTTGTGCACAGTGTCACGATGAACCCTGGCGGTATAACAGATATGCACAGTGGGAAAATTCCGGACACAGCAATCCAATTTGGTCAAACTCTTTTAGAACCACAGGAATTACACCGGTTGGTACTAACTACAATCTAAGCGCTTGTGTGCGTTGTCATGACGGACAAGCATTCGTTAATTTTACAAAAGGAATAGCTTTTGATAATAGATCATCTGTTGGATATGGACAAATAGCACAAACCAAGATTACATGCCAGACCTGTCACGAACCGCACTCGACGGGTTTACGTACCGGACCTGCAGGATCGGATACATTAGGCAGCGGTTATAACTATTCGAGTTTTAATTTTGGTTCCGGAAAAACTTGCGTTAACTGCCATAAATATCGTCGTGGTGAACAAAGATACATAACTCAAACCGCGATGTCCACCACCTGGGGTCCTCACTATGCAGGAACAACTGATATTTTCTTAGGACAAAACGGACACACATTTGGTGCAACATTACCTTCAAGTATTGCTCACCAAAATGTTGAAAACAGTTGCGTCGGCTGCCACATGGCGGCAACACCTGATACCGGAACGGTTGCGCGGGATAAAATTGGAATGCATACATGGACTATGAGTTATACTGACCCCAACACATCGATAACATACGATAATGTTACGGGCTGTTTATCTTGTCACGGTGGTATTACAAAATTCGATCAGATAAAAGCATCCTACGACTACGATAAAAACGGAACGATCGAAGCTTTTATGACAGAAGTCGCTGGACTAAAGAAAAAGCTTGGTAAGTTACTACCACCAGTTGGATTAGACTCAGTGAACCGGACTATGCTTGCAGCAAGCAAAGATTCTACTCTGCTGAAAAAAGCATACTGGAATTATTTGTATGTAAAATACGATGGAAGTTATGGTGCACATAATCCAAAATATGTTGTCGCTCTATTGCAAAATACCATTGATAATGTTTACTATTCTCTGTTCCCTGGACAAATCGGAGCAATCAAAGATGTACCGAATGATCAAGGCAAACAACTTCAGGTTATCTGGTACAAATTCTCAGGTGAATCCGATACCGTAAAACCGGTCAGGCAATACAATGTTTGGAGGTTGGACGACTCGCCGATTGGAAAGTTTGTTTCGCTAAACTCTTTTGACGAAATAAGTACTTACACAAAAGATTTAACGATAGGAACTCAATTTAGTATTAAGGGCGATGTATGGACATTAGCTGGTCAGTCGCCAATTTCAGGTAATGATTTGTATTCTCTAAATGTACCAACTCTCTACGACTCTACAATAATTAAAGGGATGTTTTGGACGAAATTCAAAATAACAGGACACGCATCTGATAATGCTATTTTATTTACATCTCGTGTTGATAGTGGATATTCACTTGACAATTTAGTACCGAAAGCACCCGGTAGTCTGATTGCAAAAATGGCTGATGCGGCTGTGCAATTAGACTGGCAAGCTCCTCCAGATCCGGATGTGAACTATTATGCGGTATATCGTGGAACGATAGAAGGATTTGATTTCGAAAACACAACTCCGATCGGTACAACGACAAATAACCTGTACATTGATGCGACTGTAGAACAAACAATAAAATATTATTATGTTGTTCGGGCATTCGATTTTTCAGGTAATAAAGGAAATACCTCATCGATATCGATAATCGCTCTGAATAATAATGAAAACAGTGGCTTACCATCTGAATTTGCTCTCGGTCAAAATTATCCAAATCCGTTCAACCCAAACACAAGCATCAAGTATCAAGTACCGAATGCAAGTAATGTTTCAATCATTATTTACAATGCAATTGGTCAGGAAGTGGTGCGACTACTGAATAAGCATCACGAAGCTGGCTATTACTCGATCGCATGGGATGGAAAAGATTCGTTCGGAAAATCTGTCCACAGCGGAATATATCTTTACAAAATGACTGCAGGTAATTATTCTTCTGTAAAGAAGATGTTAGTCATCAAGTAAAATATTCGATTCAAATTTTCAATCTCAGGTACACAGAAGTCGGAACTGGCAACGGTTCCGACTTTTTTATTTCTATCATTTTTAAAAATTTATATAGATTTTTTCTCAATGCTGGGATAATTTAATTTTGGGTCTAGATAAATACCTTGTAAACAGATAGAAACGGAGTTTTTGAAAAAAATATGGTAACTCTACGATGGCATAATAATTGAGTTTTTTACTTGTCTAATGGAAGATAAATTACAACAAAAAATTCTGATATTCAGCAGAGATTCTGATTTTTGCAGAAGCCTCGCTCTGCTCTTTCAATCTATGTATGAAGTTTATTTCACCACATCAATCGATGAACTTCTGAAAATCATAAAAGAAAAAAACATAAATCTCGTAATCGCTGATTCTCCTGTTTCAGATGGAACGGTTTATCCATCAATTCGTGATGCAAGAGTTCAATACCCGAATCTTTTTATCGTTTTATTGTATGTTTACAAATTTTCAAATATTGATTTAGAAAAAAAATATCGCCAGCATGTTGATGCTTTATTCTACAAACCTGTAGATATTAATCAACTGTCAAATGTTATAAATGCTTTATTAGAAGAAAAAATAACCACTAACTAAATTATTATGGTTTATTCAAATTTCAGATTTATCAGTTTCGTTCTACTCTGTATTGTCGCATCATTAAGTTTATCATCATCTGTTTTTACACAAACGAAGGAAGATTGCTTAGCTTGCCACAGCGATAAAACATTAACAATGGACAAAAAAGGGAAATCCGTTTCGCTGTGGGTAGATGAAAAAACATTAGCAACAACACCCCACGCTGAATTCGATTGTGTAAATTGCCACGAAGGTTTTGATGCCGGCGATATTCCGCACGCTAAAAAAATTAAACCGGTTAATTGTTTAACTTGCCATAATGGCGATAAGGTTGGATTATATACCAAGAGTGTGCATGCGAAAACAAAGGGTGGTGCAAAATGCAAAGATTGTCATGGAACGCACAACATTATTTCGTTGGAAAAACTCCGGACACCCGAAGGACACAAGCACGAAGCCGAGACTTGTGGGAATTGCCACAAAGATGTTGTTGAGCATTATCTACAATCCGACCATGGAAAAGCGCTCATCGCAGGAATAAAAGGCGCACCTTTCTGTTCCGATTGCCACGGCGAACATACAATAAAGTCTATAGCTAATAAAGAATCGCTGGTGAGCCGTGAACACGAAGCTGAAGTCTGCTTGAAATGTCATCTCGATAATCCTGATGTTCGTGCGATTGTAAGTCCCTCTGCCGAATTTATCAAAGGGTATGAAATGAGTGTTCACGGACAGGCGTTGAAAGCTGGAAAGATGAATGCAGCTACTTGCAGCGATTGCCACGGCGCTCACGATATGAAAAAGGGAAGCGACCCGACCGCACTCGTTTCGCAGCACAATATCGGGACCACTTGCGGAAAATGTCACACCGAAGTTGAAAAAATATATACCGAAAGCTCACACGGTAAAGCTCTTGCTAAAGGTAACACAGCTTCGGCAAGTTGCACCGATTGCCACGGTGAGCATTCGATTTTACCTCACGATGATCCCAAATCTCCAATCGCAGCAATTAATGTATCGGGCAAAGTATGCACCCCTTGCCACGAATCATTAAAACTCACTGAAAAATATGGCATCGCAAGTAAACGGTATTCAACTTTTACAGATAGTTATCACGGTTTAGCGGGTAAGGGGGGCGATGTTACGGTTGCTAACTGCGCCTCGTGCCATGGTTATCACGACATAAAATCTTCGACCGATTCTACATCTAAAACTCACAAATCAAAATTAGCTGAAACTTGTGGAAGCTGCCATCCCGGAGCTAACGAGAATTTTGCAAAAGGTTCTGTTCATATTAACGTAGAATCGAAAGATGAACCAATTCTCTATTTCATTGCTACCGCATATATTATTTTAATTATTTCAGTTGTCGGTGGAATGTTTATACACAATATTGCCGACTTTTTCAGAAAAGGAAAACGTCAGTTAATGGCTCGCCGCGGTTTAATCCCTCATCATCAAGTGAGTCATCGACTATATCTCAGGATGAGTTTGTCCGAACGAATTCAACACATGAGTTTGATGATTAGTTTTATCGTTCTTGTGATCACCGGTTTTATGTTGAAATATCCTGACGCTTGGTGGGTTGTCCCAATCAGGGATGTAAGTCCGTTGGTGTTCGAGATTCGTGGTCTTCTCCACCGTATCGCGGCTGTCGTGATGGTAGTAGCAAGTTTATACCATATTTATTATATTTTCTTTGTTCCGCGAGGAAAACAATTGATTAGAGATTTACTACCGGTTCGTAAAGATATTTTAGATGCAATAGGTATTGTAAAATATAATTTCGGGTTCACCCAGGTGAAACCACAATTAGACCGCTTCAGTTATATCGAAAAAAGTGAATACTGGGCGTTGATTTGGGGTACGGCAGTTATGGTGGTAACAGGTTTTATTTTGTGGTTCGATAATACCTTTATGGGTCTTCTAACAAAATTAGGATGGGATATTTCCCGGACTATTCATTTTTATGAA
>JAUXOG010000061.1 GCA_030682385.1 Bacteroidota bacterium
TTTACAGGTTGCCGCTGAATTTGTTCTTTGCGTGCCCTATTTTCAAATTCACTTCTGAATTTTTTAATTACACTTTGTACGGGCCAAGCGGCAGCATCGCCGAGAGCGCAAATTGTGTTGCCTTCTATATTGTTCGCAACATCGAGAAGCAAATCAACATCGTTCATTGTTCCGTTCCCGTCAAGGAATCTCTCTAATATTTTTTCCATCCAACCGCATCCTTCGCGGCAGGGAGTGCATTGTCCGCATGATTCGTGGTGATAAAAATGAACAAGCCGTTTCAAAACTTTCAAAACATCTGTATCCTCATCCATCACAATAACACCACCTGTGCCGATAGCAGAACCGGCAGCTTTAAGCGATTCTAAATCCATCCGAACTCCTTCTAACTCATCACTCAATAACCAAGGGACAGAAGAACCACCGGGAATAACCGCTTTTAGTTTTTTGCCGTCTTTGATTCCACCGGCATACGTATAAATTAAATCTGTAAGCAGCACACCTGACGGAAGTTCATAAACTCCGGGTTTGTTCACGTGACCGCTAACTCCGAACAAAATAGTACCGGGATGTTTCGGGTCGCCGATTTTTGAAAACCACTCTCCCCCGTTTAGAATTATCGAAGGAACGCAAGAAAGAGTTTCAATATTATTTACGTTTGTCGGATTGCCCCATAATCCGGATTGAGCCGGGAATGGTGGCTTGACACGCGGGTAGCCACGCTCGCCTTCGACTGAATTCATTAGGGAAGATTCTTCGCCGCAGATATAAGCGCCCGCACCCCGATGAATATAAATATCGGTGCTAAAATTTTTTCCTAAAATATTTTGCCCGATGTAATTTTTGTTGTAAGCTTCATCAATCGCATGTTGAAGTATATCTATCCACTTTTTGTATTCACCGCGAATGTAAACATAGGTTGCATTAATGCCCATAGCATAACTTGCTATCAGGCATCCTTCTATAAAAAGGTGAGGATTGAATTCAAAAATTTGCCTGTCTTTAAAAGTTCCGGGTTCCCCTTCATCGCCATTAGCACAAAGATATTTTGGCTTTTCGTTCGATTTGGGCATGAAACTCCACTTCAATCCTGTCGGGAAAGCAGCTCCCCCGCGTCCGCGTAAACCTGATTTTTTTACTTCATCTACCACTTCGTCGGGCTTCATTTCTAATACTTTCCGCAAAGCCTCATAGCCGTTGTGTTGTTCGTAAATTTCGATTCTGTGGAGATTAGGAATTTCGGGAAGTAAGATTTTTATAGTGGATTCTGACATAGCATTATTTTAGTTTTGAAATAATATCATCTATTTTTTCGAGTGTGAGA
The DNA here is from genome assembly GCA_030682385.1 of Bacteroidota bacterium. Taxonomy (GTDB): domain Bacteria; phylum Bacteroidota; class Ignavibacteria; order UBA10030; family BY39; genus JASEGV01. The sequence goes on from JAUXOG010000061.1 coordinate 1,325, forward strand.
TTCTCAAAATAATCGTCATTAATTTGCATTGCAGGGGCGGTTCCGCATGACCCTAAACACTCAACTTCGGAAACTGTAAAATTTCCATCTTTACTAATCTCGCCCTTTGAAACATCTAACTTCTTGCATAAATGAACAACAAGTTTTTCGGAACCCAAAAGCTGACACGAAATATTTGTGCAGACTTGAATGTGAAATTTCCCCACCGGCTTTTTATTATACATCGTATAGAATGAAGCCACTCCGTAAACATGGTTGTAAGGAATGTTCAGCAATACGGAGATGTATTTCATAGATGCTTCCGAGACCCATCCGAATTGTTCTTGAGCCATCCACAATGCCGGCAGTGTTAACGATTTAGTATTCGGATATCGTGCTTTTAATGTTTCTATCTTTTTTAAATTTTCTTCTGTAAACATTTTACTTGTCTGCTTCTCCCATAACCGGGTCGATGCTGCCAATAATAGCTACAACATCAGAAATAAGATGTCCTTTTAACAAAACCGGTAATGCTTGTATATTTATAAATGAAGGTGAATGAATTTTTAAACGCCACGGTGCACCCTCTCCGAGACTTGATATATAAAACCCTAATTCGCCTTTCGAATTTTCAATCGCTTGATAAACTTCACCGACGGGTGGATTGATTCCAAAATTAATGAGCATGAAATCGTGTATAAGTTCTTCCATCTTACCATAAATTCGTTCTTTCGATGGTAAAACTTTTTTTGGCAGCGCTGCATTAACAGGACCCTTTGGAATTTTTTCAAGTGCCTGACGAATTATTTTCACACTCTGTTTCATTTCTTCCATACGAATATAAAACCGTGCTAAGGCATCGCCATCATTATAAGTCGGAATATCAAAATCGAATTCATCGTAAATAAGATACGGTTCGTCTCGCCGTAAGTCGTGCGCCACACCCGATGCCCGAAGAATCGGACCGGTTAGCCCCAATGCGATTGCGTCGTGTTTTGAAATTACTCCTACACCTTCGCACCTTTGAATAAAGATACGATTTTTAAAAAGCAACCCTTCTACATCATTTATCTTTTCACGAAATTGATCGAGGAAATTTTTCAACATTGCGATGGCTTCGTCCGACATATCCTGAGCCAACCCGCCGATTCGTGTAAAACTTGTAGTGAACCTAACTCCTGTAAAAACATCCTGTATATCTTGAAGTTTTTCTCTTTCTCTGAAGCCCCACAACAATACCGTAAGCGCCCCCACGTCCATCGCAGTTGAACCCATTGCTACGAGATGCGACATAATGCGAGCCATTTCACATATAATAACACGGATAAATTGTGCTCTTCGTGGAACCTCAATGTCGGCTAATTTTTCAACTGCTAAAACATAAGCAACATTGTTCGATAACGGCGAAAGATAATCTAACCTGTCGGTATGGGGGATATATTCGTGGTAAGTCATATTTTCCGCAAGCTTTTCGTAACCACGATGCAAATATCCAACTTCAGGAACTGTACCGAGAATTGTCTCACCATCCAAACGAATTAATAAACGCAACACGCCGTGAGTAGCAGGATGCTGAGGTCCCATATTCAGTATCATATCATTTTCAAGAGGGTCATCAAAACTTATGCTTACATCCTGATTCTCGAGGGCTTGAAGTATTTTACTTTTTGTTTCCATAGTATAAATAATTTATTTTCGTGGTAGAGGAATTGAACCGGGTATGCCCATTAATGGAAATTCTTTTCTTAGAGGGAAATACTCGAAATCCTCAGGCATATAAATTCTACGCAAGTCGGGATGACCATCGAATATGATTCCGAAAAAGTCGTACACTTCGCGCTCGGGCCAATTTACACCGGGCCATATATCGACCACGGATGGAATATGCAAATCCGTTTCTTGCAGTTTTATTTTCAAAAGAAATCGGAAATTATTTTTAATTGAATAAAGATTGTAAACTACTTCAAACCTAAAGTCGGGTCTCTGATAATCAACACCGACTATATCTTTGCACATATCGAAATAAAGATCGAAATCGCCCCGAAGGAAAGTACAAATATCTTTTAATTTTTCCTTACCAACTGTAATTGTGAGAGTTCCTTGAAACTCGACTACAGATTCGATACTCGTTCCGTAGTTCTCTTTTAATTTTTCAATTAGTTTTTGTTTAATGTTTTTCATTTTTCGTTTCGGGCAATTTTTTTCTGTAATTCGATTAGGGCATTTAAAACATTCTCAGGACGGGGCGGGCAGCCGGCAACGTAAATATCTACAGGTATAAATAAATCGATACCTTGAACAACTGAGTACGATCTGTACATACCTCCCGATGAGGCACAAGCCCCCATCGACATAACCCATTTGGGTTCGGGCATTTGGTCGTAAATTTTTCGGACAACTTTTGCCATTTTATATGTTACTGTTCCGGCGACGATCATTAAATCGGATTGGCGCGGTGAAAAGCGGAACACTTCCGAACCAAAACGGGATACGTCAAACCGTGGTCCGGCGAACGACATCATCTCGATAGCGCAACACGAAATTCCCATCGGCATGGGCCATAGAGAGTTCTTGCGTGACCAATTCAGCAACGTATCTAATTTTGTTGTTAAAAAACCATCTTTATCCATTAATCCCATTTCAAGGCGCCTTTCTTCCAAATGTAATAATACCCAATCATTAAAATAAAAAGAAATACAAACATCTCAATAAAACCTAAAAGTCCTAACTGGCGGAAATTAACTGCCCAAGGATACATAAACACAACCTCAATGTCGAAAATAATAAATAACATAGCGACTAGAAAAAATTTTACTGAAAAGCGTTCGTGAGCTGTTCGAACCGGTTCCATTCCGCTCTCGTAAGTTGTCTGTTTTTCTTCGGTAGATTTTTTAGGACCGAACCATTCATTCACTCTCGTCATTACTAATGCAAATATAGTAGCAAAACCGAGAATTATCGCTAAAGGTATGTAGTTATCAATCATATTGAGTCTTTAAATAATTTGCATCAAATTTATTGAAATTAAACAAGAAAATCAAACTTTTTTATTTTTTGAAATAAAATCTGAGTTTGAATCCTTTCTAATTCAACTGCATCTAATTAAATGAACAAAAAAAGAAAGGTTTCAACGATGACTAAAAATGTAGGAAGTATAGATAGAGTTTTAAGACTCATATCAGGTTTAGTATTATTAGGTTTGTATTTCTTCGGACCACAAACAACTTGGGGACTATTAGGTGTAGTTCCAATTTTCACCGCTTTAATCAGTTGGTGTCCTGTTTATGTCCCTTTTAAAATATCAACTTTAAAAAAAAATAACATTAAAGGAAAGTAATTAATTATGAATAAAAATATAGTAACAGCAACAGACCAAAATTTTCACAAAGAAGTTTTACAATCTGAATTACCGGTGCTTGTAGATTTCTGGGCGCCGTGGTGTGGACCCTGCCGTATGGTAGCTCCCGTTGTCGAACAATTAGCCGACGAGTATGCGGGCAAATTTAAAATTGCAAAATTGAATACTGATGAAAACCAAGCGACAGCATCAACTTATGGAATTATGAGTATTCCGACATTAGGAATTTTTTTGAATGGCAAATTAGTTGATGGTGTTGTAGGAGCTGTGCCAAAGAATGTGTTAGCAGGAAAATTAGATGAGTTTGTCTTAAAAGCAAAAATTACTGCAAACTAAATGGAGTTAACTATGCAAAATCATCACACACAAAAACATAACAAACAAAACGGCAATCTGCATTTACACCGGCGGTTGCACTTTTCGCCTGCTCAAGAATTACTGCATCGGCTTTATCCGGATTTGCCCGATTATAATTATGCTGACACCGTCGAAAATAAAATTGATGCCGATTGGGTTCCGGATGTAGATATTTCGGAAAACAGTAATTCACTCAATATTAATATCGATTTACCCGGCGTAGAAAAAGAACAGATCAGTTTAAAAATTGAAAATAGTGTGCTTGTTCTCCAAGGTGAACGACATTCAGAATTTACCGGCAAAACTGACCGTAATTATTGCTGCGAACGAAAATATGGAAAGTTCATTCGATACATCGAACTCCCCGATACGGTAGATTTTGGCAGCGTGAACTCCGAACTTAAAAACGGTGTTTTAAAAATTACATTCACAAAAAAATTAACAACTAAAAGCAAGAATATTGATATTTTATAATTATGAATATTTTTGTAAATTGATAACGGAATAATATGACAATTTTAAAAGAAAAAGATCGACAAGAAATAAAAAAGAGGTTCGAAGAACTTGAAGGAAACGTTCGGTTATTGTTCTTCACACAAGAAATAGAGTGCCAATTCTGCAAAGAAACAGGACAGTTGCTTCGTGAGCTTGCCGAATTATCTGATAAGCTGAAACTCGAAACATACAATCTCATCACAGATAAAAATATCGCCGAGAAATTTAACATAGATAAAATACCGGCAACCGTTGTAATGAGCGAAGAAAAAGATTACGGCATTCGTTATTTCGGTATTCCATCGGGTTACGAGTTCGCTTCACTATTAGAATCAATCGAAATGGTTTCGACCGGTAAAACACAGTTGAGCGAAGGAGTTATAGAAAAAGTAAAACAAATCGACAAGCCGGTTCATATTCAAGTTTTCGTAACGCCAACTTGTCCGTATTGTCCGCCGGCTGTTCTTATGGGGCATGCATTAGCTTTGTTGAACGACAATATCAAAGCAGATATGATTGAAGCTACTGAATTCCCTCACATCGCCAACAAGTATAACGTTCGTGGTGTCCCACGAATTGTAATCAACGAAGACCACCACTTCGAAGGTGCACTCCCCGAACAGCAATACCTTGAAGAAGTTTTACACGTAGTTGAATCACATTCATTACAAAATTAATAGGAATAATAAAAATGAAATCAATTTTTGTTTATATAATATTAACCGTCTCGCTCTTTTCCTTTACAGCATTTGCAAACAACAAAGTTGCACCGAATTTTGATCTAACCGATTTGAACGGTAAGCAAGTGAAATTATCCGATTATAAAGGTAAAGTCGTGTTTTTAAATTTCTGGGCAACATGGTGTCCCCCCTGCAAAAAAGAAATCCCTGATTTCATCGAGTTGCAAAAGAAATATTCGAATCAAAGTTTCACTTTCATCGGCATAGCCCTCGACGATTACCAAAGCGTTGTTCGTTTTGTAAAAGATAATAAAATTAACTATCCTGTTGTGATTGGAGATGAAGCATTAGTCAAACAATACGGTAACATCCGTGGTATTCCAACTTCGTTTTTAGTTGGTAAGGATGGTAAAATAGTACAGCGATACGAAGGTTTCCGGACGAAGGAAGTATTCGAAAAAGATATTAAATTTCAAATTCAAAAATAAAAATCACTAACTAATAATCATACTTATGGAATCAGTAGGAATATTTACAGCATTCATATTCGGACTCCTCTCGTTCGCTTCGCCCTGCGTGTTACCGATTATTCCGGGATACCTTTCGTTTATTTCCGGACTTTCTCTCGATCAGATGCAGTCGGGCAACAAAAAAGAAAACTTGAAAAAGATTTTAACCAATTCAGTATTTTTCGTTCTTGGCTTTTCTACAGTTTTCATCGCTCTCGGTGCATCTGCTACATTCATCGGGCAATTTCTCTTGTCGAATCTCGATATAGCGGGAAAGATTGCGGGCGTGTTCTTAATAATTCTCGGTATTCATCTCACCGGAATTGTTAAACTCAAATTTCTTCAGTTCGAAAAGCGTGTTCACACGAACAAAAAATCCTTCGGTGTCATCGGGTCGTTCCTGGTTGGATTAGCTTTCGCGTTTGGTTGGACTCCCTGCATCGGTCCGATACTCGCCGGAATTTTAGCAATTGCAAGTCAGCAGGAAACTGTTAATCAGGGAATCGTATTATTGAGCGCCTATTCTCTCGGATTGGGAATTCCCTTCTTAATCGCAGCCCTCAGCATAAACGCATTCTTTTCAGTTTTTCACAAAGTTAAACGTTACTTCCGTGTCATTGAAATCGCAAGTGGCGGTTTGTTAGTGTTGGTTGGAATTCTGATGGTTACCGGTTCATTAGCAATCATAGCAAGTTACTTAACCAAGTGGCTTCCGTTTTTAGGCGACCTCGGATGATTATATACGGAATAATTGGAGCTGCGGTTGGTGCTGCGGCAGGATTTTTTATTGGAAAATATTTTAGTAAGATTGGCGGATTCTGTCCGATACTTTGTAAACCAAAAGTAAGTACATTATTTTTTGCAGTAATTGGTTTTCTAATAGGATATAAATAAAAATAAGGGAAATAAAATGGCAACAAAAAAAGCTATAGTAAAAAACATACAAGGCGTAACCTTTTTAGGCAAAGCCGATTCTAACCACTGGGTTACGATGGATGGACCCGAAGAATTTGGCGGTAGTAATGCCGGAACACGTCCGAAAGAATTAATACTCCTCGCACTCGGCGGTTGCACCGGTAGCGACGTAGCAGCAATTTTACGAAAGAAACGGATCAATCTGAAAAACTTTTATATGAACATCGAAGCCGAAGTATCAGATGAACATCCACAAGTTTACACTAAAATCAATATAGAATATGTTTTAGAAGGCAAAGCGATTGAGCCAAAAGATGTTGAACGTGCTATTGAGCTTTCGCTTACAAAGTACTGTTCGGTTACTCACATGCTTCGCAAGTCAGTAGAAATTAACCATACTTATAAAATTGTAGAAGTAACGGATTGATAATAGAAGAATTTGTAAAAGATTTAAATAATTTAAAAGAAAATAAAGTTAATAATTAAAATTACATAAGAAAGAATTAATTCAATGCCGGTTTACGATTACAAATGTACAAAATGCGATAACACATACGATATTTTTCATAAAGGGTCCGAAATACTCGATAACGTTGTTTGCCCGAAATGCCACAGCACAGAATTCAAAAAATTATTTTCAGCACCGATGGTAAAGATGGGTTCGTCCGATTCTTCGTGCGATACGTGTACCACTGATTCAATTCCTTCGTACGGCGGTTGCTCAGGTGGAATGTGCGGATTGTAAGAATCAGAATGAAACAACTAATACAAAATTTGAAAGCCAATACTTGGCTAATGCGAATCGGACTTCCGGTGCTCGGTGCACTCGGTGGTTATGGGGACTTCCAAAAACTCTGTTTTGGTTCATTTTAATTTTAGTTAATCGAATATTAGTGTTCAATAGATTTAGAATGTTGTTGTTGAGTTTGTTTTATGCTGCGTTTGGCTCTTTTCCCGCCTGAGGCGGGTTGGCTTTTTTTACTCTTCCAACTGAGGGGGCATACTACACCCTTGCCAACTGCAGGTAATAGCTATAGCGACACAAATTGTAAGTCAGATTCAACAACCCAATCTTCACTTTCGCCCTCGCCATTCCTATAGTGCGAAGAATGATGTTTCTTGTTGCCTGTTTCATAAATCCGAAAATGTGTTCAACTCGTGCCCTAACCTTGCTTTTCTTTCTATTCCGCTCTTTCTGACTCCTGGTCAATGGATGATTACGGTATCCTTTTTCGTGAATTTTGTTCTTCATGCCGCATCGGTCAACGGCTTGTTCAAATGCTTCTCCGGTGTATGCGCTATCTCCGTGCAACGTCTGTCCACTATCATTTTTGTTCAGTAATTTCACACCGGCTATACTATCGTGGGTGGCAGCATCTGTCACTTCATAGCCGTCAATGAATTTCTTCTTGCGGTCAATTTTGATACTGTTCTTATATCCATAAAATTTTTCACCGTTCTTACTTCCCCAGCGCGCATCCGTATCTTTATGGCTCTTTTTATCGGGATATTGTTCCCATTCCTCTGGAATACGACCATCCTTAATCGTTTTATTTTCTTCTCTTGTGTTGCGTTGAACAGGTACTTCAACAATACTCGCATCGACGATCTTTCCCTTGTTAAGAATCATGCGTTGACGTTCCAATTCCTTGCGGAATCGATCAAATAATTTCTTAATCACATTTCCTTCCTTGAGGTGTTCTCTGAAATTCCAGATCGTGTTTTGATCAGGCACTTTATCGCAACTGTGAAGACCCAAAAATCGCATAAAACTAAACCGATCTGTAATTTGAAACTCCATCTGTTCATCGCTCAATCCAAAATATTCTTGCAATATCAGAATCTTAAACATCAATACATATTCGTATGGCGGACGACCTCCCGGACCTTTGGCTTCTTTGCGTATCGCCTCGTTCAAAATCGGAACGAAAAGATTCCAATCGATTGCTTCGTCCAATCTTTCTAATGGATCACCTAATTTGCTGATCCGATCTAATTTGTTTTGTTCATCAAAGAAACCGGGGTAATTCTTTCTCATCGCTATTCCTAATAGGGTTTTCTGTTAGCTTTTTTCTTACTTGTAATTTAATCAAATATTCTCACACTTTAAAGTTAGTTTTTGGAAGTCCCCTTATGCTTATTATCATTTTATCGGCTGCTACTCAGGAACTTGTCCGATTACAAGCAATCCATTAATTAGTACAATTTATGGTGGTGTTATTGGTTTACTATTTATCCCCCGAAAGAAAAAGGAAAAACCGGAATAACAAATGGATATTGTTTTGATAATCGTCGTAAGCATTGTTTTACTTTTTATAATTTTACAATTTATGATGATACGAAAATCTAAATCGCAAAAAGGTAAACGCATCGACAATGTTGATGGAGTAATCGGCGAAGCTATTAGCAAACATCAAAGTCTATTAATTTACTTTTGGGGTCCCGGTTGCGCCGCTTGCCGACCTCAAACAAAGATTATTGATGAACTAAAACGATCGTATGATAACATACTCTCTTTTGATATTTCGAAGGATCTCAACAGTGGACGCAAATTAGGCATTATGGCAACACCTACAATTTTAGTTATAAAAGATAAAGTAATCGAAGAAGTGTTGATTGGAGTTCAAAAGAAAGAAAGATTGATTAAATACCTACTCGATTGAATCAATGAGTGAATGGAAAAATGGATCAATGAATAAATGGAATTAGGAATTACAAAACAAATAGATTTATCGTTTGAGGATGCCGTTATAAAAGTTACTGCTGAATTGCAGAAGGAAGGATTCGGTGTTAAAGCTCAATTTAGATTTCCGGAAATACACAATTCTGGGTGCGTGCAATCCTACCTTTGCACATCAAGCTCTTGAAATTGATGACCGCATCGGATTGTTGTTACCCTGCAATATAGTAGTTCAAGAAAAAAACGGTAAAACCGAAATCTCGATATTCAATCCCTCTCTGATTACAAACTTTTTTCAGGACGACCAACTTGCAAAAATGTCGGAAGGGTTAAGGGAGCGGATAAATAGAGTTCTTCAGCGTTTGTGATACAAATACTAATTAATAAAATAGTAATCCATCTTAGCACGATGATCAGGTATTTGTTCCACAAGCCACATCTCAATAATATATCTTGAACTTGGGAGCTGATTTCCATTATTGTCAGTGTTATTCCATTTAAAATTAAAACGAAAATCATCGAAAGGCTTCAACTGTAATTGCGATGGTTGACCGAATAACGAAGAATCTGCAAAAACTATTGTACCATCAACTTTTTTAACCACAAACCCGACTTTTTTATCTGAAGAAAAATTGAACAATGATGGTTTAGAAATTCTATTGTTCAAATCATAAGTAAAGGTAACGGGAAAAGAAAAATAGTCTCTGATTAGCCGCGAACTTAATGCTGTGCCTTCTTCAGTAATTGTGATTTCTGAAAAATATAAGGTAGAATTTTGATCTACTAAATATTGTGCAATTGTATATTTCCCAGCTTTAGCTTTCGTTCCCAATTGACCTGATGTATCATCCAATAATTGACTCCATAAAAAATTTTGTGAATCTGATTGCATTGCAGGAATCATCCAAGTTGTTAGAACGGTCCATGCACCATCGGGGTAATCAACGACCTTTTTACCAGCTTTGTATATTTTGTAGCCACATTGTGCACTTGTAGAAAAGTTAAGATTAAAATCATAATTGACTAAACTCGTAACTTCGAATTTCAAATTAATTTCCTCATCAAGATTGAAAGTTAATTTAGAAGGTGTAAAATTAAACTGAAGAATATTTTTATATTTGTTTAATGTTATTAATGATTCCCAAACATCTGTTAAACCACTTCTGATATTTCTGAGTATCTTGTGAGGTCGATAATAAGATGTTACATCATCGTGTATTATTCCATCCGATTTGACAACCTTGGTTGTAGAAGCAGTTCGATATGTAATCGTAAATATGATATCCCTTTCATAAGGCGGTTGTCGTACATAGGCGCTATCCAAACTTAAAAATTCCTCAATCAAAGTCAGGATGTATCGATGTTCTTCACTATTTAATCTTCTTGATATTGATTGTGGGGATGCACCAAAATGTCTCTCTAAAACAGCAAGCCCTGAAGGATTAATAACTACCTCATCCTTAAAAGGATTATAGGCATTTTGGCTGGCATCGATGATTACAGAAATTTCAGGATTCTCTGATAGTGGTGAAACGACTGAGTCCGTTTTCTTGCAAGATGTTAAAAATATTGCAAATAAGCAGAATGAATAAATAAGTAACTTTTTCATAAGATTTCTCCTTTTATTTTATAACTGCAAGAACGCCTGCCCGCTTTGCGTTCGGGCGGGTTCTCTCGATACGCTCCGTCTTCGACTCCGCTACTCGAGAACCGGCAAAAATCAGCTGGTTTTCCCGCCTGCTGTAAGGCAACTAACTTCGGCGGGCAGGCGAGTGTGGCGCCACAGGCGCCATGTATCTAG
>JAUXOG010000075.1 GCA_030682385.1 Bacteroidota bacterium
TCCCTGCCTGCAGCAGGCAGGCGTCTAATCCGTGTTTATCTGTGTTCCATTAGTACAAGTTATCCAAATCCTTGAGTTCAATATTTCGCACTTTACCACATTGTAAATCATCTAATTCAATTTTCCCGATTTTTATTCTTATTAAACGCAAAGTCGGATGACCGGCTGCGGCTGTCATCTTACGGACTTGCCTGTTGCGTCCTTCGTAAATTGTAATTTCAAGCCAAGCGGTTGGTATATTTTTTCTGAAACGAATTGGAACAAAGCGGGGTGAAAGGTTCGGTTCTTTTTCTAATAACTTAACTTTTGCGGGGAGTGTTTTCTTTCCCTCAATTACAACACCTTTCCTAAGTTTTTCCAAAGCGATTACGTCGGGAATTCTTTCAACTTGAGCGAGATAAGTTTTCGGAGTTTTAAATTTCGGATCCAATATTTTATGTTTTAACTCGTTATCGTTTGTTAAAAGCACCAAACCTTCGCTGTCATAATCCAATCTTCCAACGGGATAAACATCCTCTGGAAAATCACCTAAACTTGCCAATGTCGGTCGTCCTTGCGAATCGCTGAACTGACACAAAACCCCGTAGGGCTTGTTTAGTATGATGTAATGAAATGTCCGATCATTATTCGACATTCGATATTCAATATTCGTCATTCATTTTTTTTGAGGGAATTAAACCAAACCCGCTTTTCCTCGATATTAACGGGCAAATTATATTTATCAATCTTTTGCAGAACTTCCTTCGCTTTGTTTATTATCTCATCAGTTTTCTCTACCATTAGAATTTCTACAAATAAACTAAACGCTTTCAAATAAGCTTTCCAACTCTCATCTTCTTTACCCAGCGTTTCTAAAATATCAGCTTCTTCTTTAAATAATGAAGCTGTTACAATAGTTTTTCCAACATTTAATTCACCGCCGATTTTCAGCATGGCGATGATGTCTTGATCGCTTAATTGATTTAAAATATCCCACTTTAAGCCGAGAAATTTTTCGCCGGAAGTTTGAATTTCACCGAGTGCGTTTTCAAACTGCTTGACTTCCTTGTTGAATAAAATTTTAGCAAGAACTTTATTCAATTGTTCTATCATTCTCATTATGTAGTCGCGATGAATCATCTATTTTATGAGGCTACTTTCCACTTTATTATAAATCTTATCAATTTGTTTTTGAAGTTCGATCGTTTTAGCAATTGCCGTAACTATTTTTCCATAAAACTTTGAATCGTCCAGCCTTCTGCCTTTCCGGTCTTTTAAAAATTTGCTCAAAACTTGATAACCACCTATGTGATAATTCCAAAGATTAGGGGTAATACCGCTGAAATATTTTTCTGCGTTAATGTAAATTCTATTTTCCTCTTCGTTGTATTTCACAAATTCAATTTTATTATCGCCTATGCCTTGATAGCCGATGGTTGCCCTATCCAATATTTTGCTTTTCATTAAATGAAGTCCGGCAAGTTCCTCGCCAAGTTGGGCAATCTGTTTGAATAATTTATAATTTTTTGTAAAGGGAACGCGCGGAAAATCGATTTTCAAAAACTCGGCGTATTTCTCTCTGTATTTATTGCTGTAGAATATTCCATAAACATAATAGAATAAGTCTTCCGGCTTGGGTTCTTTGCGGTATGCTTTTTTCAACTTTGCAAATATTTCTTCCGATATGTTCGGCTGTTTATGCGGCTTGTATGGAGCTTCCGGTTCAAAAATCATTAACTGCATAAAAGCTTTTTTCTTTGGTTCTATTAATTTGGGATAAAGATAAAGCGGAGCTTGTTGGATAATTCCTTTGCTGCTAAAAAAAGTTCTGTTATCAACCATATGTTCTGAAACTAGAAAATGTGTGTATGGCATATCACCAGAGAACTGTCGCATGAAACATAATGAAATGTTTTCTTTCAACATCTGATCCATATATTCAGGTCTTCCCCAATCAACCATTTTAGGAGTATAATAAATATCTCTCACATCGAACGGTCTATATAGAATCTTTTGCCAGTACGTATCCCAATCATTATCCTTAGACAAATCAAATCTTGCCTCTTTCAACTTCCAACCTCTTGTGTCTTTCAGCTTGAATGTTTTTTCAATTATTTCATCGCTTATAGAAAGATTTCGGAATTGTCTTATCCTGTTTTCAATTTCCTTTTTTTCGACACCGATAACAAAAGAATCCCGTGCTGTAACAATACCGGTTACGTTCACCGGAAAAATTTTATTAATCTTATCCCACTCAAGGTAACCCTTTATCTTATCCGTATCACGCGGAATGAAAAAGTACCAAGGAGAACCGGGTTTCAATCTATTATAAAGTTTTGCCTTCAGTGTATATTTACTTAGCCATTTATATTTTACTTCCCTTAAACCAAACAACTCTGAATGAAAAACTTTTGCCGGAGTTTTTAGCGGAATAATTCCGCGAACAATTATTGACTTCTTTTTAATGAATAATGCAATAGCAACACCCTGGCGTATATCAAAAACGTTTTCATCTTTGCCTCCTCCTGCCTGCCGCGCCATAAGTCGCCCTGCCTCATACTCTCTTTTTAGCCATTTTCTACCAAAACCAGTCTTTAAATTCGATTCCCTTGAAACAGATTCTTCTCTGCTACTAAGTTCTTCTAAGTGTATTATTTTAATCGGTAGCCGTGATTTTGTCCACGAAACTTCGCCTTTCAAATGCTCGTCAAATCTACGCCTTATATTATCTGTCTGCCCGATATAAAAACTTTCATCTTTACATTTCAGAACATAAACCCAAAACGACCCTGAACGCGGCGCAGGCAGGTCGGGTGTAATTTCTTTTTTATTGCTGTTGCCGTGAAGGTCAAGAATGTAAATCTCATTGAAAGTATTCATCAAACTTTGGCGCATACCCCGGAACGTGGGGTTATCGAGATAGCTGTGATTTGTAATCATTCCAACAATTCCAAACCCGGCTTTATGAATTTTCCATTGAGCAAAGCGTAGAAACTTCACATAATCATCTTGCAGCCAAAGTTTCTTTTCGCCAAGAGGTTTGTCATCAACTTTATAATAACTCAGCGCACCGTCAAGATCTTCCTTTAGTAATTTTTCAGTCCAGTCGTTTATGTTAGAAGAAATTCCGCTGTAGGGTGGATTGCCGAGTATTACAAGCACCGGCTGATTCTTTTTCACTTCGGCGGCAAGATGGCTTTCTTCACTCAAAGAACTTAGTCCGGGTATGCTAATCTGTTCAAGGTCTTCGGTCTCAAGAGTATTTGTGAGATAGAGTTTAAATCTTTCATCATTTTTTAACGGATAACCGAGTTCTTCAAACAGAAAGCCCATCTTCAAATGTCCGATTGCATAAGGCGCCATCATCAATTCAAATGCATAAAAGTTTTGCAGTATTTGCCCCCTTAATAATTGACCATCCACTCCGCCTTCGCCGTAATTGGAACTATATTCTTCGACCGCAATTTTAATTGCCTCAGCAGGAAAAGTTAATGTTCCGCCCGCAGGATCCAGTAGCGTAACATTCTCGTTTGCCAAACCATCATAAAGATCAAAATGGGTTTTAAGTATTTGGTTAATCGAACGTACTATGTAACCCACTACCGGTTCCGGTGTATAATAAACTCCCCGCTTCTCTCTGATTGAAGGATCGTACGCCGTAAGAAAGGTTTCGTAAAAATGAATAATTGGGTCTTTACCTTTTCCTTCGGTGTAATAATCGTGCAGTATTTTTTTTACGTCTGTTACTTTCAATACTTCAGTTATATCTTCTATTATTATCTGCAAAGATTTTGGGGGATCGCCCAAAGAGATAAAACGGAAAACATCTTTCAATATTCCGATTGTATTTGGAATAAATTTGAAAGCAAGCTCACGATTGAAGTCGCTATTCGCGCGAGTTCTTGCTGCAAAAAGTCCGTAAGTCAGTGTTTGCGAATAGAGATCGGCGAATTGTTCTTTCGTTAGAGTTCCGATTAAATACTTTTTAAAAGCTTCATAAAAACCGAGTATAGTTTTTCTGCCGGTTTTTTCTTCTTCTTCTAACTCGATACTAACGACTTCATCTTTTAGGAAACGAGTTCTTTTTGCTAACTCGACTGCTAATGTTTTAGCGCTATTAATTTTCGGTAGAGAAAAAGAAAAGAAAAGATTCAGTAAATCGTAAAACTCGTTTTCATTCTCGACAGGGGGTGCTGTTTGAAGTTTTCGAGCTATTTTAGACCTGCCGATGGATGTTTTTGCAATTAGTTCACCATCGCGGTATAGTCGAAACTCATAAAAATTTGTGAGAATAATATTTGGAAAAGTGTTCAGATAGCGTTGAAGCTGTCCTGTGTCTTCGATGTAGCTGAGGTTTTCGACGGATGGTTCTTTTGCTTCGATGTAGCCGGTGATATGATTTTTTCCGTCCCAAACTCTGAAATCGGGATTTCCCGCATCTGTCTTTTTTGGAAGGATGGTAATATCAACGTTCTTGATTTTGTTAGCAACAGCAAAATCTAAAAGAAGTTTTTCAAGATGTTTATAGAAACTTTCTTCACGCGCATTACCTTTGTTAATAGTGTGCTGAAGATTTTCTAAGTAATTTTTTAACAAAGATAAACCTTTAAATGATTGTTAATTCTCTCAATTTTTCAGTTAGTCAGCTGGCTAAAAACTAACAAAAAATTGATTTACTTCCAATATCATTCGTTATCCTTGATTATCGGTCAAGATTTTAATTTCCGTCTTAACTCATTTTCAGTTGGTAAAGTCAATTTATATTTGGAAGCAAACACCTTATTGTCTAAACCACCTAAAATGTATTTTGCAAATAAATCATCTTTCTTTGCACAAAGAATAAGCCCTATCGGATTGTTCTCATCTTCTTGTTTTTCATTCTCTTTGAAGTAGTTCAAATAAAAATTCATCTGACCTACATCTGCGTGGTCAAGGTCGCCTGTTTTTAAATCGATTAATACAAAGCATTTCAGCAGACGATTATAAAATACCAAATCAATGTAATAATGGCGATTGGCAATTGTTATTCTTTTCTGGCGGGCAACAAATGTGAAACCCTTTCCAAGTTCCAATAAAAAATACTGGAGTTTATCGATAAGTGTTTGCTCTAATTGGCTTTCGGTATAAGCTGACTCTTCCTTAAGATTAAGAAATTCTAAAATATAAGGGTCCTTTATTGCGTCTTCTGGTTTTTCTAAAATTTGTCCCTTTTTTGCTATTTTCATTACGGCTTTGGTATCTTTACTGAGAGTCAATCTTTCAAAAAGCATTGAATTTATTTGCCTCTTAAGTTCTCTGACCGACCAGTTGTTCTGGAACGCTTCTTTTTCATAGAATGAACGAGCAAGTGGCTCTTCTACTTTTAGCAACTCGCAATAATGCGACCATGAAAGTATCGGTTTGAATTGAAAAGAAAGTGTCGGACGAATTTCAGATTTCCTTGATAATACCTGAGATTTATTTCCCTTGATGAATTTCGCAGACAGTGTCTGAGTTTTTTCAGACATCTTCTTGGTTACTCTTGTTGGTATTTGAAATTTTTGTTTCTCTAAAGATTCGTCAGACAGCGTCTGACGAATTGGGAATGATTGATAAAAAAGCCTCATCATTTTTAAATTTGTTGATGAAAAACCTCTCCCAAATTTTTGTAACATATCTTTTGACAATCGCTCTATCAAACGCTCACCATATTCTCCGTGTATTCTCCCTTTCTGTTCAAACTCAACAATTTCTTTTCCGATCTCCCAATATGCTAATACTTGGGTTTGGTTTATTTCTCTAACGACTTTCCTTCTTGCGTCAGATAAAATCGAAGCGATTCGTTTGAAGAGGTTATCATAAATTTTGGGAACGATTCTTTTATATTTCATATATCACCACTCCACTGTGCGACTTGTTCCCCAGCCCGGGCCTAACAACATGCTGTTTAAAAATAATCTTTCGGTTCCATGAAAATATCCTCTAAAATTCGGTTCTCCGGCAAACAAAATTATCTGTCCGCTGCCCATTGATTCACGTGTAATGTATGCTGTTCTCTGCCAGCGTTCCTTCGCTTCGGGCCACAGAAGGCCAGATATACGAAGATTTTTATAATCAGCAAAGCGGGCGGGTGTTTGTACCGGACTTTTTGACAAAAAGGAATTCGATGTGAACATTATTGCTGAAGCTTTTTTCCCTAAACCAAATGTGAGCCAGTGTTCTTCATCCAAATCTACCGACATTATTGCGCCGCGAGGCATAAACAAACGCATAAACTCATCCTGACGTTCGAGGTTTTTTATATCCGGGGGTGTTGGTTTTTTCTCTTCCGGTTTTTTTTCAATTTCTGTATTACTCCAAATTTTTGCACTATCAATTTTAATATTTTCAGATTTTATTTCTGCTGCATTGGCTTCATCGTACAAACTAAGTTCATTCAAAGCTTGGTGTTGTAATCGAACTTTACTCATCCCCGAAGAAGTATCTGCGAGAAATGCTGCAGCGTTTCCGATACCAATCAAAGTACCGCCATTCTCGACCCACTTTTTAATCTTACCTATTCCGTCTTTACCGAGTATTTGATTATAAGTTTGAGGACTGTTTGACGAAGGAAAAATCAGAACATTATATTTTCTCAAATCATAATTAGCGAGACCTTCGGCTGTTATGATGCTTATGCGCTGCTTTAATCTGTAATCCAAAAGATGCCACAAAGTAGAAAAACTTCCCATACTAATTTGCCCGCTTGTAACTAAAGCGGTTCGCGGATATTCTAATAACACAAAATCGTTACCGCCTAAATCGGATCCTTTTGTGCTGAGTGCTGTATTTACACTGTAAATAGTAATGCCGGTTGTCTTTGCTATATTTTGAATATGTTCTGTGAGTGTTACTGGATTTTCAATCAGCCGCAATAAAATCGTGCCTCTTGAAAACGATTTACCTTCAATCTCAAAAGTTTCTTTTGCTGAACGGACTTTGTATCCCTTTTCCAGTAAACTTGCTAATGCGCTAACAGCGGCATCGTCGTAATATTCGAATAAATACCCGTAAGCCGGTTTTGGATTCAAAACTTCTCCGGTTTTTGTTGGTATGTTTTTAATTTGAGTTAACGAACCGGTTATCTTTTTATCAGTACAATAACTTTCAACTCCATAAGCAATCGGCAGCGACCAAGCCATAACATCATACATCTCCGATTGTTTGTTTTTCTCCAATTTTTTTCTCTCTTTCTCGAGAGTTTCAGTATCCATACGCGGGTCAAATTCTAAAATCGTTTTTGCAAGCCGCCCCATCGGTTGATCAAGATTTATGATGTATGTTCCTTTGGGTAGAACATTTTTTGCAGGTTTCGTATTCCAATAACTACGCAAATTCTCGACTTCAATATCTTTGTCGGTAATGCTAACTTCGATATTTTGCTTTAATAATTTATCAATCAGATTATTCGAGCGGGTTAAATTTTTACCGGGTAGGATTATGTAACTATATGGCTCACCTTTTTTAATTACCATATCTTTTTTCCGGGATACGAAAAATTCTCTCAATAATTCCTTCCGATTGTTTGAAGCTGTTGTGAGATTTGCAAAAGAACTCACAAATTGCTGATGAACAGCTTTGTGAAATGTTAGGATAGTACCGTCGGGGCGTTTAACTATCGATCCGTCTGTTTGTGCCTGCTCGTACAAAATTCCGATTGCACCGATGTAAAGCGACCAGCCGCTGCCGTAACCGGGATACCACTCGTCGTTCCACTCGCGAGTGTAATAATTCCAACCATATTTATCGAATGCTTTCGCCTGATCTTTAGCAAAAGTGTTTCGCCATTTGAAATTGAATTCATTCATATTCGGATTGAACGGAGGACCTGCCGGCGAGAAAAGATACGTGTCGTACGAACCCATCTCGTGTGCGTCGACGAGAAGCTGCGGGTTCCATTTTAAAACAGTTTGCACGCGTGCCTTTGATTCAGGATGTACAAGCAAAAACCAATCGCGGTTCATATCGAACAAATAATGATTGCCGCGTCCCCAGGGCCAAGCTCCTGTATGCTGAATTGTCTGTGCGTCCGAATTTACAACTTCGCCCTGCCATTGCTGCATTTGTGCTAAATAGCGTTCTCGTCCATCCGGGTTTTCCATCGGGTCAATTAAAATTATCAATTCATTTTTTAGTTTGATTGTGGTTTCATCTGTTCCTGCTGCAAGTTGATATGCTAACTGCACTGCGGCATCGAGACTCGAAAGCTCGTCGCCGTGTATTCCATAAGCCATCCACGCAATCGCGAGTGTTGTTTCGATGAGTGTCAGGGCTTCTTTATCGGATGAAATTTTTCTCGGGTCTGCAAGTTTTGAAATTGAATTTTGAATTTCATTTAACATCTTAAAATTATTTTCTGAAGTTATAATGAGATGGTAAAGCGAGCGACCCTCATAAGTTTTACCAAATTCTATAAGTTGAACCTCGTTCGATTTTTCATCAAGTATTTTTAAGTAATTAACAATTGCGTCGTATCGGGTTGGTTTACTTCCAATTGGAAACCCTAAAATAGATTCAGGTGTGGGAATATTGTTATTGTAAGTTCCTTGAGGATAGAATGGAATTACTTGTTCTTGTGTGAAGAGATTTGAAGCCGATAGAAAAATGAGAACAAACATAACGAAGAATAAATATCGTGACATAGTTATGACCTTTATTGATGATTGATGTTGAAATAATAACAAAAGTAAGTATTAATTACAAGGATTAGGAAAAAAGTGATTAGTGTTGATTAGTGAGATTAGTGGCAATCTTTTTCGCCACGAACCCGCCTGCCGTCGGGCAGGTTACACTAATAACACGAAACTATTTTGGGTATTTGCCGATTAATTTCCAGACGCCGCGGTGTAAGCGGTGGAAAAAAGCCGCCGGTTCAGCGAACATTAAGATACACTCGCCATAAATAACATTGACATTCTGTTCTTTGCAGAAACGTATTGCTTCATCCGACTCAGCTCCTTGCTGTATCCAGATTTTCTGGATTCCAACACTGGAAGCTTCGCGAACAACTTTTTCAGTTTCCACCGGTTTTGTAATCACAAGCACACCGTCAACTTTTTCGGGGAGCGATTGAAGATTAGGATAACAGCGTTCATCCAAGATATTGTCTCCCTTTGGATTTACGGGAAATTCCTGATATCCCTTCGCTTTTAATTCTTTGTAAACGATATTTGAAAACTTTTTCCCTGTGTGTGAAACGTCGACGACAGCTAATTTCTTCTGAGAAAGGAATTCTTGTATAGATATTTGAGTTGACATTTTGAATCTATCATTCGGTTGATGAAGATGAGTCGATTTTAAAATCATCGCTTTCCAATATTTCGCTCGCTCTTTTTGAATCATCCTCATTAACAAATAATTTTACCCCTTGGTAGGAATAGTTCCCTGTTATTACGCGGCCTAAATCGTCAGAAGAGATGATTGAATCAATTTCATAAATTGCGAGATAATTTTTTATCATCTCGGCTTCAAATCGGCTATTACATATTTTGATGCAAGTTAATTTGTTGATCATAGGTTTATCTCACTGATTTTTTTTTTCATCAATCCATAGTTTAATCAAATCAAGAGCCGCTTGTTTGGCGCCCTCGATACCAAATCCGTGTGTAGTTAGATCGAGTGTTGGCAGGTGGGCGTAATAATAACCATCCGGAAAATTCATTTATATTATACAAAAATCATTTAATAGTCACAAAGCACATGCGATTTTAGGCGTGGATGTTATGCTTATTGCAGACGGATTTGTTTGATAATAATGCGGATAGTAGGGAATCCCGAACTTGATTCAGGGCTGCCTGTGTTGAGCCGCATGTCTTGCCTTATTTATTCTTTGAAAAAGAGTATAAATATATGGTCGAGTATCTCCCGAAGGCATTTGATACAGATAAGAAAAATATTTCAGCAACTTAAAATCATTACCTAAAAATTCTTCGATCATCCGGTGATCGTAATTCTTCACATCAAGACCACTGCATTTTTTTGCCCCTTCAAGAGAAAATACTCCAATAATTACAAAACCATCTTTCCTAACAAGTTTTTTTAATGTTTCAAGATATCCTTTTTGTTGGTTTTCTTCGATTAAAAAATGCAGGCCTGTTCTGTCGTGCCAAATATCAACACTTTTGATTTGTAATATATTTTTTGGATTTGTAATATCATCTACAATCCATCTAATTTTATCAGCGTCTTTAGCGTCTATCAATTTCTTCGCTCGAGCCAGCGCTGTTTCGCTAATGTCAGTAGCAACGATGTTTAAGTAAGAATCCTCTACCAAATTCTTAATTAATGTATCGCACCGGAACCAACATCTAAAATTGTAGCGTCCTTGTTAAGGTTACAACTTCTTATTAAATCTAAAGACGGTTGAGGAGTTTCTTCGTACCATCCGAGTTTGTTTATTTCATTTTTTGAATAAACATTATCCCAATGATTTTTATAATCTATCATAATTAGGTGTTTTCAAGTTGGGTTTTTCTTTATTAAACAGGAATTCAATATCGAATTATTATCCAAAATATATTATTTAAAAAATTCAAACTCAAATTTTAGATTCGTCTGTAAAACCTTGAAATTCAGTCTGTCCAAAGGTGTATTACCTCTTTTTGCTTCTCTCCCTACCTTTTACTAAATTTGAATCGTTACTCGTAAATCGTTAGTCGTTAATCAGCAATCACAAATCCCTGCCCGCCGAAGTCTGCAGGACGTAGGCGGGTGAAATCATAAATCATAAATCATAAATCTAAAATGTCTTTAATCGTAAGCATATCAGGTGTCCGTGGAATTGTGGGCGAGAGTTTAACTCCCGATGTTGCAGTGCTTTACTCAAAAGCTTTTGCCGAATACTGTCTGCAAAGAACTCCGCAAGGGAAAAGATGCAAAATAGTTCTTGGCAGGGACGGTAGAATTACCGGCAAAATTTTAACCAATATCATCTCATCAACTCTGCTCTCTATGGGATGCGATGTGGTTGCAATCGGTATCTGTCCCACGCCAACAGTTGCTCTCGCAGTCGAGAAATCGGATGCGATTGGCGGTATTGCCGTTACGGCGAGCCACAATCCTATGCAGTGGAACGGGATGAAGTTTTTTAACAGCATGGGTTTGTTCTTAGATACAAATGAGACTAAAGACTTTTTAGAAGTCGTAAAAGAACAAAAATTGGGTTATGCCGGCTGGGATAAAATCGGTACACATCAATCCGACGAGGCATGGATACAAAAACATATAGATACGGTTTTACAACTCAATTGCATTGATGTTGAAAAAATTAAATCAAGAAAATTTAAAGTAGTATTAGACTGCATTAATAGCGCAGGTGGAGTAATCGTCCCGCCGCTGCTGAAGATGCTTGGATGTGAAGTCATTGAAATGAATTGCGATGTAAGTGGTGTGTTTGCACATACGCCCGAGCCAATCCCTGAAAACCTTACTGCTTTAGCACAAAAAGTTCGAGACGAAAAAGCCAACATTGGAATCGCCGTTGACCCGGATGTTGACCGGCTTGTTTTAATTACAGAAAAGGGTGAGCCGCTTGGAGAAGAATATACAATTGCTTCAGTTGTGAATTTTGTTTTAAGCAAAGAGCTTAGAGCAGTGAGCAGTGAGCAAAAAGTGAAGAGGGTGGTTGTGAATTTGTCGACGACGAGAGCGGTGGATGATATTGCAAGAAGTCATAACGCGGAAGTTGTTAGAACTCCTGTTGGTGAAATTAACGTTGCAATGAAAATGAAGGAAGTCGGTGCTGTTATTGGCGGAGAGGGCAGCGGTGGAGTTATCTATCCCGAAGCACATTATGGCAGAGACGCGATTGTTGGAATCGGTTTGGTATTGCAAATGCTTGCCGAGTTTGGCGGGAGCTTGTCGGAGTACAAATCCGCATTGCCGCAGTATTATATAACTAAAAGTAAAATTGAAATCGGTAGTTTGAATCCGGACGAATTGTTAAGCCGGATTATTCAGAAATACAGGAACGAAAAAATAAATACTGATGATGGAGTCAAGATCGATTTCGCTGAAGGGTGGGTGCATCTGAGGAAATCTAATACAGAGCCGATTGTGAGAATAATTGGAGAAGCGAAGAGCAGGGAGGAAGCTGAAAAGCTGATAGAAAATTTTAAGAGAAAATTCTTTTAGTATCAATTAGTGCAATTCGTGGCAAATAATACTGCCACTAATAACACGAACGCTCACGAATCAGAGAACAATCCTTTTATAAGAAAGTTTTTCTTTCCCAAAATTTACTATCAGACCAAGTTTACATTTAGAAACGGCGAGATAGTTTATAGTTCGTTTTATAAATTCATCGACAATACCGTCCACGGCTTTAACTTCTAAAATTATTTTATCGAACACCACGAAATCTGCATAATATTTATGGGGTAATATGAGATCCTTGTAAAGTATATCATATTCTTTTTCTCTTTGAAAAGGAATACTTCTCTTTCGAAATTCATATTCAATAGCGTCCTTATAAACAATCTCGAGGAAGCCTCCTCCCAATAAGTTGTGAACATCCATACAAACTCCAATTATTTGAAACGCATCATCTTTATATATTAAATCAACCATTTTATACACTCCTTCCTTAGTGCCAATTAGTGTAATTCGTGGCAAATATTTCTGCCACGAATATCCACGAATTGGCTCTACAAATATAGATAAATGTTTGTTAAAATCCCATATTTATTCTATATTTAATCCAAAATAAGAGTATTAGAATGGTTTTATCAAAAGTAATTGGCACAATAGTTTCGACGCAGAAGAACGAACATCTTCAATCGCACAAAATTTTAATCACACAACCAATTGACCTTGAAGGCAAATTAATCGGCAGGGATGTGCTTGCAATCGATACAGTAGATGCCGGAGTTGGCGACACTGTTTTAGTTAACGTTGAAGGAAGTTCGGCACGGCAAATTTTAAAAGACGAAAAAATTCCGGTTCATTCAGTTATAGTCGCAGTTGTGGATGGACTTGATGTAGTTGAGTAGCGGAGTAATGGCTACAGTTAATATTAAAGACTTATTAATTCTTTCGTGCATTCCGGGAATCGGGCACAATCGCTTACGATCGTTGGTTACTCATTTCAAAAATTCAACAGATGCTTTAAATAGTTCTGCGAGGGAGATAATTAATATTGAGGGATTTAATAAAAAATTAGCTGTAACAGTTTCGGCATTTAAAAAAAGTGGAAATTATCATAAAGCCGAACAATACGCAGTTCACCAACTTTCAAAAATGAATAAATCGGAAGGTGGTATAATTACATTTTGGGACGATGAATATCCTGATTTGCTGAAAAAGATTTACGACCCGCCATGTTATCTCTTCATCAAAGGAAATTTTAAGAAGGAGGATAAATATTCAATCGCAATTGTAGGAACCCGGAATCCCTCAACTTACGGAGTTACGATGGCTGAAAAGTTTACGCAGGAACTTGCTCGATTAGGAATAACCATCGTCAGTGGTTTAGCCCGCGGTGTTGATTCAGTTGCTCATAGTTCGGCATTGAAAGTCGGAGGGAGAACAATCGGAGTGTTAGGTTCGGGAATTGATGTTATATATCCACCTGAAAACAAAAATCTATATTCGCGTATCGCTCAAAACGGTGGAGTGATTTCCGAGTATGCTATGGGAACAAAACCCGATGCCGGAAATTTTCCAAGAAGAAACCGGATTGTAAGCGGAATGACACTCGGAACTATCATCATCGAAACTGGAATTGACGGCGGAGCAATGATTACCGCTAATACGGCGCTCGACCAAAACCGTGATGTGTTTGCAATTCCCGGCTTGATTACTGAAGTCAGAGCTTTGGGCTGCAATACTTTAATCAGAGATGGCAGGGCAAAGTTAATTACAACAGTCGATGATGTTTTATCAGAGTTAAGCGCAAAACTAAAACCGCTTTTACGCGAGGTAACAAAACACGAAAAGAAAATAGATGTTAGTCTTTCATTATTTGAAAAGAAAATTTACGACACTTTAGACGATGAACCAATCCACATAGATTTGCTTGCCGAGAAATCGGGGATGCCTACCTCGGATGCCCTGGTAAATCTGTTAAGCCTTGAATTTAAAGGACTTGTAAGGCAACTGCCGGGGAAAATGTTTGTGAGATTGTAGTTGCTTATACAATCATCCATCAAACCGCTCTTCTGATATTCCATTCATTTTTAATTTTCCATTTTCCACAAAAAAGGTGTATATTATTTGTGCAATGTTTGCAATAGAAAACAAAATAATAGATGAACGCATACCGTATATAAAATTTTTGTGCGATTTGGAAGTTTGTAAAGGCGGTTGCTGCACGTTGAAGGGGGGCAAAGGCGCCCCGCTGACAGATTCTGAAATTATTGAGATTGAAAATGCTATTCCTGTTGTTAAAAAATATTTAGAGGCGAAAAGTTTACAAGAGATCGAAAATAACAACGGCATTGAAGGATTACCCGGCAATTTTACAACAGGTTGTATCGATAACAAAGATTGTGTTTTTGTATATTATGATGGCGATATAGCCAAATGTGCATTCGAAAAAGCATACTTCAACAACGAAATCAATTGGCGGAAACCTATATCGTGTCACTTGTTTCCGATTCGTATTTCGGATTTCGGTGGCGAAGTAGTTCGATTCGAAAAAATTTCCGAATGTAAGCCGGCAATCGTTAATGGAAAGAAAAACGACATGCCGCTGTACAATTTTTTAAGCGAAGCTTTGATACGAAAATACAGTGCACGATGGTACAAATTGTTTCGAGAAAATTGTGAGTTACATCTAAAATTAGAAAGTGAGATTCAAACATAAATGTTAAAGTTAAGTCAACATCAGAAATTAATGATGAAGCTGACACCCCAGCAGGTGCAGTATCTAAAGTTACTTCAGCTTCCATTGCTTTCTTTGGAACAGCGGATAAAAGCGGAGTTAGAACAGAATCCATTGTTGGAAGAAGGCGCTGACGATGAGATGGAAAATCTGCAAGAAGAGCCAACCGAAGAACCACCATTAGAAGCATCCGAAGAAGTAGAAGGAGTTATCCGAACCGAGCCGGAGGAAGACAAGTACACTTTCGAAGACTTTATGAACGATGAACTTAATGGTTACAAAACATATTACGAACCTGCACCGGACGAGGATACTAAAGATGAGATGCCGATGCCCGCCGATGTTGCACTTACACAAAAATTGCTTGATCAAATACGGTTGTTAGATTTTACAGATGAAGAAATTTTAATAGCTGAAGAAATCATCGGTAACATAGATGAAGACGGTTACCTAAGGCGTCCGCTGGAAAATATAATCGAAGATTTGAATTTGAGCAGGGATTTGAACATTACAAAAGAACAAGCTGAAAAGGTTTTATTCCAGGTTCAAAGGATCGATCCACCCGGAATTGCCGCCAGAAATTTACAGGAATGTTTGATAGCACAACTTGAGGTAAGTGAATTCGATGCTAAGCTGAAAGCATTAGCCGAAAAAATTCTTCGAGAGCATTTCGAACACTTTACTATGAAACATTTCGAAGAATTATCGAGGTTATTGGAAATCAATATTGACAAGTTGAAGCAAGTTCTCGAGCTTATTCAAAAACTAAATCCGAAACCGGGCGAGGGATACATTACGCAGCAACAAAATTATATCGTTCCCGATTTTATTATTGAGCACGACAACGATGATATTATAATAAATTTAAATGATAGGAACGTTCCACCGCTTCGTGTGAATAAAGCTTATAAGGAAATGATGTCGCGGCGGAAAAAGAATTCGGTTAACGTCGAAACGAAAGATTTTATCCGTAAACGTTTCGAGGCGGCAAAATGGTTTATTGCTTCAATACACCAACGGCGGGATACGATGATGAAAGTAATGCACGCAATAGTTGATCGTCAGCGGGCATTTTTCGACACCGGTGAAAATTTGAAACCGATGATCTATAAAGATATTGCCCAGATGATCGGAATGGATATTTCTACTATCAGCCGCGTTGTGAACAATAAATATGTGCAGAATGAATACGGAGTTTATGAGTTACGTTATTTCTTCAGCGACAAGATTTCCACTGCGAGTGGTGAAGATATGGCAAACAAGGAAGTTAAAAAGAAGATAAAGATACTTATCGAATCTGAGTCGCCCGATAAACCATACAGCGATGATGAAATATCAAAAATTTTGAAAGAAGATGGAATGTTTGTAGCCCGTCGTACTGTTGCCAAATACCGTGAACAGTTGAGAATACCAATAGCGAGGATGAGACGGAAGATATAATTTTAGATTTTAGAATTGGAAAATCAGCGAATCAATATCATTTTCTTGACCTCTACAAACGAGTCGGTTTGTAACTTGTAAAAGTAAATTCCACTAGACAAACCGGCGGCATTCCATATAATTTCATAACTACCCATTTTCTTGAATTCATTATCTAGTGTTGCTACTTCTTGGCCCAAAATATTGAACACTTTCAATGTCACGTAATTATCAATTGGCAATTGATAATTGATAATTGTCAACGGGTTGAATGGGTTAGGATAATTTTGATATAATGAAAAATCTGTTGGGTAATGATTGTTGTTCGGGTTTTTAACCGATAATCCGCTCGTGGTGGTGCGTAGTATTGTTCCATCCTTCCCAACAATAGTGCCGGTATTCACATCTGTAAAAGAAATTCCAAGAAGTGGATTGTTTACACCGCTAGTTTGTTTTTGCCACGATTGACCGCCGTCAGTAGTTCGTAAAATTAATCCTTGACTGCCAGTTATAAAGCCTATTAACTCATTAAGATATTGTACAGCAAACAAATCTTCGGTCACAATGCTGGTTTCTGCATACCATAAATCGCCTCTGTTTGTTGTTCGTAATATTATTCCTCCGTTACCGACAATTGTTCCAATAATGTTATTTGCAAATGCAATGCTATTTAAATCGTTTGGTGTATTACTTTGTTTATTTACCCATTCAATTCCTTTATCTGTTGTGTGAAGAATTATCCCATTTTTTCCCACAGAAAAGCCAATGTTTGATTTTGTGAAAGCAATATCATTAAGGTCGAATGTTATATTGCTTTCTTGAGCCGACCAAGTAATACCTTTGTCAGTTGTAGACTTTATTGTTCCGCTTGATCCGACAACGTATCCGGTATCTTCATTTATAAAGTAAAGCCCGTAATATGTTCTTGCCGTGCCGCTAATTGAGTCGCTGCTTTGAATTGTCCACGACATACCTGAATCTGTTGTCCGTAGTATTGTCTGGCAATCGCCAACAATTATCCCATAGTTATTTATAAAAAATATTCCATAAAGGTGTCTCCCTATCCAGTTTCGTATCCGCTTCCAGTTTGAGCCGCCATCTGTAGTGTGAACAATCATTCCATACTCACCTACAGCTATCCCAGTGGCCTGATTGAAAAAGTAAACATCGTAAAGGTTGTTCATGATCTGAACGCTTGGATTTGTCCAGTTGATTCCTCCATCTGTCGTATGAACAATTAGTCCGTTTGTACCGACAGCCAGACCATTAGATTTATCTAAAAACTGAACTCCATAAAGGTTATAATCTTGATTTATTGAATGATCGCTCCAGTTTAGCCCGCCATCGGTGGTTTGTATTATTGTTCCGTAATTTCCTACTGCAACTGCAGTTAGCGAGTCAATACTAAATACGTCATTTAGTACGTATGGCGTACCGCAATATTGTGCTGTCCACGTACTACCGCCATCGGTAGTGCGATAAGCGATATTTCCACCAACAGCAAAACCTTTTAGTGAATCTATAAAAGATAAATGATTTAATATAACTGTCGAATCGAAATTAATATTATACCAGTTATTACCCGCGTCTGTGGATTTCAAAATAAATCCTTCGGGTCCGGCGATGATAACATTATTCTTATTTAAAAATAGAACATCGGTTAAAGAGAAATGGGGTTGTACAATAGTTTGTGTAGTCCATATTTGCCCGCCATTTGTTGTTCGAAGGATCGTCCCATCCTCTCCGACCACAATACCTGTATCAATACTATTAAAATGAACTCCCAATAAATTGCTTGATGTACCACTCAATTGAAATACCCATGTGTAACCGCCGTCGGATGTTTTAATAATTGTCCCATTGTTGCCGACTCCAATTATGTTTAAAGAGTCAAGAAAAATTATATCATTTAACGTGTGTGAAGTAATACTCGTTAGTGTAGTCCAAGTAACACCACGGTCAAGGGTTCTCAAAATAGTACCACTTTCTCCAATTGCAAACCCATAATTTGAATGATAAAATGTTAATTCTCGTAATGTATTGTTTTGAAGAGGAGGGGTTTGACTGTACCATCCGGTCTGTGCTGAATTATTTATAGAATAAAAGACAATTAAAAATAAAAATACTAAATATTTATTAAGGATTTTAAGCATGTCATTCTCCATTAATATAAAAGAAATTGTTCTTTTGTTGCTTCTATCAGTACAGCTACCAACCTAGGATAATCAACTGATTTGGCATCAACACCATTTTCTTCATAATTAACAACTTCAGATATTGCTTTACCTACATCTTCGGTAGAATCCTTATTCCAAAAATGGTTATCATCACCGTCTTGGGTAGTAGACCCAGTCCAAAAAGTTATCTGTCCATTTGTAGGCATGTTTTTATTCCTTCTATCTTAATCAAAGATAAGATTGACTTTGCTGAAAATCAATGTTTTTAAACAAAAAATGAATTTTTCTATTTCCCAAAAATACTGTATCTTATGTGTGTTAAATATTAAAAGAAAACCTTATGTCAAATATTATTAGATCAACAACAGTAATCGGACTGACTCATAAAGGCAAATGCGTAATGGGCAGCGACGGACAGGTAACTGTCGGTAACGCTATCATGAAACACGGCGCTAAGAAAGTCCGCAAGCTTTACAACGACACTGTACTTGCTGGTTTTGCCGGCGCCGCCGCCGATGCTTTTACTCTCTTCGAACGTTTCGAAGACAAGCTTCAGGAATATCGAGGTAACTTATTACGTGCCGCAGTCGAGCTTACAAAAATGTGGCGCACCGATAAATACCTCCGTCACCTCGAAGCACTGCTTACTGTTCTTAATAAAGAGCAAGCGTTAATAATATCAGGGACAGGCGAAATAATAGAACCCGACGACGGGATAATTGCAATCGGATCGGGTGGAAGTTACGCGCTTGCTGCCGCTCGTATGCTCGTAAAATACTCCGATCTATCTACGCGTGAAATCGTAGAAGAATCCTTAAAAGCTGCGGGCGATATCTGCATCTATACAAATCATAATATTACAATTGAAGAATTATAATGAATAAAAAATCGAAGAAACAAAATCACCGCGAATTAACTCCACGCGAAATTGTAAAAGAGTTGGATAAATATATCATCGGTCAGGATGCTGCGAAAAAATCTGTAGCTATTGCAATCCGCAACCGGTGGCGTCGGCTTCAAGCTCCCGAAAACCTTCGTGAAGAAATTATGCCCAACAATATCATTCTGATCGGACCTACGGGTGTGGGTAAAACAGAGATTGCCCGGCGACTTGCAAAGCTTGTCGATGCGCCATTCCTGAAAGTTGAAGCTTCCAAATACACAGAGGTCGGTTACGTTGGTAGAGATGTCGAATCGATGGTGCGGGATCTAACTGAATATTCGGTAAGCATGGTCAAAGCCCAGAAGGCAGCTGAGGTACAGGACAAAGCACGCAAGAACGCGGAGGAGAGGATACTTGATATATTGATTCCACTTCGACGGAAGACGACTGGTGAAGCTGCACTAGAAAAACCTGAAGATGCCGAAAATATTTCATTCACCAGAGAACGTTTCAGAGAAAAATTAGCTAAAGGCGAACTCGATGAAAGGGTCATTGAATTGGATGTAACGACTGATCAAATTCCTGCTATGCAGGTTTTTGGTCCTGTTAATTTGGAAGAGATGGGGGTTAATATACAGGAAATGTTCGGCAGTATTTTACCGAAAAAAATGAAGAAGCGCAAGTTGACAATTGCCGAAGCAAAGGTAGTTATTGCCCACGAGGAAGCCCAGAAGTTGATAGATATGGATGCTGTAATTAAAGAAGCGCTGTTACGGGTTCACGACTCAGGAATAATTTTCCTTGATGAAATTGATAAAATTGCCGGCTCAAGAAGTCAGTCGCACGGGCCCGACGTATCACGTGAAGGTGTTCAGCGCGATTTGCTTCCGATAGTTGAAGGGTCGAACGTGATGACAAAATATGGGATGGTGAAAACCGACCACGTTTTGTTTATTGCCTCCGGAGCTTTTCATATGACAAAACCTTCCGATTTAATTCCTGAACTGCAAGGAAGATTTCCAATCAGAGTTGAGCTAAACAGTTTAACGGAAGACGACTTTGTAAAAATTCTGACGATACCGCAGAATGCACTCATCAAGCAATATATCGCAATGCTGCAAACGGAAGGTATTGATCTGCAGTTTTCGGATGATAGTATAAAGGAGGTCGCAAAAATAGCGAGGGAAGTTAACGAGCAGGTAGAAAACATCGGCGCGCGGCGTTTGCATACAATTTTGACGACTTTGTTAGAGGAGTTGCTCTATAATGCACCCGATAATCTGAGTGAGAATAAAATTGTCGTTACAAAAGAAATGGTTCAGGACAAACTTGCAAGTATCGTGAAGAATAGAGATTTGAGCAGATATATCTTGTAAAATTAAAAATCAAACTCATTAATGAAAGCAATCCAAATTTCTTTATGCATATATTGATAAGCTGTGAGAATACAGTATAACAATGACGGACGATTACATCCCCAAATCTTCAGATGAATGGAAATCTTGGCTTGCTGAGCAAGAGAAGATAAACATTGAAGTTTATCTCAAGCAGCCACAACGTATTATTCAAGATTACAACACTGAAAAAGAAACCACACGAGATTATATCGGTCGTGAAATATTCGAATTATTACAGAATGCAAACGATGCAGCTGCTGAAGTAGATCAACGCGGAAAGGTCCTCATTGAACTTACGAATGATCTTCTTATAGTTGCCAATAGTGGTGAACCATTTTCAATTGGTGGTGTTAATTCACTTCTCTTTAGCCATATTAGTCCTAAGAAGAAGCGTAAGAATCTTATAGGTCAAAAAGGCTTAGGTTTTCGTTCAGTTCTTAATTGGTGCCAACAACCGACTATCTTTAGTGGCCATCTTAACCTTGCATATCAAGAATCAAAACGTAAAATACTTTTTGATAAACTTATATCCAAAAAAGAAGAAATCGCTACACTTATCAAGAGAGAACGAGAATATCCGGATGAAGTCATAATTCCCACTTTACCATTCCCATGTTTTATCGACGCTTCTTCAGTAATTAGCGATCAATTGTTTAACAAATTATTCAAAATACGAAATCAGAACTACGATACCGTTATAGGCATACCATTTGACAAACCGGAATACTATACGGAAGCAAAGAAACAGTTGGTGTCTCTAGATTCTGCTATCATGCTATTTGCAGGGTCACTTGATGAAATACTGATTCGAATAGACGATGAAATTTATAGTCATTGGATGGTGGAAGAACGCGACAAACAGAAACAAACTGCGACTATAAAATGGCATGATTCACAGAAGATCCACTGGCAGATCTATGAACATAGTGGGGTGATCAATAACACGCAGAGCAGTATAAAGAGTGATTTGGGAAATGAATATACAATGATAATCGCGATTCCGAAAAATCAAAAAGTTGATTCTTCGACACCTTTGTTCTCTTTTTTCCCTTTAGAACTGAAATTTCCATTTCCGGTTTTTTGCCATGTAACACTTGAATTGGAAGGTAATCGAAAACATCCACGCCCGAGTGCATCAAATATTGCTATTCTAAAAGAACTCACAAAGTTTTTTGCAGAAAAAGCAAGCCAACAAGATATTAGTGATGACCCATGGTCGAGAATACGTCTCCTTGCGAGGTCAAGTGAACTTGATAAATTCTTGGCAGACATTGATTTCGACAAAATCTTAATCGAGGAGGCAAGAAGACTTAACATCGTTCCAACGTTGGGTGGGATGCATCTCACTGCATCTAAAACTAAACAAATTAATGCCAAAAAGGTTCACTGGTTACCCCAAGAGCAATTTTCTAATATTGCCCTTTCACCTTCTTCAACGGAAATAACAAATTTTTATAATGCACTTGGTATTGAATTTATTTCAAATGGTGATCTAACTGAAAAATTAAACATGGTTGAGTTTCCAGATATTGCTGCGCGGGCAACATTGATTGCGAATTTAATTAAACATAATTTGATTCCTGAAAATCCCGTTCCCCATCTCCTAATTGAGCAATCGGGCAGTAGGATAACTGAAAATAGTCGCACCTTCTTACAATCTCGAGAGCAGAAAGTATTTGAGAGACCCGAATGGCTTAATATTCAATTTCTCCACGATGAGCTCAGGATAAAGCTGATGGAGCAGCTTGAGTTGACTGAAGTTCGTGAACTTCGTCAGAAATTATCTCCATTTGGTGTAAATGAATATTCACTAAGTTCTATAGCTTCTGCGCTTATCGCAGAGGCGAACAAAAGGATTACGTCTGAGCCTACTAAGAAAAAAGAAACTTACGATGATCTATTTATTACGTTGTTTTATCTCTATTCACAGCGTGGTGAAGCATCATTCCCTGAGGACATTGCCGTTCCGTTACGCACAAAAGCTGGTTCTTATGAAAGTGCAAAAACACTTTATTTCAGTGAGTCGTATAGTGTGAATGGTGATTGGCTCTCGGAATTGTACAAGTTGACACCAGATAAGTTGTTGGCTAATTTAAGCGATTTGGGTGTCGATGGTAACGATCTAAATTATATTTCTTTTCTAAAGTGGATCGGTGTGGCAGATTTCCCACGAGAAATAATCCTTGATTCAGTTGAAAACTCTTACAAAAATTATGTTCTTGATTCATTACCATATGAACCCGATGGAATAATTCTCGGTGAATATAAATATAAAAGAAGGGAGGATTTCAATGAGCCGGAAATTAGATCTATCAAGTCCTTTGATGGGATTGAAAATTTCCCAAAGGCTGATCCGGCCGCAATAATAGTATGGTTAGCGTTAGATTCTCGTTGTAATCAATTGAGATCGAATCATCCATCTTTTGCATTGTTAACAGATCGTCCCTCAGGAGTCCGAAGATGGAATCGTAAAACTTATACTGGTCCAATACCTCACTATGCTAAATGGGGACTTGAAAGCTCATCGTGGTTAATAATAACCGATGGATCAAAAAGAAAACCATCTGAATGCATGATTGGGGAAAAGAGTCTTGAGAAAATATTTCCATCACCCGCAAGATTCAAGCATCCTTTATTTGATAAATATCTCCATGATCCTATTATGTTTCGAAGAGCATGGGAAAATGCTGGTGTTATTCCTGATGTAAATTATTTGTCGCGTAATCAAATCAAAGATATATTAATCGCATTGCCTGAAAAGAACCCGAGCGGTGAATCCACAGGAACATTTTACAGAAACATTCTAGATGAAATCCGCACTGGAAATTTGGAGTGGGATGGACCAGATTATGATTTTATTTCAAATGGAAAAATGTGGGGAAAAGGTCCTGAAGGATTTAAATATTATCAAGTGAATGAACTACATCATACAGATTCGCAGCAATTCCCAGAAATACTGACTTCAAAATTAAAAATGGTTGACCTACCAAAACGTTATCGCAATACAGAGATTAAGCATGCGTTCGGAATAGAGCCATTGGATTCGACAAAACTCAAGTTTACTGATATCCAATTCGAAAAAAGGCCGGAAAGTGATAGCCTTCAATCACAATTTAATCAGATTAAACATTTACTTCTAGCTTTACGTCCACCCAAATCAAGGAAGTCAAGTGAAGTTTCTAATTTTCGTGCGATCGAGTTAGTAACATGTGCTAAAATCGAGGTTGGGATAGCGTATGAGTTGATATCTATCAAGACAGAATTTATAGAAGCTTTTAAATGGATCATCAAAGATGGGAAAGCGTTCATTTTAGTCCCAGATACACAGAATGCTTCATTCCGTTCAGCAGTATGTTCGCGGAGTGTCGGACAAATAGTAGCCAGTGTTTTCAATTTGGAGAATCCTACTGAGTTTGCTTCCATCATTCAAGCTGATGAAGCCGATAGACATGAATTACTCAAACAAATGTTGGGTGAAGAAGTATTGCCGGATTTAGACAAGCTTAAACAAGAATTAAAAACGGATGAAGCACCCCTTCCTCCAATTATTATTCCACCCTTAGAAAATGGTAATCACACTTCTACACCATCAGGAGGTGCAAAACCACCAATTGGATTCCCTCCAACAACCGTTACGCCAGCTACTCCTGAACCGCCGGTTCCAATATCTACAGATACTGTAAAGATATCTCCCGAAGAACATGAACCATCCCCACCGAAGAAACCAAAAGAAGTTGTGAGGAAAAAGGAAAGCGTTCCAACATTTGGCGGAGGAGAGACAAAAAGAGTTACTAATTGGAAGCGTTGCGAAGAACTTGCTGTTGTATTTGAAGAATCAGAGATTCGTTTTCCCATTAAGGTATCAGATATCGTTGGCTACAAGGGTCCAAAGTGCGATGTGCTTAGTTTTTCTTCAGCTGAACAACGGATCATATTCCAACAGCTATCTTCTGATGAAAAAAATATCAACGATGTCGAGCGGTTTATAGAAGTGAAAGGTAGTGTTAATGAAAAAGGTGCAATAGATTTGAAGGGTAATGAGTTGACTGCCGCCAAGATATACAGTAATAAGTATTTTTTATATCGCATGTACGAGAAAACACAAAATGAATACTATGTTCTCATTGTCGTCAATCCACTAAACCAAAAAGAAGCACTCGAAGAGATTTGGGAAATCATCCCAGATAGAGCGAAAGATGCAACGAGGTTTCACATCGAAATTGGAATTCAGGAGATGAAGAACCCATGACATACGATTACACAGAAGATAAACTCGTTCAAGAAATCACAGTCATAAAATACGATTTACCTGAAAACAGTTATGTAACCTTGAAAATATATGATGTTTTGGGCAGAGAGGTTGTTAGGTTGGTTGATGGATTCCAAGAAGCTGGTTATAAATCTATAGAATTTGATGCTCTAAATTTGACTAGCGGTGTTTATTTTTATAAACTTGTGGTGAGTTCATCGAACCCATTGAATGCAAATAATTATACTTCAATCAAGAAAATGTTATTAATTCGATAAATTCAAATTTTATATATTGTAACATAAGGAAAATTAATCGACAGTCGAATAACCAACATCGAATAACGAATCCGCCTGCGTTCCAGAAAACGGAACTTCCGCTTACACTTCGTTTCAGCGGACAAGTCGGCGGACAGGTATCGAACATCCAATAAATTAATCACAGGAGATCTAAATGGAACCAACAACACGTAGTTTACCGCCGAATGCCTACAAGGAATTAAAACCGGGTGAGAAATATATTCCCGTAGTTCCGGCAGGGACAATCATTCCCGAAGTTACCCCCTGGTCTTTAACTTGGGGTTTAATTATGGCTGCTGTATTTTCAGCCGCCGCCGCTTATTTAGGATTAAAGATCGGACAAGTTTTTGAAGCGGCTATTCCAATTGCAATCATAGCAGTCGGTTTAACAGCAATAACAAAACGTAAAAATGCTTTATCCGAGAATGTTATTATTCAATCTATCGGCGCTGCGTCGGGTGTCGTGGTAGCGGGCGCTATTTTTACAATCCCCGCACTTTACATTCTTCACGGTGAAGGAACGATAGATATAATACCAACTTTCTGGCAAATCTTTTTTGCCTCTCTCTTTGGGGGATTTCTTGGTATTCTATTTCTAATTCCATTCAGAAAATATTTTGTTCAAGAAATGCACGGACAATTTCCATTCCCCGAGGCAACTGCCACTACTGAAATTTTAGTAGCGGGTGAAAAGGGCGGACAGCAGGCAAAAGTTCTTGTCTCGGCTGCAATCATCGGCGGCTTGTACGATTTTGCGATTCAAACGTTCGGAGCGTGGAAGGAAGTCTTCAACTCCAAAATATTGCCGGTCTTCGATAAAATGTCGGATGTCTATAAACTTGAAGGTAAATTAAATGTCGGTGCTGCGGTTTTAGGACTTGGCTATATAGTCGGTTTGAAGTATGCTTCAATAATTGCAGCGGGTTCTTTCCTATCATGGTTTTTGCTAATTCCTGTTTTTTCTTATGTAGGTAGCGATTTAACAGTAACTATAGGTTCAACGGCTACTAAATTAATTGGCCAGATGTCTGCCGATGAAATATTCCGAGCGTATGTCAGGCATATTGGAATAGGCGGTATCGCTATGGCAGGTATGATAGGCATTTATAAATCTCGTAAAATAATCGGCGGGGCATTCAAACTTGCATTCGAAGAAATTTTCAGAAAGAAACATATCGCCGAGCGAACAATAGTCCGTACCGAAAAAGAACTTTCGATGGGATTAGTTGTAGGTTTAATCGCAGTGCTCGCAGTATTCATATTTATTTTCTTCGCTGTTGCTGTTGTCGATACTGTGTGGTTCGCAATCACAGCATTACTAATTGTTTTGATAGTCTCTTTTCTCTTTACTACGGTTGCAGCACGAGCAATAGCTATCGTCGGAACAAACCCGGTTTCGGGAATGACGCTGATGACTTTGATTTTGTCTTCATTCATACTCGTGTCGATTGGATTAAAAGGGAGCGCGGGAATGGTTTCTGCGTTAATCATCGGCGGTGTGGTTTGCACGGCTCTCTCGATGGCTGGCGGTTTTATCACTGATTTAAAAATTGGTTATTGGCTGGGAACTACACCAATCAAGCAGCAGTCGTATAAATTTTTAGGGACAATCGTTGCAGCCGCAACTGTCGGTTTGGTAATTATGCTGCTGAACGAAACTTACGGCTTCGTCGGCGAAGGTGCGCTCGTTGCACCACAGGCAAATGCTATGGCGGCAGTAATCAAACCGTTGATGTCCGAAATGCCGGCGCCTTGGGCATTGTATATTGCGGGCGCTTTAGTAGCTCTTACTTTACAAATGATAAACGTACCGCCGCTTGCTTTTGCACTCGGCATGTACATTCCTCTCGAACTTAATACACCAATTTTGCTTGGTGGACTTATTGCGCACATCGTTTCTACTCGAACGAAAGATGAGCCGCTAAACAACGCACGCCGTGAACGCGGAACTTTGATTGCCTCTGGCTTCATCGCAGGCGGTGCTATTATGGGTGTAGTGAGTGCAACGTTGAAATATTTCAACTTCAATTACGAAAACTTTGGTTGGCACTGGGGCGAGTCATTCGGCGGCGAATTGTTAGCAGTATTTATGTTCCTCGGTATCGCCGCCTATTTCATCTGGGATTCAAAACGCGCGAAGCCTGAATAGTTTCACAATTTCACGTGATAATGGAAATCCCGAAAGTCTAACTTTCGGGATTTTTTGTTTATACCACCCAAATCTTCTTCTGCGGTTTGGATAAAAACTTACAACCATCTTTTGTAACCACCACTATCTCTTCTACCGTAGCGATTCCATAACCTTCGACCGTGAGTCGTGGCTCGATAGTGTAAACTTGTCCTTCTTCAATTTTTTCGTAAGGCAGATTTCCGTATCGTTCCCAACGCGGGAAAAGTCCCCCGCCGCCGTCGTGCGCAACGCGCCCGATCTGATGACCAAGTCCGTGGGGATATTCAGCGTAACCGCTGGATGTAATATGATTGCGTGCAGCATCGTCAACTTCACAGCCCTGAACACCGGGTTTTAGTTTTTTTGCAGCGAGCTGTATCGCTTCTATAATCGTATTAAAGCCCCGAACAACTTCGATTGGAGGAATTTTTTCACCTTTTCTTTTTATATACCAGGTGCGTTGTAAATCTGAACAGTATCCATTTTTCTTAACTCCAAAATCTATATTCAAAATATGCCCGCCTTCAATTTTCCGGTTTGTCGGTCCTGCGTGTGCGCCAGCCGATTCAGGTCCCGTAAAAACTGCCGGACAGTGTTCTTTATCCCACGCCGGTTCGAGTCCTGATTTTTTCACTTCCTTCAAAATGAATTTAGCAACATCTTGTTCGGATTTTCCGGGTTTAATAAACTGAGAAACTTTATCGAATATTTCCAATGTAACATCAATCGAATCTTTTATCAGTTTTAATTCTGTTCCCGATTTTCTTCCTCTCAATGCCGAGATAATCGGTTCGGCTGAAATTATTCTTTCTATAAATTGTGTCCCCTCTAAATAACTCATAAATTGCAGCCACATTCCGTGTGTGAGTCCATCCGATGTTACGGTATTTGTTGAATAATTCAAAGCTATAGTTTTAGGATTTATTCTATTCAATACTTCCAATAAAGTATCCTTTATCGATTGAACGTATCCGATAATCTCTTTGTAATGCCCATGAGTTTTAAGGTTTGCAATATCCAAACTTCCGGCAATCGCGATTGTTTCGCCTTTCGCTGTTATGATGTAGGCAGTTTGCCAAGTGCAATTTGTTCCGATAGTTACATCTATAACAGGGTCGGGTATTGTGGCGCTTTCGCGGACAAAGGTCGTCCACATATCAATTTTCTTTTCTTTTAAAATCTCAATTGCCTGTTGAATTTTTTCTCGTACCATATTTATCTCCATTATATTTTGTAAAAATTTACTTAAGTCGTACGACTAAAGCAAGTTGACTTTAGTAAATAATCTTTTTATCATTGCACAACGGTTTTTAGTTCTAATAAATTAAGAGAAATTATGAACCTACATAAATATGTGGTAATACTAACGATTGTTCTTATTAGCGTTTCAGCTTCGCTATCGCTTCCGAGATTTTCGGCACGAACAGGGATCAGTTGTCAGGGATGTCATATCAATCCGTCGGGCGGCGGTATGCGAAATTATTACGGTACTGTATTTTACGGCAGGCAAACTCTTCCGGTAAAAAAATGGTTCGATAGTTTTGAAATTTCCAATTTTACATCTAAAATCAATGAATTTGTAAGCATTGGTGCCGATTTCAGAACTCTTTTTTATTATGTCGAAAAAACACGGAGCAGTTCTTTTTATCAGATGCAAGGGGATATTTACGCAAATCTAAAAATTGCCGAAGGTGTTTCGATGTATATCGATAAAGGTTTGTATAAGGGATTTGAGATTTTCGGGTTAATGAATATTTTGCCGGAAAATGGTTACATAAAAGTCGGACGATTCACCCCCGTCTTTGGAACTAAGACCGATGACCACACAAATTTTATACGCGCGAAAACAGTTTTTCAAAACAACCGAGCCGAAGATTCAGGGATTGAAGCAGCTACCGCCCCCGGGAATTTCGCCGTTACAGTTGGGTTATTCAACGGAGCAAGCAGTGGCGATTTATCGGATAGCAAAATTCGCCTATTGACCGGTAATGCTGATGCGAGATTTAAAATTGAGGAGATAAATTTTTCGATTGGTAGCTCGTTGTGGTTTAATAGTTTGAGTTCGGGAATAATGAGAATGTTTGGCGGCTACGGTTCGATTAATTACATAAATATTACTGTTAACGGAGAAATAGATTTAAAGCAAGATAAATCAATTTTAGGATTAGGAACAAAAGAATTAATTTCATTGGTCGAGTTAAACTATTTGTTGTTCGATGGATTAGATTTGAAATTTATGTACGATTATTACGATTACGATATAAGATACAAAACCGGATTTGAGAGTCGCTATAGTTTCGGTTTCGAGTTTTTTCCGATTAGTGGAGTTGAAGTCAGACCCGTGTATCGATTATCTCAGGATAGGAACAAAAATAAAAATAATGAAATCAATTTTTTGATTCATTTCTATTTATAAAATTTAAAAAGGAGAAAAATATGTTTACAAAAATAAAATTAATTAGTTTCCTAGCAATTTTGTCAGTTGGTTTTCTGTTTATCGGCGGATGCGAGGATAAAGGTACCAATCCACCACCACATGGGCTTACTTTAAGCAGCACCAACGTAACATTAGCAGTAGGTGCCTCAACCAATATTACAGTGTCGGGTGGAATTACACCTTACGACATACACAAAGACCCGGATACAACAATAGCGAAGGCAATTTTATCGGGTTCGACTTTAACAATCACAGGAGTTAGAGCAGGTCAAACATCCGTATTAGTCCGCGACAAGCGTGAACCTGAGCGGGATACAGTGCGTGTTTATATAACTGTTACCGCAATAAGTCAGGTCTCTTTTTCCACCCAAATTCAACCGATATTCAACGCAAGTTGTACCGGTTGTCACGGAAGCTCTGGCGGGCTGAACCTTAGTGCCAGCGTCAGTCATGCAAACTTGGTAAATGTAAATGCCCAATCGAGTTGCACAACTCTTAAAAGGGTTTTGCCAACGAATGCGAGCCAAAGTGTGCTATATCTAAAAGTTGCCGGAACCGATTGTGGAAACCGTATGCCTCAGGGGGGCAGTTTACCAACTCAACAAATAAATTTGATAAACGATTGGATAACTCAAGGTGCCTTAAATAATTAACTTGCGTTTAATATCTAATTTTTGTAACATTATTCGGTATTTATAAGGATAAAATCAATAACAGGAAGAAATATGCAAATTAAAGAGAACATGGTAGAAGATGTAGCAATAATTACATTGAAGGGCGACCTAATTGGCGAACCCGAAACAACAAAAATCCGCGAGAAAGTTCGCAGCTTAATTACCGATGATATTAAAAAAGTAGTTATCGATTTAGCTGATGTTGCTTATATTAACAGCACCGGTTTGGGGAGCTTAATTTCGGTTTTAACAACACTTCGAAATGCCGGTGGCGACTTAAAACTTTCGCGTGTCGGGGAAAAGATAAAATCGATTTTTGTGATTACTCAGTTAATAAAAGTATTCGACACACACGAAACGGTTGAACGGTCCGTAGCGGCTTTCAAGAAATAGTAAAATTACAGAATCGCTCAAGTTACACAGCTTGAGAGATTCTGTTTTTAAACGAAAAAACAAAAGGAGGTTGTATGTTTAAAAAGTTAATCGTTTTAACTTTGATATTATTCGTATCCTCGTATTCACAATGGAGATGGTTAAATCCAAAACCGCATGATAAAACAATAAATGAAATTGTTTTTTTAAACAATAGTTCTGGCATTGCTTTAGGAGAAAAAGGGAGCTGTATCGTTACTTCGGACGGGGGGATAATTTGGACGATAAAACCCTCCGCTGGTTCCTTTGATTTTATTAAAATGCATTGTGTTGATAACGATAATATATATGCTCTTAGCCAAAAAATGTTTTTTGATGGAATAGAAAGATATATTTATAAATCATCAAACGGAGGAATAAATTGGAGTAAAGTCGAAATCGGATTAGGAGGCTTCATATCAGATATTTCATTCTATGACAATTATAATTTCTGGGTTGGATTTAGAAAAGGGAGTGGTTGTTTTGTCTTTGGAGATTGTCTTCTTAAAACTATCGACGGTGGAACATCATGGACTGAGGTAGAAGATAATTTAATTGCGAGTCCCAGAGCTTTATTAAGTATTAGCGAGTTGAACATTCTTGCGGTTTGCCAGAACATCAGACAATCTTATAATTCTTATATTATTCAGACGACAGACGGTGGTAATACCTGGGAGCAAAAGTATGACTTAGGCTTATTAACCGTGTACGTTTTTAAAAATATTTCAGCTAATTTGATTCTCGGAGTTGGGTGGGGAGGGAAAATTGTCAAATCTACAGACAACGGAAATAGTTGGTTAGATGTTTCTATTAATACCGATATATCTTTTTCAAAAATTGCTGTTTCAAACGAAAAGGATATTCTGATTCTTGGCAGCACAAACAACAAGAGCGAAGTTTATCAATCAACAAATGATGGAGACACGTGGAGTAAAGTTTTTGAGTTGAATAAGAAATTAGATGCAATTTCCTTTAAACCAAACGGAGAAATATGGCTTGGTGGCAACAGCGGAATTCTTTTCAAGTCCACAAATAAGAGAAACGAGTGGATACTGACAAATTGTTTTACATATGAAAATTTAAAAAAGGTGTTTTTTATAAATCTGAGAATTGGATGGATAGTGGGTGAAAACGGTTATGTAATCAAAACTACAAATGGCGGTGAATCTTGGATACAGCAGTCGTTATCTACAAATGAGACAATGAATTCCTGTGTGTTTGTGAACGACCAGGTTGGCTATATTATTGGAACGCAGGGAAAAATTTTTAAAACTTCAAACGGCGGTAGCAATTGGTTACAAAAATATACAAACGAGTTACTCATTCTTAAACATATTGCGCGAATAGATGGTGATATATTAATCGTAACAGGTGATAACGGTACAATCCTGAGAACATCCGACGGTGGAGAGACATGGAATAATTCAAATTCAGGAATTCAAGGTAATAACAGAGCTGTAGATTTAGTCGCACCAAATCCTAATTCAATATTTGCCGCTTTTGATAGTGTATTATATTTTAGTTCTGATACCGGTAAATCGTGGTCAGCCGAAAGAACGATCCCTAAAAATCCTGCCATGCCCTCAATTACAAAAATAAGTTTTCCTTCTCAACAAGTGGGTTATGCATTTATTCGGACGAGCTTGTATGCTAATTATTGTTACTATAAGACCACCAATGGCGGTATAAACTGGAGAATAATCGGAACAAGTTTTCCGTGTAGGGATGCGTCCAAGTTACTGTTTCTTGATGACAGTACGGGCTGGGTAATTGATGATAAGATGATGTTTACATCGGATGGTGGTCAAGTATGGGGTTTTAATGAGGATATCCGTGGAGTAGATATGCAGATGTTTGACAAGGACAAAGGTTGGATCGTTGGGAATGATGGATCTATTCTTCGAACAGAAATTTATGATCCTTTAACTGATGCTAAGGAAATTCCTAAAAATTTAGCATTATACCAAAACTATCCCAATCCATTTAATCCGGCTACCAAAATTATGTATAATGTTTCTTCATCCACATTTATAAAGATTAGAATTATTAACTTGCTCGGAGAGGTTGTGGATGATCTCATTAATGAATATAAAGACGTTGGACAATATGTAGTTGAATGGGATGGAAAAAATCTCCCCTCTGGCATATATTTTTATCAAATGTTGGCTAACAACATTCAGGTTACTCGCAAAATGATCCTCATACGGTGAATCAAAATGGAAAGTAAAAAATTTATACTTCTTTCAAGTGCATTCGAGAACGGCAAAGTAATACCGACGAAGTATGCGAACAGCGGAGTAATCGGGGGGAAGAATGTTTCGATTCCACTGAATTGGGAGAATATATCTAAAGGTACTAAATCATTTGCAGTTTCAATTATCGATTTGCATCCGGTGGCAAACAACTGGGTGCACTGGTTTGTGATAAATATCCCGTTAACTGTCAATGAGATAGTTGAAGGCGCATCAAACACTAATAAAATTCCTGCAGGTTCTAAAGAACTTAATAACACATTTGGTTCATTAGGTTATGGGGGTCCTCAACCACCGAAGGGAAGCGGCTTACATAAGTATGAAGTTACAATTTATGCTTTGCATGTAGAGAAGTTGGAACTCGATAAGCATACATCACTCACAACATTCCGGAAAGCGGTTGAAGGGAAAGTTATAGCTACTGCAAAAACCGTTGGTGTGTTCGAGAGATAATTTGTTAGGAATTGGAGTTTCGCTCCGTTCCGATGGGACGAGAGTC
Organism: Bacteroidota bacterium; assembly: GCA_030682385.1. Lineage (GTDB taxonomy): Bacteria > Bacteroidota > Ignavibacteria > UBA10030 > BY39 > JASEGV01. Next base: position 33,686 of record JAUXOG010000075.1, read on the forward strand.
CCTTCGGGAAATTTCGAGTTTATTTTTTACGGTTGCCTTAAACTCATCAATTAGATTTTGTACAAGTTCCTTTACTGTGGTAATGCTTGTTGCCTTGAAAGCATTCGAGCCGCAGAAAGCATATCCTTTCTCAAAATTTCCCTTTAATGCACTTATCAAAGCTGTGATGATGCAGTAAGGACTGCTTGAAATTTCACATGTCTTAATACATTGAAACGGGCACTGCAAAGGCTGACGTTTTCCTTGTTTAACTTTCTCAAGAAAATTGCTTGTGATTGCCCGCCCGGGCATTCCCACAGGACTTTTAATGATTTCAATATCCTCACTACGTGCGTCGATATAAGATTGCTTAAACTCAGGTGAGGCATCGCACTCTTCAGTCGTTACAAAACGTGTTCCCATCTGAACGCCTGAAGCGCCAAGCTGCATGATGTTGTATATATCTTCGCCGGTATAAATTCCGCCGGCTGCTATTACAGGTATCTGCTTGTTGTACGTTTCTTCAAACTGTTTAACTTCTTTTACTACTTCGGGGATCAGTTTCTCAAGCGAGTAATTTTCATCTTCAATCTGTTCGGGTTTAAAACCGAGATGCCCGCCTGCTTTGGGACCCTCGACTACTATTGCATCGGGAAGATAGTCATAATTCTTCTTCCATTTTTCACAAATGATCTTTGCTGCTCGCCCTGACGAGACAATAGGAGCTAATTTTGTAACGCTGTCTTTCTTCAGGAAACTTGGTAAATCGAGTGGAAGTCCTGCTCCGGCAAAAATAATATCTGCTTTTTCTGAGATTGCTGTTTTTACCATGTCGGTAAAGTTCGACATCGCGACCATAATATTTACACCAATAACACCGGATGATTTCTCACGCGCTTTTCGTAGTTCTTCCTTTAAACCAAGTATGCTCGCCTCTAAAAAATCATTTGAAAATTTTTTGTATAAAAGTCCCAACCCTGCGCTTGATATAACACCGACGCCGCCTTCGTTAGCTACGGCTGCTGCCAATCCGGAAAGGGATACTCCCACTCCCATTCCACCCTGTATAAGTGGGAGAGGAATGCTCAAATCGCCAATATTTAATGTATTCATCAATTCTAATCTTTGTTCATATAAAGATAACTAATTATTTGATTAAAACCACTTCTCATCAAAAATCGTATCGAACGAGTGGTTCATAAACCCTGTTAGTCCCCGGTTCGTATATTCTTAAAAGCAAAGGACCGGTATTATCAAAGGTTTGCAGGTAATAATTCTTAAGCGGACTTAAATCAAATTTGACATTTTCAGTAATCCATGCTTCACACATATCGGCGTTGGAATTGTGCGATAAATAAATTTCAGCTTGAGGTGGATTTGTTTTAATGATTGAGTATGAACCGAATAACTTAAACTCATGTTCGCGACATCCGCCTGAATACGACACAACTAATATCAATGTATCTCCGGAGATTCGAGCCGAATCAATTAAAACATGATCATTGCGAAAATCGGGTCCGGGTGAATTATGAAAAAGTATAATCTGATTATCAGTTTGCGTATTCCCTGTTGTAGAAACAGGAGCGTTTTTACAACCCCATAATAAAGAAGTTATTAAAATTAAAGTAAGTATAATATTTTTATTCATATCAACTATTTTCCTTTGGACGTATTATTGTCTTGCTCTCTTGAAATACAAATGAGTACGGCGGGACACTCTTAGTCAACCACACATTACCGCCGATGACACTATGATGTCCGACTACCGTATCGCCACCAAGTATGATCGCCTGTGCATATAAAACTACATCATCTTCAATTGTTGGGTGCCGCTTAGATTTAGCGAGCTTTTTGTTCACACTCAACGCCCCAAGCGTTACACCTTGGTACATCTTCACGTTTCTGCCGATGACTGCTGATTCACCGATGACGATTCCTGTCCCGTGGTCTATCGCAAACGAATTACCGATTTTAGCGCCCGGATGAATATCGATCCCCGTCATCTGGTGGGCATACTCCGTTAGCAAGCGTGGGAAGATAGGAACCTTCAGCTTGTAGAATTCGTGTGCGAAGCGATAAATTGCGATGGCTGTGAATCCTGGGTACGCTAGTATTACTTCGTCTATGTTTTCTGCGGCTGGGTCGCCGCTGTAGATGGCTTCGGCATCAAGCCAGAGCTTCTTGTGGATTTCGGGTAGCGAATTCATGAAACATTGTGTAATCTTTTCTACACTCGATTTTGAGTCTTTTAATAAAGGCATAAGCAAACGCTTCAAATCACGTTCTATCAGAACAAGGCGTGATCCAATTTCTTCGGTTGTGAAAAACCCTTCTTTACAGAAATGAGGGAAGAGCATAGCTAATAAATTATCTACAAAATCCTGAGTTCCCTTTTTCAATTGGAAACCGAGCGAATGGTCGTCGCGTCGATCTTTCAGTATTTGTGCAAAATTATTGTATGGTAGTTTGTTTGGCATTTTCAATTACGATAATTATAAAATATTCGTAAGAACATTGGATGCAGCGAGGCGAAGTTCACCATCATAAAAACAAACATTTACTTTTTCCTTCCTGTTTTTTTTTGTAAACCAAATTCATCTAATTCAGATTGAACCGGTGTTTCAATTTCTATTACATCATCATCTTCCAACAATTTAAGATCTTCTGCTTTGCTCAAATCAAGAACGGTTGCCGAAGGTAATGGTTGTATATTTTTAAAATCTCGATTAAAGAATTTATTAAGTACGCCAGCTTTATTCAGCAGCCAGAGTGTAAAATACAACAGCGTACACAAAATGATTGTATAAATGAAGAAATATATCGCCACTCCTAATATTAATGTAGCTGCAAGGAAAAAATATATTAGAAATGAAACAGCTAAACCTGAACGCAAGTGTTGGTTCTTGAACGTCGCAATTTTTGAAAGTATGTATATAACAACCATTCCAATCGGTTGCAAGATATAACGATATCCAATCCCAGTTTTATTTTTAAAAAAATTAATTTGAGTCTGAAGCCACTTTTGTAACGCCGCACAGCTTTCGGCAACTGATTTAGTGTTAAAGTAACCCAATATGCCGCCAACGATTAGGGGCACAATAATAAATATAAAATCTGTCATATTTTCCTCAACTTTTCTAAAAATTCATCAGCTTCAAGTCCGGTTAAACCTTTAACACCAAATGTATTTTCTGCTTCCATAACGGAATAATTTTAAATTTGTATCGGAGAGCTTTTTCGAATCTTAGAAATGGTGCTCGATTTTGTTTTGGATTTCAACGTATATTTTTTAGGATTTTCTAGATTGTCAATTTCTAAATCTATATCCAATTCGGGCCAATAGAGGTGATATCCGTGCAATAATTGAACATTCTGTATTGATTTTAGACTTTGTTCTTTAAAATAAGGATATTCTCGGTAGTTTAAAAAGTATTCCTTTCCATTTACAAAAATCCAGATACCAAAAGTGGTAATGTTTTCAACGCTAACTAAAATAATTTTCCCATGCTTCGATAATTTCATTTTTATGTACCTCTACAATTTTTTGAATTTCGTTTAACTTATTATGATTCAACCTATAATAAACAGCAAGTGAAATTACAGGTTCAAGCCAAAATTTTGCTTCACCATCTTCACATGAATGTGAATCCGCTTTTCTTCATTAGATAGGAAATAAAACCTATACCCTTTTTCTCTAAAAATTGTTGGACTCATACTAAAATCTAATGCAATTTCTAACGTTTTGCAATTATTCTAACCCTTTTATTCTCTTCAACTTCTCTAAAAACTCATCGGCTTCAAGTCCGGTTAAACCTTTGCTTGCAATCGATTCCTTTGTAATTTTATCAATGTCGATAAGACTGGCAATAACAGAAAGTTCAGCTTTAGAGAAACGTTCCGCGAATAAAACATAGTCTTCAAATGCTTCCCATGCCATCGGTGCAACACTTTTAACTATCTCTCCAATTATTTCAGCGTAAGCACGGATTTCATACTGTGCGTGTCTGTCCATACGCAAATGCAGAAAGTGCAGCAAGTTGTGCAGGTCAATTTTCCAATACCACTCGGTATAAAGCGAAAGAGGCAAATTGATACGTGCAAGCTCGCGTGCGATGTTGTCGTTCAGAAATTCTTCGTAACGTTTGTAGCTCGATTGCTGGTCTAACAAAATCGTATCGAGGACTTTACGCCGAAGCTCTGCCGGAACTTCTTCTTCCGACCTTCCTTGTTTGTTTTTTACATTCTGTCCTTTAATCGCATCCTCCGACGGTGCATAAAACTCGTCCTTCATAATCGAGTAGCGACCCGAAAGCTCGTTCACGTTTGCCGTGCGATGGCGTATCCATTGTCTTGCAACGAAAATAGGAAGTTTTACATGGAACTTCAGCTCAACCATCTCGAATGGTGTAGTGTGTAAATGCCGCATCAGATAGCGAAGCAATATGCGGTCCTCGCTTACTGTTTTTGTCCCTTGCCCGTATGATACGCGAGCCGCTTGAACGATGGATTCATCGCCGCCCATGTAATCGACGAGCCGTACGAATCCTGCATTCAGGCATTTGAATTCTTTATCTAAAATTTCTTCTGCTTTCGGGTTTGTTACGTGAGCCATTATTTATATCCCGCTTTCTTTAATTCATCCAACGATTTTTAGTCATTTGTTAATCTCAACTATCTTCCGATTCCTTTCCATTATCATATTCGCTGAAATCGTAATCGTCTTCGTCGTAGTTGAATTCAACTTTGCTTTGTTTAATAATCTCGTTGAGTATGTCGTTCAAAAAACCCTGATCGATTGTCGATTGAAACTTGATTAGTAATTCAGGGATGTTGATGATTTCTTCGATGCAGGACATATATCGTGAGACAATAGCTTTGATTGAATACTGTCTCTCCGCTTGTTCCTGTATTTTATGTTTTATAGTATCATTTGAATCAGATGACTTCACAACGAACGTTATCGGGTATTTCTCAATCTTGTCGATGTCTAAAAAATATTTCTTTACGTCCACAGTCTCCGTAACCTGAAAAAAACGCCCCAATGGTTTCATCACGAAATCAATACCGCCGTCGTTTGCGTTCGTGCGTCCTGTTTTATAGAGTTTGAGATTATCTTCCTGAAGGTACACGGGATCAAAACCCCAGTAGAGTTTTTGATTGTGATAGTAATACTTGAGGATGCTGTAGCTTACTATTTCAAAAATGCGTGCATCTACTGTTGACCCAAGCAAACCTGTGATAAATTCTACAAGTTCTTGTTCTTTGAATTTCTCCGCCCCTTCACAGAATTTGATAAAGCGGTCAAACGCACTTCTCTTTGCCTCAATGTAAGCGGTGATTATTTCTATTATAGACACCGAAAGATCGTTTTTCATGGACCTAATACCGAGTTTGAGAAGATGCTGATTGATCCAGTATCGATTTGTATTAGGATCTCGAAGGACGGGGATATATTCGCAGTTTGGGAAGAACTTTTTAAACTCCTCGTTCATTCGGTGATTGAGTGCGTGATTTTGCAATTTTTGACCGAATGGAAGTTCTCTCTGTCTATTAAATAGAGTTGAGAATATCGCACCCTCATAATTATTGTAATTGCCTGACCTGTGGAACCCTTTTGCAATGTAATCTTCGACCAAAACATAGATTGCGTAAAGATTGGCAAAACTCCCTCTCGATTTGGAACCTTTGTTGGCCGACTTGGTCTTAATATTGAGATACTGAATAAGCACGCTCTTTGAAAAGACCGCCTCCGATGACTTTGGAAAGTTTTTCTCTAGGATACTTTTGATCGTTTTCGTGAACTCGTGTTCCATTTGGCTTTCTTTTCAAATAGGGAGAGTGTAGTTTGTTTTTCGTCTATTGGCGGCTGATATGTTTTCCGCTCTCTGCGTAGAGGTTCACCGTTGAACTCTGAGGCAATCTGCAATCGACGTAATCCAATCTTTACATAGTCTTCATTTATTTCAATTCCTATCGATTTCCTTTTGAGTTGTTTTGCAACGTGTGAAGTTGTGAAGGTACCAGAGAACGGATCAACCACTAGTTCGCCCTCGTTGCTGCTTGCCTTTATAATCCTCTCTAATAATGCTGTGGGTTTTTGAGTCGGATGAATTTCGTATTCATCCATTCGGTATCTTACTCGTGGAATATGCCAAACGTTTCCTGGGACTTTCTTTGAGTTATACACAGTCGGGACTGATTTTCTGTAATCAATTAGCTTCCGGACGGCTCCAGTCTTTGCTTCGACCAGAATATCGTTAGCATTAAAGGTATAGTCTTTCTCGTCCTTAACGCAGTGTAGTATCGGCTCATATAAAGAACCAAAATACTTGCGGGCTTGAACACTTGAACTGTCGTAGTACCAGACGATTCGAGATAAAATAATGAGCCTGTCTCTGAGGAAAAGATCGAAGTAGGGCATATTCTGAGTGGCTGTCATTACATACAGCGATCCGTTGGGTTTTAACTTCTTGATGCACAATTGAAGCCATTTGTAACACCAGTTTAAATACGAACTATCTGATTCCCACCGATCAGGAAAATCGACAAACTTCTTCCCGATGTTATAAGGTGGATCGGCAAAAATCAGATCAACAGAATTGTCTTTTATTGCAGCAAGTGCCTCGATAGCCTCGCCCCAAACTATTTTGTGACCATTCTTCTCAAATACCTTCATTTCTATCTTCTTCTTAATTAGTTTTTCTTCTCGTTGTCTCGAATTTAACAAATCCTACTGCAAAATCAAATTTAACGGATATGAATTTTATTATCTATATCCCGCTTTCTCCAAATCGGCAACCGACTTAAAAGGAAAAGGCGGTTTCAAATACTCGGCGAGGAATTTGTAAATCTTCAATCGCGTTTCCTTTGCTAACTTTGTGTCAATACGGTCGAAACTGTGTCCGCCGGGTGCATCCTTGAAAATTTCATACTCGAATTTTTTACCTGCCGATTTCAAAGCACGAATCAAATGCTCAACTTCCAACACATTAACGTCGTCGTCGTTTGTGTTTGTGTGAATAAGAAGCGGTGTTTTCAGTTTTTCAGCATGATTGACAGGCGAGCGTTTCCGGTATTCTTCAACATTATCCTGTGCTGTTTTTCCGATATGATATTTTGCCGAAAATTCTTTCCGGTATTCATCATCGTAATATCCCATGCGTGCAACGAGGTCGCTAACCGGCACACCGGCAAAAGCAACCTGATAGTCGTCGGGATGTTGGAAAATATCCATTAGTGCCATTAAGCCGCCGTGGCTCCAGCCAATTACACCAACCCGATTTTTATCAACGATTTCGTAATTCTCAATCATATAATCGCGACTTGCGTTATTATCAGCTATTTCTAATCCACCGTAATCAATAAGTTCATAGAATTTTTTACCGTAGCCGGTGCTTCCTCTGTATTCAGGAGCGACTACAATGTAACCCTGAGCCATCAACTCACGGATTATGTGTGTATAATAAGTTGTAAAATCTGCGTGCACACCGCCGTGAGGCAAAACGAGAAGCGGATACTTTTTGCTCCGGTCGAGTTTCTGTGGAATGAAAATGTATGACCAGAATTTAACAGGGTTTGTAGCCCCCATTGCCGTAGGATTAGGAACATAAGCAGGCGGTGGACCTACGATAAACACTTTGTCGATGTTGGCTACATCGCCGACTTTATTGTACCATAAAATATCATCGACAGCTTTTTCCAATTGATCGAGACGGTGTTCTAGTGACTCAAAATTTTTGTTGATGAGCTTTTCAGTGCTTGTGCCTTCGTCTTTTCCTTCCTGTGCGAAGAGCGGAAGGGCTAAAATAAAGCAAGCTAAGAGTGCCGCCAATTGTGGAATAAACTGCGGGCGTAGAGGAGTGAGGAGTTTTGTTTGTGTCATGATCATTATTCCATCCTGGTATAAAAATGTTGATTAAGGGAAATATCTATAAATTTCTTTTCTATGAAGTATTCTTATCATAATCACATGCTTGTTTGTTACAATAATTCCAATTCTATAATCTCCCAACCTTATACGATAGTAGTTCTTGTAGCCTTTTAACTTTTTGATATTTGAAATATCTTCTATGCTTCTGGTTTTTTTGATCTGCTCAATCAAAAAGATAATTTTTGTAAAAAGCTTCGTTTCTTTAATCTTTAATAAATCCTTTTTGAAGCTATCTCTGTATTCAATAATCATTCAACTTTTAAGATTTTATATATTTCTTTCTGAGAGATTTTTTTTGATTTATTTCCTTCATCTATAGCTTTTCCGATTCCATAATCTTCCATCGCTTCTGCGACAACACCATGGATAAACGCTTTTTCCTCTTGTATAGCTTCTTTTATAGCCGATTTTAATATTTGCTTCAGCTTTTTTTCTTGGATTTCCATTTTCGTCCATTTAAGTTTTGATTTTATTGTTTGTGGATTACAATTCAATATAGTTTATAATGATTTATTTATCAAATACCATTTCCGGTGAGCCGTAGCTTCGATATATTTTGAAAAAGCATCCGGTTTTCCATGCGGCGCAATTTCGAACAATATGTTTAGCGTATCTTTACCTCGTTTCGTATATGTGAGTCGAAAGCGTGGTGAAGCAGGCGATAGATCGCTCAGAAAAATTACCGAGTTTGTTTCAGTTGAGTAATTGATAACATGTCCCTCGTTATCCCAGTATGTAGCCCGTGTCGAATTGTCTTTGTTCTTGTAAATCACCATCAGGTCGTCGTGGCGGAATGCAGGCCTGTCTGTGGTAGCAGGATATTGAGCGTAATTTTTTCTGATAAGGATAGTTTTCTGCAAGTCGAGGTAAAATGAGAAACCGCCAACACCCTTGCCTGGGTCGCCACCACCTTCACCTATCCATTCGCCCAACAAGAAATTCCAAGAATCCCAGTTAGGATTATTTTTCGTTTGCTGTGCGGATAGTACAGAGGTTAATATGAATAAAGCCAATAGAGGTAAAATAAATATTTTAATTTTCATAGTTTAATCTTATTTAAACGAACGTTTTATAGCTATTGCTGTTTTCAAATATTTTTGAAGATACTCATCTCTGGAAATTTCAACAACGCCAAAATTTTTCAGATGCGGTGTAGTATATTGTGTGTCTAAAAGTTTGAAACCTCGTTCTTTTAATATTTCAACTAATGCAACCAGTGCAACCTTAGATGCATCCTTCATTAAACTGAACATCGATTCACCGAAGAAGGCGCCGCCGAGCGCGATACCGTAAAGCCCTCCGACGAGTTTCTTGTTGTGCCAGCTTTCGATGCTATGAGCATAGCCAAGTCGATAAAGTTCAATGTAGCTCTGAACTATTTCATCTGATATCCATGTTTCATCTCTTTTAGCACAATTTCTAATTACATCTTCAAACGAGTGGTCAATTCGTATCTCGAAAATATTTTTCTTGATCGTCTGCATCAAGCTTCTGGAAATTTTGAAAGCATCGAGAGGAATAATTGCACGCGGGTCGGGTGAGTACCAATGGATTTCTCCATCTCGCGAATCAGCCATAGGAAAGTAACCGGCTGAGTATGCGGTAAGCAACAATTCTGATGGGATAGTATTCTGTTTTAGCTTTTTTGTTATCACACTTCTATTTCAGAGGTTCAATCTTATCCAATTTTTGATATTGTGTTGCCTGATGCCAAACCTTAGAAATTTCAAGTCTATGAATGATCGCCCATTCTGTTACCAAACCAAAGGCACGCGGTGGTAAGTAACCCGATAATATTCCCAGGTCCTCAATTAAAAATAGGGCTTCATATTCACCGTATACTGCATGGAAATGCGGTGGTTGATGATCATTATAATAAATATAAATTATTATCCCAAAGAATCTGGAAATTTCAGGCATAATATTTTTGTTTAAATGTGTTCAACCTGTTTGTTTAAAATGGACATAGGATCGAGATTTAAGATTTTTGCGTATAGTGTATCAGGGCATAGGTCTATCTCGTCTTTCCATACCAAGGTATGGCTTTGAGAATCTATGCTGAAGGAGTTAAACTCTTTGGGATCTTTCCAAAGCGAGAAAACGCCTTTACCCACTAAATCCGAAAGATCAACTATTCCTTCGACTCCGTCAGAAAATTTTATCCATATTTTGTAATTTTCCAGCGGCTTTGCTTCAATAATTTTGTGCATGATAGTTATCTCTTAAAATTAAAAATTAATCACCAAACGAAGTCCCAACGGAGCGGGCTGCAATAATCAATTGAGCATCGCGTGAAACCAAACGGAGTTTTCCGATAGCATCAATAATGGGAACAGGAACAACATCACGTCGTTGCAGACTAACCATAACTCCAAACTGTCCATTAGAAGCTGTATGCAAAGCGGTTGTGCCAAAACGAGTTCCGAGAATCCTGTCGTAAGGTGTAGGACTTCCGCCTCGTTGAACGTGCCCTAATACTGTTACACGTGTTTCGAGTCCTGTTTCTTCACTGATTTTTTGTCCAACCAATTCACCAACACCGCCTAAGCGCACAGGGTCGGTTCGTTTTTTATCCATCTCTTTTACAACAATTTCACCGTCGGCAGGTTTCGCACCTTCGGCAACACAAATGATGCTGAACTTTGCACCTTTGCTTCGCTGTAAAACCGCTTTATAAATTTTTTCCCAATGAAAAGGAATTTCTGGTATTAAAATAATATCAGCGCCACCGGCAACACCGGCGCCGAGTGCAATCCAGCCGGCATATCTTCCCATTGTTTCTACAACCATAACCCGATGATGCGATGAAGCGGTAGTCTGCAAACGATCGACTGCTTCGGTGGCAACAGCGCGTGCGGAATCGTGACCGAAAGTAATATCGGTTGCATCTAAATCGTTATCAATAGTTTTTGGAATACCGATAATATTCATTCCCATCTGACTGAATTTGTGGGAGATGTGCATAGTCCCATCGCCGCCGATAGCGAACAAAACATCAAGTTTCCAGTTCCGGTAGTTTTCGAGGGCTTGCTCGGAGGCATCAATAGTTCGAATACCGGTTGGTCCTTCGATAGGGTAATGGAACGGGTCGCCTTTGTTCGATGTGCCTAAAATTGTCCCGCCTACATTCAGTATTCCTGTAACATCTGCCGGAGTTAGTTCACGCATTCTGCCTTCAACGAGTCCTTCAAATCCATCGAGGACACCAACTACTTTTACATTGAAGAAATTCATAGCTGGTTTGGCAATGCTTCGTATAACTGCATTTAATCCCGGGCAATCGCCGCCGCCTGTTAATATTCCTATTCGTTTGAGTTGCATATTATCCTATGTTGTTATTGTTAATAGCGCCAAAGTGCGCCAATGCCTTGTTTATTAAAAATATCTGATACTTTGTCGGATACTATATTTAATGGTGTTTTATATTTGCGCAATAGTGGTGGAATTAAAGTTTTCATTGATCCTACACGCAAATTTTTCGAGATACAATGCAAGCATTCTTTTGCATCTTTCGTCATCACATAACCGCAGTCGTTGCATTCTACTAAAATTTTATCCGAACCGTTTGTTATTGCAACGGTATTTGAACGTCCTTCTTGAATCAATTTAAGAACTTTTTTAATTCCTAAACTTGCAGATGTATTTGTTGCCGATCTTTCTATAATTTTATCGATTAATTTTTGTTCCTTTGTACGTTCAAAGTTTTGAAAAATTTGCTGAGCCGCCGAAATAATTTCTTTGATGGAAGATTCGCGGGCTAACGGAATTTTGCCAATAACGGTAACCTCGTTCGTATTGAGGCATTTTTGAAACAAATCGGTTTGCGAATCTAATCCGGTTAAAACAATCTCGTTTACGTGAAACTGCTTTTTCATCGCTTCGATGGATGAAGTGCAGTGTTTCCAGAATTTTTGTACTTCTTCCGATATGTGGCGTTCTACAATTTCTTTAGTATCACCGCCACGCAAACCGGGGATAGCTTTTTCGCGCATAATATTTTCCGGCGGCAGGTGTTTACTCTGCCATGCGAGTGTATCCGACGAGATAGTTTCTTCCCATTCTTTAATTACTTCATTTAAACCAATTATGTAGTAGTGAATTTTTTCCGATGCTATTTTGATGATGCCGTAATTCCGGTACTCTTCTAATATCCAATCAAGTTGTCCAATGCTTGGTTTGCCCCACCACACTTCGTTGGTTACCTTAATTTGTGGATGAGCCGCTTCGAAAAAACCAGTTCCCGAAAAAAGAATAAGCGATTTACCATCCGAGATGCGGTATTCTGCTTCCTCTAAAATATTTGAATGAATTTTTTCAAAATCTTTTAGATGACTTTGAGGTAAATCGTTTCGTATAGATTTTAATGAATCTTTTAACCATATCTGTGCTGCCGCTCTATTCCTTCCTATAACTGTCGGATCAGTCTCAAGATAAACACTCATAACTTGATCTGAATCTACCGACATCATTTTATCAAACAGGGATCGTAATTTTAACATAGTTAAATCTCCTCGCTTAATTGTTTGTTGTTTTTCATCTTTTACTTTTTCTTCCATAGCATCAGCATTTCTTTGCCGAGCCTGGGTTTTACAGAAGTTTTTGGAATTTCAGAATAAATTAGTTTAAATGTTTTAGATAAATGTGATTGAATTTCTTTAATATCGACAGCAAATGGTGGACCGCCGTCGCGATTATCAATAGGAAAAAAAAGCCCGATAAATATTCCACCGGGTTTGAGCATGCGTTGGACATTATCGAGAAATTCTATCCGTCGTTCAGTGTCGATGGCGCAGTAGGTTACATACTCTAATACATAATCGAACTTGTGTAATAATTTACCGGGTAATTCAAAAACATTCGCTTCGATTGTTTCGACATGTATCTTTGCTTTTTTTGCGAGCCTTCGGGTTTCCCGTATCGCACTCGCCGAAAAATCAATGGCAGTTACAAGATAATTTTGTTTTGCAAACAGTATTGCATCATGCCCTCTGCCGCAACCGATTACTACAATTTTCCCTGAATTTTCTAATTTGCCAGATTTGAGCAATGCTTCAAATACCGGTGTTGGTGTGCCTAAATCCCAATCGTCGGTTCTATGTTTATAGCGATGTTCCCAATATTCAGGACTGCTAACGTCAGTAATTATTTTATTCATTAATAGGGTTTTTGTTCTGTTTCCTACAAATCATATCAAAACTGCAATACTCGCAAGCTTTCGGCATCTTCTCTTGCGTAGTAATTGGAAATTCACCTTTTGCGATCGAGCCAACATATTCGTTCACATACGTTATTGATTTTCCGATTATCCTGCGAAGCTCAGTTTCGTTATCTAATACAGATGCTTGTTTCCGTGTATGTATGAATGCTTTATTTTTTAACTCTGAATTTGCGAGAGCAATTTTTTCTGTTACAGGAATTTTCAAGCTGTAATAAGTAGCTGCCGCCGGTTTCAATTGTTTATTTTGTTCAGATAAAATTTTTTCTACTGCAAATAAATAAATTGGCAACTGTAAAGCAAGTCCCGACTCGATGTCGGCAAAATCATCGAACTTGCTTCCGGTTTTGTAATCTACAACTGAGAAGAATTCGTTGCCAACTTCAACCCGGTCGATTTTACCCCGAACCTTAATATTACCCACCAATACAGGTTCTTTTTTGGATAATTCAGGGTCGGTAAGTTTTGCGCTGCCCACCCGGCTGCCAAATGCTACTTCAAAATAAGCGGGCACAACATCGAGTTTCCGGTCTCTTTCTGCGTCAAGAAATTCTTGAATAATGCCTTTCCGGCTGCCTCGTCCTAAAATCAATTCCTTTTCCAAAAAGTATAACAGGTCGGACGATTCGAGCGAGTCTAATTTTGTCCGTGTTAAATCTATCAGGTTATTTACAGCTTCGGCGAATTGTTCTTCGTTGCATTCAAAAAGAGGGGGTAGGTTCATTTCACGCCGTCCAACATAAAATTGGAATAAAACTTCGTGCAAAATGCTTCCTTTTTCGATCGGAGTAATTCCTTCTTCCAATTCTTCTAATACATTGAGTCGTAAAATATTATCGGCAAAATATTTAAACGGACATTTAGCATACTTTTCGAGTTGAGTAATCGAGTAAGTTTTATCGAGTGTTTTTTCTAAAGATTTCCGCGACGAATCGGATAAAGCGTCGTAAATTTTTCCGTTGTATTCTAACATGTGGTCGGACATTGATCTGCTATTTTCGATTTCGATTGCTTTAAAAATAAACTCGATATGCCGAAGCATCCTTTCATCTAACAACTGATTGTTTTTGTATGCCGGATTGATTCCTTTATTACTGCCGATTCGTTGTAGTAGTTCTTCTTCCGTGTAAACTGCATCAGTCATTTTCTCGGGCAAAGCCTTCTGCCAATCCCGACAGTCAAGAATTTTCAATAATGAATTTACAAAAGGCGATCGGACTAATTCATTATCACCGTCTTTTTTGGGATATGTGATGAAAAGATTTTCAGAAAAATTGGTTATGCATTGGTACAATAAATATCGCTTTTCGGTGAGATGATATAGTTCTTTTTTCTTCTGCCGGCTGTTGCTGTGAAATATTTCGGGTGAATATGGGGGAGGAAATTCACCGTCGACCAATCCGATCGCAAACATTATGTCAAATTCTAATCCTCGTGTTTCTTCAAACGATGTTATATAAATTCCGTAACCGTATTTTTGGCGGATGTTATAACGCGTTTGTGATACCGCCGCCTTTAATTGCTCGATATAAAATTTTAAGTGTTGTGGCTCTTTTTCTTTCGCCCGAAAAGTCAATAAATCTATTAAGTCATCCAATAATTGTAAAAACTTTTGATATGCCCGCGTATCTTTTTCGAGCAGTTCAAAATTACCAGTCGGAAACTTTAAAATATTTTCAGGTACTCGGAGCCGATTTAGAAGTTCTACTAGAGCGTTGCGGAATTCAAAGGGAGTTAATTGGGTCTCGAAAAGGTGTAAAAAATTTTCAAGAAGCAAAATATCGTTCAGTGCTTTTTGCAAACTATCGATTTCGTTTTTCAAATGATGAATTTCAATTTCATCATCCTTTGTATTCAAATCCCTTTGAATTTGATTTATCCGGTTGGTGATGCGCGTTTTCCAAAAGTTCTTGCCTGCGGTAATTTTCAAAGCAACCGAAACTGCATAAAGGTTCCCGCCATCAATTGTCGTTTGTCCGTCCGTGAAAGTAAAAAACGAACTTGATAACGTCCGCATAATATCGCGCTGACGAAAGTTGTTTTGGCAAATGTTTAAAAGCGAAATAATCGAAACAGCAACGGCTGATTGGTCGAGGGCGAAACGATCTGTAATATTTACAGGAATGCCGTATCGGGGGAAAATCTCGTGAAATAACTTTGTATAAATTTGCGGTTGATACATCGCAACGCAAATTTTACTCAAATCGTGTTCGGGTTCGTTATGCAATATGTTTTTAATTACTTTTGCGATAGCTTCTACTTCTTCTTCACGGTTGCGCGAGGAGATTAATGTAACCTTTTCGGATAAATCAAATTTTAATATCGAGTCGTCAGAACGAAATAGGTTTTGCGTAACGTGTTGTTTGAACGATGGTTTTGATTCCGGCTGGTCGGAATGGTACTTAAAGCCGATTCTTAAAAATTTATCGAAGTTTTCTTTCAAGTGTCCGAACAATTCATCGTTGTTCAAATAATAGTCGAACGAAATCACCATCCCCAAGTCATTTTTATGCTTGTTTACTTTGAACTTCGAAACAGCATCTAACATAGTAATTTCAGGGTCGGAAAATTCATCAAATCCCGATACAAGAATTAACTCTGCCTTCTGAAATCTATTCCAAAAATTATCGAGCGGGGGTAAATCTGTAATGGTATTATTTAATTCCTTGAAGATACCGCCAACGTCAATAAATTGTTCGCCTAAAAGGGATTCATATTCTTCGTAAATGATGAGTAAATCTTTAAGTTTTAGTTTCTCATCGCTCTGTGCCGATTCTAATTCTTCATAAAGCGAGGTCGGATAAATACCCGCTTCCTTCAAAGAATTAATTACGTTGATAATTTTTTCGAATGTTCCTTTGGGAATTGAATATTTAATTCCTTGCGGCAGAAAATATAGAAGTTCATTTGCTTTATTACGGATTGCATTTTCGAAGATTACTGCTTGTGTTGTAGCAGTTAAAAACTTTTTCGGCGAACAAAATACAGTGTGGAGTTCGGCAGCAAAATTTTCTAAAGTAAAAATATTAAAAGCGGAGGCAGTGCTGTTGGGAGCGAGTTTAAGAAATTCGCGCTGAAGTTCTCGTACTTTACGCCGTGTGGGTACGATAAATATAAAAGTATCTGCTTTATTATGAGCGATACGCTGCTTAATTTCAGCTTGAATATCAGATACTAATGAGAAGTTTTTATATAGAATAACCGGCATTGATAGTTTTTTCCGTAGTTAACCGGGTGAATAAAGTTATCTGAATCGTGCAGGAACGTATTTTTCGTATAGTTCGATCAGTTTTTTCTTTGATAATGAATCTAAGTCTTCGTCGTCGTAGTCGCGCTTCCGGAACATATCGAACTCATCAACTTCGTACCGATTCATTTTTTTGTAATAATCTTTGAGTGCTTCAATAATTTTATGCTGCTCTACTTTTGTCATTCAGAATTTTTATTTTGATTTTAGTGTATCTTTTTCGATGTATTTTTTCAACAAGTATAACGATTCTTCCCAACTGTTGAAAACTGCGTTGAAATTTTTTTCCCAAGTTGCACCGGAACCCGTTCCATATAGTTTGAAGGAAATATTGGTTTCCGATTTTTTCTTTTCAAATGTTAAAGTGAAGTCGATAGGTCCGATAGTTTTTTTGTTGGCAAAGAAATAATTCATTCCTGCAATTTTCAACATTTTGTTAAGATCGAAGTCTTTAATTTTGCCGCAACAGCTGTAAAAATCCCCGTCAGATTCAGTGTGCCATCCAATAGAGTAAGGTCCATCGATGCAAAGAGCTACGACAGCGCTGTGTGCATGAAGCCATGCAGTCAAACGGTTAGGGTCGATAAATGATTGGAATAATAATTTAGGAGTGCTATTAATTGTTACCGACTTATGTAATAGTTTCTTTTTCATTAATTACCTCGCTTTGAAATAAATTTCTTACTAAAGTCCTATTTGAATGAAATGAATTTTTAATTAAGAACAGATACCAAATAATTTGTAACGGTATTTGTAAAATACATTCCAAAATTCCACCCATCAGGAACAAATTACTTTGTGGAACTACTGAAATATAAACTAATCCAAATTTATAAGCAAGCAAATTTGATAGCGAAAAACCCATTCCACCGCCGATAAACCAAAAAGGAATTCGTGTTAAAAAAGCCTTAAATGAGAAGGGATTTGCAATCATTTGATAGATTGTAGCATACCATAATCTTTCCACAGCCCAGCCAAAGTAAAATAAACTGCTCGAAATTAAGAATATCCCAAGAATATATTGTAAGTCAATTATTTTCTTAAATAGAAACGAGACAGCCACAACAAGTAATGCTAAACCTAAACTATAAACAAAATTAATTAATGTTCCCCAGAATGGTTTTTGGAACCGGCTTTGTAATAAATATTTTTCGAGTATTCTGGATTGTATCATAAATTGTAAAATTATCCTTTTTCAACTGCCAAAATATGGCTAACGTCGCCCGCTCCTTCGCGAACTAAAATTGGAGGTTCGGTTGTGAAATCAAGAACGGTCGAAGGTCCTGAAATATTAATACCCCCATCCAATATTAAATCAACTTTTTTGCTAAATAATTTTATAATAATTTCTGGATTGTTAATAACCTCACCCGTGCCGTCTGTTACGCTGGCACTTAAAATAGGATGACCTAATTCTTTTACAAGCAATTGTGAGACAGCATTATTCGGGACACGAATTCCAACAGTCTTCCGTTTTGAAATTAAACTTTTCGGCAGTTGTTTTAAACGGCTGGCTGGCAGGATGAATGTAAACGGACCGGGAATTAATTGTTTCATAATTCTATATGCTTGATTTGATACAAGTGCATATTCGCTGATGTGGCTTAAATCCGAACATACAAAACTGAATGGTTTTGATTTGTTTTGATTTTTTATCTGGTAAATTCTCTCGATTGCTTTTTTACTGAACACACTACACCCGATTCCATACACTGTATCGGTCGGATATATTATCACCCCATCGTTTTGTAAAATTTCTACCGCACGTTTGATATGACGCCCCTGTGGTGTTACAGTATGTACTTTCAATTCCATATTATAGTCTCTTCCGGTAATTTATTTTAATGAATTTAATTGTAAAGCACAAGTATATTTGAATAAAATTAAAAAAATATCTAACTTAAGTAAAAACAATATGCTAATTACGTTCGAGGGTTTAGATTTTTCGGGTAAAACCACCCAAATCAAATTGTTAACCGACAAGTTGCGGCAGCACAGCTACGATGTTATTGTAGTCCGCGAGCCGGGCGGCACACCAATTTCGGAAAAAATCCGGGATATTCTTCTTGATAAAAAAAACTTGGAAATGACTCAAATTGCGGAGCTTTTGTTGTTTTCGGCAGCCCGAACCCAGCTTGTAAGTCAGATTATTATTCCCGCACTGCAATCCGGAAAAATTGTTATTTGCGATAGATATGACGATTCGACAACTGCATATCAGGGTTGCGGCAGAGGGATTCCGTTGGATGCCGTTAAACAAATCAACAAGTTGGCAACTTTAGGAACGATTCCCGATATTACTTTTTTTATCGATATTCCTTTGAGTGAAGTTGCACACAGGCTGAAAGAGTCGAAAGCTTCTGCCGACAGGATGGAATCATCGGGCGATGCTTTTTATGAAAAAGTCAGAAAGGGATTTTTCGACATTGCTAAAAGTGAACCTGAAAGATTTTTAGTAATCGACGGTAACCGCAGAATCGATACTGTGGCTGATGAAATTTGGAAGATAGTTAGCTTAAATTTAAGTTAGTAGAAAAGGATTTTTGTTATGAATAAAATTAAAATAAATAAATATTTTGCAGTTATAACTATTGTTTTAATAACTGTCGCATTTGGATTCACGGTTGCCGATTCAGATTATTTTTTTAAGCTCAACAAAAGCATCGATATTTTTGGAAGAGTGTTCAAAGAAGTTTCGTTGAATTATGTGGATGAAATTGACCCTGAAGTTTTCGTTAATTCAGGAGTTGAGGGAATGCTGAAGACACTCGACCCATACACGAATTTCATACCCAGCACCGAGGCAAGCGATGTTGAACTTATTACCACAGGAAAATATGGAGGTATTGGAATCTCAATAAGTATGCGCGATGGATCGATAATCATTACATCGCTGATGGAAGGTTACACTGCACAGCGGCAGGGACTTCGCATTGGGGATCAAATTATTGATGTAGATGGAAAATCGATGGTAGGAATTAAACCCGAAAATGTGCGGCACTTAACGCGAGGCGAACCGGGCACCGAAGTAAAACTTAAAGTAACACGCGAAGGTGAAGCCAAAGCACTTGAATTTGTTTTGATAAGGGAAGAAATACGCCTAAAAAATATTTCCTATTCGGGTTTTGTAAAAGATAGTATTGCAATAATTTGTTTGGATAGGTTTACGCGGACAGCAGGAGATGAGTTACGACTTGCAATTAAAGAGTTGAAATTAAAAGGAGAATTAAAAGGATTAATTATCGACCTCAGAGATAATCCCGGAGGATTGTTGGAAGCTGCCGTTGAAATTGTTTCGAAATTTATTCCAAAGAACAGCTTGGTGGTTATTACAAAAGGACGGCGTGCGGAGTCGGAAGTAAAATTCTATTCAACCGAAGAACCGATGCTGCCCGATGTACCATTAGTTGTATTAGTTAATAACAACAGCGCCAGTGCAAGCGAAATTGTTGCGGGCGCTCTTCAAGATTTAGACAGAGCTGTAATTATCGGCACTACTACATTCGGAAAAGGTTTAGTGCAAAATATCTTTCCGCTCCCTTACAACACTCAATTGAAAATGACTACTGCAAAGTATTATACACCAAGCGGCAGATGTATTCAGGAACGAGATTATATACATAAAAGTAAAGAAGGATTATTTACAGTTACACCCGATAGCCTGCGAAAAAACTTTTTTACAAAAAACAGAAGGAATGTTCAGGATTTGGGTGGAGTTCATCCGGATACAACCGTTTTAGATTCTCAACCGAGTGGTATTTATAACGAACTAATGAGGAAAGCGATGTTCTTCAAATTCGCAACACATTATGTTTCAACACATAAAGAGCCACCGACCAATTTTTCGGTGAACGGAGAATTGTGCCGTGAGTTCATAAAATATCTTGAAGAAAACAAGTTTGTATTCGAGGATGAAGCAGAAACGAAAATTGAAGACCTGAAAAAGTATGCAGAAAAAAACAAATACAGTGAAGAACTTATAAAAGAAATAACAGCTCTGAAAACAAAATTCACCCTACTAAAAAGCAACTCTGTGGAAGCAAATCGAAACGAAATTGTTAAAGCTTTGAGGATAGAAATAATGAGCCGCTACAAAGGCGAACAAGGAAAATTTGAAGCGTCGTTTGTTGATGATAATCAGATTTTAGTTGCAATTGAAACTCTAAAAAATATGAAACTGTACAAGAAAATCTTGAACATCGAATAAATGGATTTCTTATCTATCATAATTTTATTATTTATTGGATGTATAATCGGATTTTTAGCCGGATTCTTTGGCGTAGGCGGCGGCGTGATATTAGTGCCGGTGCTTCTATTTTTTTTCGCAACTCAAACCATAGATGCAAGGATAATAACCCATCTTGCAATGGGAACGAGTTTATTTATTGTAATATTTGCTTCCTTCGCATCTGCTTTCAAACATCAAAAACAAGGGAATGTTTTTTGGAAAGGTGTTCTGTTTATAGGAGTTTCGAGTATAATAACGGCGGCAATCGGGACTACAGTTGCTGCTGCAATTAGCGGTGAAGTATTACAAAAATTTTTCGCAATTGCCGTTCTCACGGTCAGCTTGCGTTTGTTTTTCGAGAAAACTAAAACTGAAGCAACCGGAGATTTTAATCCGAGCAAAATTAGACTCGTGATAATCGGTATTACAGTCGGCTTTTTATCGGCATTGACCGGAATCGGCGGAGGTGTGTTCTCCATTCCGCTGATGTATTTTCTTGCAAACTTTCCTATCAAACGGGCAATCGGAACATCTTCAGCGACTGTAATTATTACGGCATCAACGGCAGTTATCGGGTATGCTTTGAATGGCTACGGAAACGTTCACCTGCCTGCATACACAATCGGCTTTGTAGATTACCTGCATGCAATACCTTTAATTATCGGTACTGTTATAGTAGGTCCGTTTGGTGCTGCCGCAGCAAACAAAACCTCTTCGTTGATGCTTCGGAAATTGTTTGCTGCATACTTATTTGTAAATTCAATTTTTATGTTTATTAAATAAAAGGGTGGATATGAATTTTAACGGAATTATTGTCGCTGTTGCAACCGGTATTTTAATTTGGTTCGGACATATTTGGGTTGTAAAACTTTTCAAATGGTCGGGAACAAAATTGTGGTTTGTTCCTTTGATAGCAGGTTTTATTTTTATGACAGCTTCGTTGAATTTGGAGAACGATACGCTCTCGGCTGTTTTCGCAATTGGAGCTGTAACTTTTTTCTGGGGAATTAAAGAGTTATTCGAGTATAAACAAAAATATAATCAACAAATTTAAAAGGATTAAAAATGGCAAAAGAAACAAACGAATTATTTTCCGCCGGTAATTTAGCAAAGCTTTTACAGGTATCACCAGCCGTACTTAAAAAAGCAATAGAAGCGAGCAAAGTAAAACCCGATTCAACGAAAGGTGTGTGCTCGTACTATTCTGCAAACACGGCTGAAAAAATTAAAAAACATTTGAAGAAGTAAAATATAATATTGGATTTAGTGTGAATTAGTGTAACCTGCCCGACGGCAGGCGGGTTCGTGGCAAAAATTCAAGCCACTAATCCGTCTCCGTCAACTGACGGATGACGGACACGAATACACACGAATATAATGGGACACCTGATATAAACGTATAAGATTTAGTTGAGTATTAGAGGCTTCTGAAACGGTTACACGGGAAAAAGATTTTGGGTTACTAATAAAAAGAAAATGATTTAAACTGTTTCAGTGTCCGAATTTGCTTTATAATAATATTTCAGGGAACGAAAACAGGAAGACATTTAACAGCGTGGTTTTTAAGCCGCCGCCCATAACAAGGAAACCGAGTAAAACACAACTGCCAATAATTAAGCCGAAGGTGCGTAACTTTCTCCGTACGCACCGAAGGCATGTTAATTAATTAGCCCGCCGCGGCGGAGAACACTTAGAACAACAAACTATAACAAAAACACAATTTCAAGAATCCAAAATCCGCCAAACTAAAATGGTAGCTTGTCCGCCACTGGCGGATTCGGGTTGAGGCGCTGATTAGCAAACGATTTAAAAGATTAATGAAAAAGGCAAACTATCTTTTTGCTCATTATATTTTGTTTTGATTTCCTCAATAACTATTGGATTCTTAGAAAGTAAGGCCCAAATTGCTCCTTGAATTCGATTTAACTTAACATCTTCTTGACTTGACAATTTCATATTAATTACAAAATTAGCTTCCTTTTTATATTCTTCAATCAACGCTTGATTATCAGATTGAGCTGAACCCACTACAACTGAAAATGCAAAAGCTTCTTCCAAAAAGTTCCTTTCACCCTCATAATCTTTAAATGATAATGCTGCAACACAGAGTTTCATTGATATGCTCTTGCCTTCAATCAACTTATTAGGATAGAAAAACCGAGCCGTGATTGAAGCAATCTTGTTTATGCTTACGTCATATTTGGTTTTATAATTATATCCAGCCACAGGATTACCTTGCGCAGATAAATAGTAGCATATTAAATCTGTAAATGAATTTGTAAAAGCAGTATCCTTGTCGATAGAATTATAGAAATACTTAATTAGTTCTTCTTTATTATCAACTAATATCTTAAAAGAATCCGATTTTATTTCTAACTGGTTTTGTAAGAGATAATCTAAAGCTACTCTGTTTTGTTGGACAAAATTGTGTAAAAAATGAGATGAATCTACAGTATCAACTGCCATTACAGAATACTTCTTATCGCCGTACTCCATAACATTGACTTTAAATATATTTTTTGAAAAGTCTTTTATATCTTGCATATTTTCATTTTGTGCAAAAAGACTAAAAGATAAAACGAGTAGAGAGACACAAATTATTTTTTTCATACACTTACCTCTAATAAGTTTGATAACTATTATTCATTCCGCTAAAGGCGGATAAAACTCCACCGTTTAGTTAATTAAAGAATACATATATCCACGGTGCTGCATACATGAATCCAAATTGTTTCGTTTTCCACTTATAAACACAATATTTAAAAATAGGGTCTACATGATATCATTCCATTCTCTTTTGGTACTTCTTCCTTTTTAAAGTAATTAGGAAATAAGAATATTGCATTAGTTCAGTTCTTCAAAAATTATTTTAAAATCATCTGGTATTTTATCAAAATATATCCAACTTCTGAATGAAACATGTATTGCTGGACAACGAGTATTTTTATCTTCAATTCTTTTGTATTTATAGATGAATGTTTTGTTCCTAGAATCTTTATATAACCATTTGTTAAATCCTTTCAGGCATCCATTTCCATTTATTTCTTTCCCTATGATGGAATATTTATTAAAATCAAAATATTCCATACTACACGTTCTTCCGTTATATTCATCATAAATTGCTCTGGAAGCACATAGGCTCACAACATTTCCACTAGGTGGAGGAATAATGAATGTTACTGCTCCATTTATACTATCTATTTCGAAAACAGTTTGATACGGAATTCTACTTTCTAAACGACCAGTACTATCAAAAATCAGAATCTCATTATTAATAATATAAAATGGTGTTGAATTTAATTTATAATTTCGGCCATTATAAGTGACATATAAAGGTTTCCCACTAACATAGATTATTAAATCCCCAACTCCAATTTTTCCATCATCATCTGCATCAAGGGCTTGATACGACAATTGGAATTTATTTTGTTCACCATTAGCCGTAAAACGTTCGTATTTACCTTGGGGGGCATATTTTATTCTTAAACTGTTATAATCGTTTATATTTCTTAAGCAAAATTCAAATGAATAACAATTTAAGCAAGGAGGAATCGAATCGGATGATAATTCGCTAAATTGAATGGGCACCAGAATGGGTTCATCTATATCATGAACATTGCAAGAACCGATAAATAAAAACAATAAACATATTAAAACATATTGGAAATATTTCATAGATCACCTTAATATTTTTTAGTTTATATTCACCAATGCTGCAACGTATATGCGGGCGGGGTTAAGCCGCTGGTTACGTTACTAAACTTTTTACTTCTTTTATTACTCTTTCAGCTAACGAAATAGAATTTTTACAAATATTTTTATCGGGATAAAAGAATGGAAGTGCACTGCCAAGAGGATATTTTGTAGGCAGGTAAATACTATCTAAGAAATCACATTCATCTTCTGTTAATTCTATTGCAATACCATTCTTTTCTAATACCGTTTTCAATTCCATTATATTATGAGTTTTCATAAATGGAATTATATTTTCAATAAATAAAGACTTTAATGCTTTCTCTATAGATTGTTGAATATTGTGAAGGCAAGGATTATATAGTTCACTTTCAAGAAGGACTTTTACTGCTTCAAGATTCTCTTCAGAATAAGTGAGCCAACTTTTAGTTTCCTCTTGCATAAATCACTTCCCCAGATGCAACTTCACTTAAGAAAAAACTATTTTCATTTTTTCCTACGATTGGAAAAATATCAACAGCTATTTCTTTTGAAATATTTCTTATAAGTTTTCGATACTTTAATGCAAGGGTCAGATAATTATCTGAACTATTTTGAATCACTGCAATATCTATATCGTTTGGTGAATCACTGTTATTGAACGAACCAAATATTATAATTCTCTCGATTTCTTCTTGTCCTTTTAGCGAATCAACTATTTTATTTTTGAATTCAATCTTATTCATAGTGTTTTTCTTTGCTTTCATTCTATGTCTAAACATTTTACGATTTAAGAACTCTTATATTCTGAGGATTTACCACCCTCAAAATTATAATATGCAGCTTTTTGTCTCCTGCTGCATTAACAAACTATCGTTTAAAATATAAAATTAAATAATTTGAAATTCAACCACCTATTTATTACACATTGCAAAAACTCGCACCGGACTTCCCGAACCACCTTCCAATTTTAACGGAGCAACAATCAATGTAGCTCCGAGTGGGGGAAGTTTTCCGATGTCGGCTAAATTCTCAAGTGCATATTTGTTCGCTTCAAACAAAATTTTGTGAACAGGGAAGTCGGTGGAAAATCCGCAATCAATACTTAACGTTTCCACACCGATACCGTTTATGTTTCGTTCGTCAATTAAAAACTTAACTGCCTCTTCTGAAAAACCGGGAAAGTGCATCACTCCTTTTTCATCCTGATTCAAGTAAAGTTTTGGTTCATTCCAATAGTTACTCCAACCTGAATGCATCAAAACTACAGAATTATTTTGTATCAAGCCAAACCTTTTTTCCCACTCTAAAATATCATTTACTGTTAAAGCATAGTCGGGGTTGTTCATCACTTTTTCCTGAACGCTGATAACAACTGCCGGTATAATTAGATTGTCGAGAGGAATTTGATCAATTGTTAACTTGCCTTCCCAACCGTGCGCGGGTGCATCGATGTGTGTTCCGAAATGTTCAGGTATGTTAAGCAACCGCGAATAGAAACCGTCCGTTTTGTAATTAGTTATAGTAACAGTTGAGTATTTTTCTGAAAATGAGCCTGAGGGCCAAACCGGAATATTCAAACCGATTGTGTGGGTGAGGTCGATTATGTTTTGTTTGTATTTAATAGTCATCAGTTTGTTCAGCGACTTTGAACGTGTTGGACAGAAGCATCGCAATCGTCATCGGTCCGATGCCGCCTGGTACGGGCGAAATTGCACTTGCAACTTTCGAAACCGAATCAAAATGAACATCGCCAACAATACGATAACCATTCTTTGCAGCCGGGTCATCAACTCGGTTAATACCCACATCAATTACAACTACACCGGGTTTAACCATATCGGCAGTAATAATTTCCGGTTTTCCGATTGCCGCAATGAGAATGTCGGCTTGTTTTGTATAATAGGAAATATCTTTTGTTCCTGTATGTGCAATTGTTACAACAGCATTTGCACCGGCTTGTTTTTGCAGAAGCATATTTGCAACAGGTTTTCCAACGATATTGCTCCTGCCAACAACAACAACATGTTTTCCCGAAGTTTCTATTCCGTACCGTATCAATAGTTCCTGTATCCCTGCCGGTGTGCACGGACGCAGGGAATCCTGTCCGATTAGTAATTTGCCAACATTGATTGGGTGGAAGCCGTCAACATCTTTTTTATAATCAATCGCTTCAATGATTTTATTTTCATCAATATGTTTCGGCAGGGGAAGCTGAACTAAAATGCCATGGATAGTTTTTTCGATATTGAATCTGTTTATGAGTTCGAGTAAAAATTCTTCGGAGGTTTCGGCGGGAAGTTTTTCTGTGATGGAATAAAATCCAACCTCGTCGCAAGCTTTGTTTTTCATTTTCACATAGCTTTGCGATGCGGGATTATCGCCGACTAAAATAAAAGCTAAACCGGGAGTAATTCCTTTTTGTGTTTTCAGGTGAAGTGTTTTGTTCTTTATTTCCGATTTTATTTCTTCGGAAATTTTCTTTCCGTCTAAAATTTGAGCTGACATTTTATTAACCGAAGCTTGGGAAAACAATGCTTTCAAATTTAATCGCTTTGCCGGTTTCTGAATCAACTTTTATATAAGCACCGCAGAAACGGACATCGTGGCTTGCCATTTCGTATTTATAGGGAACGCCATGTATAAAACGTTTTATCGCGATATCTTTTTTCATCCCGATTACAGAATCGTAAGGTCCTGTCATTCCGACATCTGATATATATGCAGTTCCTTTTGGTAATATTCTTCCGTCGGCAGTGGGTACGTGTGTATGTGTTCCGATAACTGCACTTGCCCGTCCATCGAGGTGCCAGGCGAGAGCCATTTTTTCGGCAGTCGCTTCGGCATGGAAATCAACAATTATAATTTTGGTTTGATCGATAATTTTACTCAAAGCCCAGTCAGCCGATTTAAAAGGGTCGTCGATTGGCTGCATGTAAACTCTGCCTTGTAAATTTATAACCCCTATTTTTCCTTTTTCACCTAAATCGTAAACGATGAAACCGTTTCCGGGATTTTCACGCGGGTAGTTTAATGGACGAAGAACCGTTCTGTTCTCGGCAAGTACTTTGCGCGCATCCCATTTGTCCCATAGATGATTACCGCCGGTAATTACATTAACACCCAGACCGGAAATTTTAGACACTAACTCGGCATTAAGTCCTTTGCCGTCGTTAAGGTTCTCGCCGTTAGCGATACAGAAATCGATTTGATATTTTTGGAAGTAGTTCTTGAGCAAAGTTTCGGTAACTTCGATACCGGGTTTCCCAATAATATCGCCGATGAACAGGATATTTATATGTTTAGACGACATAAGTTTCTGCTCCAATATACATAAAAAAGGTAAAAGCTAAAAAGTTCAGTTTATTTTTCTTTCGGCTATAAGATTTTTAGAACTCATCAGTAGTTGAAATATTTCATCAATGTGAAAAGGTTTTGCCGCAAGGTAATCGACTCCGGTGTTTGAAATGTCCTGCTCTTTTAAATCGCGTCCCCAACCGGAAATAAGAACAACCGGAGTGATGGGATTGATTTCTTTAATTTCTTTTGCCACTTGCCAACCGTTTATTTCGGGCATACCCAAATCGGTGAAAACGATATCTACATTTCCTTGCTTGAATTTATCAAGCCCTTCTTGACCATTTTTAGCAAGAATTACTTTGTAATCGGCTTCTCTTAAAATTTCTGCAAGCAAAATTCTAATTTCCTCCTCATCATCAATAACAAGTACCGTGAGTTGTGCATTTTGTGTATGTCCGATTGAAGAAACTGAAATATCGTTTTGTGGTTTTTGGTCTGAGTTCTCGATGTTGACTTTCGGAAAAGTAATAGTAAATTTGGTTCCATTTCCTACTTCACTTGTTACCCGTATGTTTCCTTGTCGTTTTGTTACGAGCATTTTCACCATCGACAGGCCGAGTCCCGTACCTTTATCTCCTTTTGTGCTGTAGAAAGGAGTGAAAATTTTTGAAAGAGATTCTTGAGGAATGCCTGTCCCTGTGTCTTCTATCTCGATACTGTAAAGGCGGTCTAAATTTTTTGTTCTAATTGTAATTGCCCCGCCTTGTGGCATTGCATCGACTGCATTCAAAATTAAATTGGTTAAAATTTCTCGCAACTCAGATCCACTGCCGAAGACTATTGGTAATTTATCAAAATCTTTGTGGATTGCAATCCTCACACCTCGTTGCTGTGCCACATCCTTCCATTTGGTTTGCGTAAGCTCGATAGTATCTTCGATTATTAAGTTTACATCTATAGCCGATGCGTTATCTTCGGCTTTCTTTTTGGAAAAGTCCTGCAAACGTTTTACTGTTTCGGCTCCGTCCATTGCAGCTTTTAAAATGATACTCAGATCGTTTTTCATCTTTTGATCTGTTGAACGAAGTTGCAACAACTGTGTCCGTCCTACTATTACTCCAAGCAGGTTGTTAAAATCGTGAGCAACTCCGCTCGCTAAATCGCCGATAGCTTTCATCTTTTCGCCGTGAATAAGCATTGCCTGCGATTCGTGTAACTTTTCGTACGCCTTTTTAAGGTCATCGTTGGCGTGGCTTAACTGGCTGTAGAGACGGGCATTTTCTAATGCACTGTTGAGTTGAGCTGCATAGAGATTGAAAATGGATACATCCTCCTGTTTAAATTCATCTGAGTTTATCAATGCAAGACCGATAACATCATCGAAAACAACAAGTGGTACAGATATCGAACGGTTGCGGTAACCGACTTCGTCCGCAATTGATTCGATTGCTTCACGCGGGATATTACGGGGAAGAATTTCAACGAGCCGACCGATAGAATGTTCGTTTAAAACTGTTTTTTTGTGATCGATTACGCTGACTAAACCCGGATATTTTTTGTAAGGAATCCTGTAGGTATCAAACCTGAAATTATAAAGTTTTTCCATACCTCGCAGAATTCCGGAATCAAAAGTAGTACGAGCAATTTTCAACGTGTTTGCTTCTTTCAACAATATGATAATATTGTAGCCGAGCCGCCGGATAGCTTTCGAAATTGAATCGAATATCTCCTCTTCAGTCGTTGTGCGTGAGAATGCCTGCGAAGCTATAAGCAGCGAAATAATTCGTTCCTGATGGCGCTTCTTCTCCGTTAAATCGTGCCCGATTCCGCGATAACTGATTATTTTGTCGTCATCACCATGCACTGCAGTAGCAGTTTCGATGATAGTGATTTTTTCTCCATTTCTTTTCTTTAATTGAATCTCAAAATCAACAACGTAACCTTTTTTTCTTATCTCGGTTACGAAGCGTTCCATTTCATCTTGATTTACATACACATCTTTTGGAACAAAAAGATTGAACACTTCTTCTTTGGTTTCGTATCCTAACAGTTCTACACCTGCCTGGTTAATCGAAATAAAACGACCCTCGGTAGTTATCTCAAATATAAAATCTTTAGATTCTTCGAAGAGTTGCCGATATTTTACTTCCGACATATAAGCTTGTTTTTCGAGAAGTTTCTTTTCGGTAATGTCCCGGATGAACGATGATATTCCGATAATTTTCCCGTTCATGTTGCGTATCGGCGATACCGTGAGTAATAAGTTGAGCACACTTCCATATTTACTGATGCGCTCGACTTCTAAATTATTCAAAGTTTCACCCTTTAAAACGCTATCATATATTTTTTTCCATTCAGCATAATGATGAGGAGGAACTGTTGATACTACAGATTTTCCGATTATTTCTTTAGCTGTGTAACCGTAAATTCTTTCGCAGGCATTGTTCCACGTTACAACTTTTGCATCTGTGTCGAATGTAGCAATTCCGTCGGCAGAATTAATGATTATATTTTCCAGATAGCTGTATGTTTCGGCAAGTTGACGCTCTAAAGTTTTTAATTCCGTTATGTCGATACCATTTACAATTATTCCATTTATGTTTAAGTCGATATCATATCGGGGACTGATATTGTAAACCGAATATCTTATTCCGTCGTTGCGTGATTTAGCTGTTGCATGAATTCCCTTTATCGATTTGCCGGTTAAAATTTCGGTCAGACTGTCGCGAGTGAGTGTGTTCTGAGTGCTATCGGATATAAAAACATCGAAATAATTTTGTCCCTTAATTTCACCTATAGTATAACCTAAAAATGTTTCTGCCGGTTGATTTATGTAAATAATGTTTCCATAAATATCCAAAAATATCAGTATGCCGTTTATATTCGTTACGAGGGTGCGATACCACTCTTCAGATTCTCTGAGTTGGTTCTCTAACTTTTTCTTTTCAGTAATATCCT
The DNA here is from genome assembly GCA_030682385.1 of Bacteroidota bacterium. GTDB lineage: Bacteria > Bacteroidota > Ignavibacteria > UBA10030 > BY39 > JASEGV01. The sequence continues at coordinate 64,215 of JAUXOG010000075.1, forward strand.
GAGATGTACCAAGAATCGCATACGGATTTCCATCATCGTCGCGTAGCAATTTGTTTGTAAGTTGTATTATTATTTCGCGTCCGTCTTTAGTTTTTTCAATCAATTCTCCTGAATAATTACCGCGAGTTATTAAATCGTTCGTGATATCATCCATATTTTTGGATAGAGCCTCATCGCCCCCCGCTAAAACCGAAATGTTTTGCCCGATAAGTTCTTCGGCAGTATAGCCGCTCATTTTGGCTTTTGCTTCGTTCACAAAAATAATATTATTTTCAAGGTCTGTTAAAACAACTCCATCGGAAACATTTAGAATTACATCCGACAATAAGTGCAGCTTGCGGTCGTTCTCTTTTTTTGCCGTTATGTCGATATAGCTTCCGACGACAATCGTTTGCTTCCCGTCTGTAATTCGTTTTAATTTTAATTCAATAAAGAGTTTCTTTTGATGTTTATTTTGTAAAAGAATTTCGCCATGCCAATACTCATTATTTTTTATAACATCAATAATACTTAAATTCTTATTCTGAAACCCGAAATCAAATTCGAATATCGTATTTATCGGTTTGCCTATAACTTCATCGGATTTCCATCCGAACAAATGTTCTGAAGGAGAATTCGAGTAGGTTATTATTCCTTTTAAATCTGTGGCGATAATAGGAATATCAACTCCCGATATTATTTTTTCTTCGATAGAATTTTGTGTTGGAGTTTTCGGTTTCGGGTTTGAATGTGTGTTTATGATTGAATTCAAAATCGGGAGGTAGTCGGGGGTTTTAGTAATTACGTTATGAGCGCCCAAATCTATAAATTTCTTTTTTTTGTTATCATCGGATTCATCCATCAAAACAATAACCGGCAGTTTTGTAGAAAATTTTTTGATGTTTGCAGATAATGAAGGAGTTACCGAGGCGCCTTTGCCGCAGTTGGTTAACATAATTTGATAATTTTCATTATCAAGAAGTCGGGCGGCAGATTTAAAGTTGGTAGGAGTTATCTGAAATACAAGATTCTCTTTTGAAAAATATTTTTGTAAAGATGTAGCTTCGTTTGGATTATCTGTAATAAATAGTATTTTACTCATGAAACGAAGAATTAATCAATCTTTAAGAGAGAGAATTTTCTTAAGCATATTATACTCAGTTCTCATTTCTTCTCGTGCGCTGCGGAGGGCTTGTATTTGCTCCTCGAGTTTGTTAACGTTATCTGTAATCATTTTGAAATACTTTGCAGTGTTTTCGTCGGGTTTACTTTTAGATTGAAGTTGAAAAAGTGCCAATCTGATAACACCGAGTGGGTTATTTATTTCGTGTGTAATATGAGCCAATACTGAATTTATACTCATAATTTTTACCCGGATAGAATCGAACTCTTCCGCTTTTTTCTGTACTTCAGATTCTTTTAATAAACTGCTGAACGTCCACGAAAAAGTTGGAAGCGTTATCTCTGCAATGTTTAAAATATGGTCGATACCCGCTGACTTCTGAGATTGCGATAAGTTGGCTTCGCTTTGTGATGTAAGAAGAATGAGCGGCATCCTGAAATTTTTTCCACGAAGAAAATTAGCCATCTGAATTACATTGTTTGTGGCGACATTTTCTCCGATAAAAACCAAATCATAAATAGGTGACTTTGCATCGAGAAAAGACTCAAATTTTGTTTCAATTATCCTTTGTAGGATAACTTTACCTTTAAGAGCTAATTTTAATTGTTCTTCAAGAACAACCGGTTCTAACTTAGTCGGTTCGACTAACAGTATATAAACAGAGTCCATTTTTATTCACTTTTAATGGTAGGCAATATGCACAAAATATGTATCAATATCAAGATATTTTTATGAAAAAATTTAGTCGTTTGCTTTTTATGTAAGTTTTTATCAATTTTTAGTAGAAATGTATTATCCAAAAGGAAAAGCTATGAAAAAGATGAGTTTCGTTATTATCATTACATTAATATTCTTGTATAGTGCAACAACCCTATGCGGAACCGGAATAGGGAAATATGCAAGCGAATTTATGGCTATCGGTGTTGGCGGAAGAGCTTTAGGTTTAGGGGGCGCCTACACAGCAATTGCCAACGATGTTACAGCGGGTTACTGGAACCCTGCCGGCTTATCGAAAATAAATTATCCGCAACTTTCGCTGATGCACTCTGAACAATTTGGAAGTCTGGTCAATTACGATTATGCCGCTGCTGCTTTTCCTGTCGGTTCAAACTCGAGTGTTGGAGTTAGCGTAATTCGGCTTGGTGTAGATGCAATTCCGGATACACGCGGCGCCTTAATTGACGAAGACGGAGACGGGATTTTTGACGACAACGAACGACTTGATAAAAGCAAGATTTCGTATTTCAATACTGCCGATTGGGCTGTGTATTTCACTTACTCAAAAAAACATAGCAACAGTTTATCTTATGGTGCAAATATTAAACTCATTCGACGTGATATGAGCGTAGGTTCCGCAACAGGAATTGGGTTTGATGTAGGAATTCAATTCTCGCCTTACGAAAATTTCTTCGTTGGCGCTAACTTGCAAGACGCTACTACAACTTTTCTTGCCTGGAACACCGGCACGAACGAGTTAATCAGTCCGACACTCAAACTCGGATCAGCATACCTTATCGAAGCACTTGGCGGAAAGTTTATTCCGGTTTTCGATGTCGATATCCGATTTGAAAATCGCAGGTACGCCTCGAATGTAAATTTAGGTCCGGTAAGTTTTGATATGCACACAGGACTTGAATTCGATCTCAAAAACATCGCAGCACTTCGTATCGGATATAGCGATATTGGCACTGCTAACTTTGGCGCCGGAATTCACCTCCCGAAATTCGATATTGATTATACTTTCGCAACTTCCAAACTTACCGACGAGAGGTTCGATAATACTCACCGGGTTTCAATCACTTTTACATTTGAATCAGATCAATTTGCAAGAAGGACTGAATAGGTCGGTGATTCAAAAAGTAGTTACTCTTTTTTTACTGGCGATATTATTTTCTTTCTGCGCCGGCACACCTTATTATTCATACAACTATCCTCTCACGTCTGAGTTAGTAAATTCTTCAGATAATAGTTTGAATTCATTACTCCCTTCAGGCTGGTTTGCATCGAATGATAATTCACACACAAAAATTTTTTTATTTTGGTTAATAAAAGACGATTATTCAGGTTCAATAACACTCCAGGAAATTCATGTTGATAATTCAACTCGAGGTCGAATAACAAAAGAAGGATTAAAATTGTTGGGCGAAATCAGCAACGGTTTCAAAAAAGAATCCGCAGATGATTATTATTTAAGTAAAGAACCTGAGCTATTTATAATGAATGGAAAACAATACTGCGGCTATGAGTATTATGCTGATAATACAAGCAAGCGAGTTAGGGTAGTTCTTTTTCAGATTGGTGAAAAATTTTATGAATGTTCTGCCATACCACTAACAGGAGTGTGGTTTGATAAAGATTTAAGAGAAATGTACAACGCAATGCACGCTTTTATAAATTCTTTCGGAAAAAATTCCCTCCTATAGGCACACTTGTTGCAAAATACAACTATCAATATTCTGATTTTTATTAAAATATTGTAGAAGTCGAACAATATATTCTTATATACAAGAAAATTGACACGTTATTTTACTGTTTCTGAAAATAATATCAAAAAAATAAACATTGTTTAAAAACAATTTATGTATTATATTTGAATAACCAATCAGTGAACCTGTCAGTTATTTTACATAAGCAAATCTTAGAAAACAAAAAATAAATGGAGATTTATAAATGGAAAGAATCAAAGTTACAATAGATGGTAACGAAGCGGCTGCGTATATAGCTCACAAAACAAACGAAGTTATAGCTATATATCCAATCACCCCCTCCTCGAATATGGGCGAGTGGGCTGATGCCTGGTCGGCAGCCGGCGAAAAAAATATCTGGGGAATTGTCCCCACAGTAATCGAAATGCAAAGCGAAGGCGGCGCAGCGGGTGCCGTTCACGGCGCTTTACAAACCGGATCACTAACCACAACCTTCACAGCATCGCAAGGTCTGCTGTTGATGATACCGAATATGTTTAAAATCGCAGGCGAGTTAACACCAACGGTGTTTCACGTTTCGGCACGTTGCGTAGCAACTCACGCCCTCTCGATTTTCGGAGACCACAGCGATGTTATGTCGGTTCGCTCAACTGGCTGGGCGCTGTTAGCTGCTAACTCAGTCCAGGAAGTAATGGACAGTGCTTTGATTGCTCAAGCTGCAACACTCGAAGCTCGTATTCCTTTTTTACACTTCTTCGACGGTTTCAGAACTTCGCACGAAGTGATGAAAGTTGAACAGCTTACTGATGACGACATCAAATCAATGATCGATAATGAACTTGTAATTGCACACCGAAAACGTGCAATGTCTCCCGACAGTCCGGTGATTCGTGGGACAGCTCAAAATCCGGATGTGTTTTTCCAAGCACGCGAAACCGTAAATCCTTTCTACGAAAAAGTTCCTGAAATTGTTCAGAAGGTGATGGACAAGTTTGCCCGCATCGTTGGTAGACAGTATCACTTGTTCGAATACATCGGCGATCCAAATGCCGAACGGATAATAATTATGATGGGCTCAGGCGCTGAAGCTGCCGAAGAAACAGTAAACTTCTTGAATGCACGCGGAGAAAAAGTCGGACTTATTAAAGTACGCCTCCTCAGGCCCTTTTCTGTGAAGCACTTAATCAATGCAATTCCACAATCTGTAAAATCTATTGCCGTCCTCGATAGAACCAAAGAACCCGGAGCCGGCGGCGAACCACTTTACAAAGACGTTGTTACCGCAATCAGCGAATCGTTCTCGCAAGGTACAATCTCCTTAAAATCTTATCCAAAAATTATTGGCGGTCGCTACGGTTTAGCATCCAAAGAATTTACTCCGGCGATGGTAAAAGGTATCTACGACGAGCTTAAAAAAGATAAATCAAAAAATTACTTCACTGTCGGAATTAACGATGATGTTACGAACTCCTCTATTGAATACGACTCTGAATTTACAACTGAAGATAGCTCAATTAAACGATCTTTGTTTTACGGGCTTGGCGCCGATGGTACTGTGGGTGCCAATAAAAACTCAATAAAAATAATCGGAGAAGAAACCGACAATTATGCTCAGGGATATTTTGTGTACGACTCGAAAAAGTCGGGGGCAGTTACTGTATCCCACTTACGCTTCGGTCCGAAACCAATCCAATCGACATATCTGATTAGCAAAGCCGACTTCATTGCTTGTCACCAATGGGTATTTTTAGAAAGATACGATATGTTAAAAGATGCGCTGCCCGGCGCAACGTTTTTGCTCAACAGTCCTTTTGGTCCCGACGAAGTTTGGGATAAGCTTCCGCGAAAAGTTCAACAACAAGTTATTGACAAAAAATTAAAGTTGTTTACAATCGATGGTAATAAAGTTGCCGAACAAACCGGAATGGGCGAACGTGTAAATACAATTATGCAAACCTGTTTCTTCGCTATCTCGAATATTCTCACGAAAGGTGAAGCAATCCAGAAGATTAAAGATGCAATCAAGAAAACTTATGGAGCGAAGGGTGAGCAGATTGTAAAGATGAACTATCAAGCGGTTGACCAAACGATTGCTAACCTGCACGAGATAAAGGTTCCTGAAAAAGCAGCCAGCACGATTGAATTTGTTCCGGTGATGTCCGATCCGAGAGCGCCTGAGTTTGTACGAAATGTTACTGCAAAAATTTATGGTGGTTTAGGCGACACATTGCCCGTTAGCGCCTTCCCGGTTGATGGCACTTTTGCTACCGATACGGCTCAGTGGGAACGGCGAAACATTGCTTTCGAAATTCCTGTTTGGGATCCCGATGTCTGCATTCAGTGCAATAAATGTATGCTCGTTTGCCCACACGCTACAATCCGTGTAAAAGTTTACGACGAAAAATACACAACACAAGCTCCGCCTACATTTAAGTGGACTAAAGTTAAAGGAAAAGAATTTGAACCGAATATGGTTTATACAATTCAGGTTGCACCGGAAGATTGTACAGGATGTGGAATCTGCGTTGAAGTTTGTCCGGCGAAAAATAAAACCGAAACTCGCCTGAAAGCCCTCAATATGGCTGACCAACTTCCGCTGCGTGAACCTGAAAGAATTAATTATGACTACTTCTTAGAGTTACCTGAATATGATAGAAGGAAAGTTCAGATTAACACAGTGAAGGGTTGCCAGCTTCTCGAACCGCTGTTCGAGTATTCAGGCGCCTGCACAGGATGCGGCGAAACTCCTTACATTAAACTTGTAACCCAACTGTTCGGCGACCGTTGTTTGATTGCGAATGCTACAGGTTGTTCGTCAATCTATGGAGGCAATTTACCGACAACTCCGTATTCTAAAAATAAAGATGGCAGAGGTCCAACGTGGTCGAACTCTCTCTTCGAGGATAACGCTGAATTCGGTCTCGGATTCCGTCTGACACTCGACCAACAAAAATTATTTGCAATTGAGTTGATGAAAAAGCTTTCAGGTGTGATTGGGACTGATTTAATCGATGCACTGATTAAAGCTGACCAATCCAACGAGAGTGGAATTTATGACCAACGTGAACGTGTTGAATTTTTGAAAAAGAAATTAACAAACGAAAAATCATCCGAAGCACAACAACTGTTAGCAATTGCCGATAATTTAGTAAACAAGAGTGTTTGGATTGTTGGCGGCGACGGATGGGCATACGATATTGGTTACGGTGGTCTCGACCACGTAATAGCTTCCGGCAAAAATGTTAATCTGCTTGTGTTGGACACGGAGGTGTATTCAAACACCGGTGGACAAATGTCGAAAGCAACTCCACGTGCAGCAGTCGCAAAATTTGCTGCGGGTGGAAAACCTCTTGGCAAAAAAGACCTCGGATTGATTGCAATGAGCTACGGAAATGTTTATGTCGCTCAGATTGCTTTCGGGTCGAACGACTTACAAACTGTCCGTGCATTTTTAGAAGCCGAAGCTTACGATGGTCCTTCCATAATTATTGCATACAGCCATTGCATAGCACACGGTATCAATATGCGCAACGCCCTCAATAACCAAAAAGCAGCGGTCAATAGCGGACACTGGCCCCTCTTCAGATATAATCCGGCACTTCTAAAAGAAGGCAAAAATCCATTGAAGATCGATTCTAAAGCTCCAACAATCTCCTTCAAAGATTATGCTTATATGGAGACCCGCTACAAAATGTTAACCAAAAGCAAACCTGAAGAAGCAAAACGTTTGATCGAACTCGGAAACGAAGATGCAAAAGCAAGATGGCGTTACTATGAACAGTTAGCTTCTATCAGATATAGTAATGATGATAATCAAGAAAAGAATAAATAGAGAAAGAGGTTATTATGGATTTATCAACAACATACATGGGATTGAAATTAAAGAATCCGATTGTACCTTCGGCTTCTCCTTTGTCGAGGGACATTAATACAATCAAAGCATTGGAAGATGCGGGCGCATCGGCAATTGTTCTGTATTCACTCTTTGAAGAACAAATAACTCACGAAGCGATGGAGTTAAATTATCTCACAACACAAGGAAACGAAAGCTACGCCGAAGCTGTAACTTACTTCCCCCAAGCTAATGAATATCATTTAGGACCTGAAGAATATTTGGAACATCTGCAAAAAGCGAAACGAGCTGTGAACATTCCTGTTATCGCCAGTTTAAACGGCGTTACTGCCGGTGGATGGCTCGAATATGCAAAGAACATTGAACAAGCCGGCGCCGATGGCTTGGAATTAAATGTTTATTATATTCCAACCGACCCAAAATATACAGGTGTAGATATCGAAAATCTTTACATAGATATTTTGAAGATTGTGCGGAGTGAAGTAAAAATTCCGGTTGCAGTAAAACTATCGCCGTTCTTCAGTTCGATGGCAAACATTGCGAAGAAGTTGGATGAAAACGGTGCAAATGCGTTAGTTTTGTTTAACCGCTTTTATCAACCGGATATCGATTTGGAAACTTTGGACATTGTGCCGAATATTTTCTTGAGTACTCCGCAAGCGATGCGGGTTCCGTTGCGATGGGTTGCTATTTTATACGGTAAAATTAAAGCTGATATTGCAGCTACAAGCGGTATTCATACTTCTGAAGATGTTCTGAAAATGCTGATGGTTGGTGCCAACGTTACCATGATGTGCTCGGCTCTTTTAGAAAACGGACCCAAGTATATCACAAAAGTTGTTAACGACCTTCAACGTTGGATGGAAGAACACGAATACGAATCAGTCAGGCAAATGATTGGAAGTATGAGTCATAAATCTGTTAAAGAACCGGCAGCATTCGAGCGTGCAAATTATATGAAGGTGCTGAATAGCTATAAGTGATGTACGATGTTTGATGCCTGTCCGCCGAAGTCCCCAAAGTATTCGGGACGCAGGTGGATTTGATGTTCGTATTTTAACAATTGCC
>JAUXOG010000104.1 GCA_030682385.1 Bacteroidota bacterium
GTGTTTATATTATAGCGTGGGTACCAGTTGGTAAGCAGCGAGTATGTACAGCCATAAAGAATATTGTGTGCAATTATATTGTCGCCAACACCCGTGAGACAGCCAAGTATTGCCGAGATAGCTGCCATACCGGTGCTGAAAGTTACAGCCGATTCGCCTCTCTCTGCTGCTGCTAAATTTTCTTCCAACAATTCCTTGTTTGGTTCGCCTAAACGGTCGTAGATGTAAATGGGGGCGCAGGATTCAATTTTTTGGTCGCCGCTGTGATGTGCAAATTCCATAAAACCCTGAGCGCCGCGTTTTGTTGTATCGAGTCGGAATGTTGCAGAAGATGAAATCGGCGGTATCACGTGGTGGTTATAATCCCATTTCTTACTTATGGATTTACCATAAATAAGCTGTGTTTCCATAGCATATTTGCTTTTACTTTTTGGTTTCTTGATTTTCATCATTTTGCCTCTTTTAATGTTCAAGATGTTCTAAAATCTGTGTATAATTTCTGCGTTTCGGAATCGGTTCATCAACTGTTTTTTGTACTTGCGAACATGTAAAGTTATTACACCGAACCCAATTAAAAATATCAGAGTTGTGCCAAATTTTTGAGAAACTGAAATTTGTATTACGAAGATTTCCGCATTCATTTTTTAAGGCGCTGCAAATTTGAACTTTACCCGTTGCACTAATGAAAGCAAATGTTTTGCCGCCTAAACACCAGTGTCCGATTCTCGACCTTTCGTTGTTGCACGACTCTTTAACATCATGGTCTTCGTCTTCTATGTGCTTGATTCCATAACGAACGCATTGTGGCGAAAAATACATTTCATCGGGTAACAGTCGCTTTTGCCTGGCTATCCACATTATAACAGCCTCTTTATCAAATTGATTAATATCTTTCTTCTTTTTTGATTTAATATCAGAATTTACTAAATGAAAGTAAATACCTCTTGCATTTTTTCTTACTGCGAAATCAATTCCATAAGCAATTTCACGTTCATCAAATTTGTTTATAGGAAGCCCTAATTGAATTTCAAATCCGTCGTGTTTTACTTCGGCGAGCAATTTTTGAAGCGCCAAAAATTCTTCGGACTGTTCAAAACCTTGTTCGATGCTTTCCTTAATTTTATTATTTACTAAAATGCGAATGCTTTTTGTTCCAATCGTTCTGAGTACGTTTCTGAAATCCTTGTTCAGTTTATTGCCCGTAGTTTCTACAATCATTTTTAAGCCGATAGAATTTCCGTAAAGAATTATGTCGATTATATCCGGACGATCCAGCGGGTCGCACGGCGGGTTTCCTTCGTAATTCGAAGCGAGCACAACTATAGGACGCGACAGTTCTGCAATGCTGTCTAAAACAGCAAAAGATTCTTTTGTTGTAAAAGGTTTTATGCCGGTTTTATTCTTGAAGCAATTACACGATACTTCCCAAATGATTAAGCGTGGTTTATAATCAAGAGGATTGATCTTTTCGAATGAGTAACGCATTATTTCATCTCAATTTATTGTTTACGAATGTTAATTTTCGATGGTATATATTTTTGTTGTAAAGCATACTCTTCCAATTCTTCTCTGAATTTCGGATGAGCAATATTAATAAGTGCCTGAACTCTTTCGCGCACCGTTCGTCCATACAAATCAGCGACTCCATATTCTGTAACTACATAATGTACATCGCCGCGCGATGTTGTAACGCCTGCACCCGGAGTTAATTGTGCAGCGATACGTGAAATTGTATCCTCTTTCGCCGTCGATGGTAATGCAATAATCGGTTTGCCATCTTCACTGCGTGCAGCGCCACGTATAAAATCCAACTGTCCGCCATAACCGCTGTAGAATTTTGACCCCATCGAATCGGCACACACTTGTCCTGTAAGGTCAACCTGAATAGCCGAATTGATTGCTACCATTTTTCTGTTTTTTGCAATGATAAACGGATCGTTTACATAATGCGACGGGTGAAATTCAAAACGAGGATTATCGTCTAAAAATTCGAACAAAGATTTCGTACCTAACACGAACGATGAAATTATTTTTCCTGCATGCAAAGTTTTCCGCTCGTTTGTAATTACACCTTCATCAATTAACTTGATGGCACCGTCCGAAAACATTTCGGTGTGCATTCCTAAATGCTTCTTACCGTGTAAAAATCTCAAAACCGCATCAGGAATCGCTCCGATGCCGAGTTGCAAAGTCGATTCGTCTTCTATCATATTGGCAATGTTTTCGCCAATTTTCTGATAGACTTCAGCTTCATCGGGTGAAATGTCAGCATCAACCTGAGGCAATTCTTTTATTGGAACATCGGTTTCGATGCAAGCAGCAAATTTATCGACGTGTATGAAGGCATCGCCTAAGGTTCGCGGCATATTCGGATTTATTTGTGCGATGATATATTTAGCTACTTCGGTTGCGGGTTTTGTTGTTTCGATTCCAACGCCAAAGCTGCAAAAGCCATGTTCATCGGGAGGCGAAACGTGAATCAATGCAACATCAATCGGCAGTTTACGACGGTAAAATAAGTGTGGTATCTCCGAAAGAAATATTGGAGTCCAATCGGCTCGTCCTTCATGCACGGCAGTCCGAACATTTTTGCCTATGAACAAAGCATTATGCCTGAAGTGTCCTTCGTATTGTGGTTCAACATATTTTGTTTTTCCTACCGTTAAGATGTGTACAACTTCTACGTTCTCGAGTTCTTGATACCGTTCGCACATTGCATTAACTAATACTTCGGGTGTTGCACAGCCGGGATGAACGTAAACACGGGAATTGGATTTAATTAAATCTACAGCTTCTATAGGCGATTTAATTTTAGATTTATATTTTTCTAACCAGCGCATTTTTTTTATTTGATTGATTCTATTTTCCGATATTCAACATCAAACCGTTTTGCTATTGAATCGTGTGTGCAAAATCCCTTATAAGTACAAATTCCTTTTCTAAAGCCCGCATTCTCTCCAATTGTTTTTTCAAATCCACTTTCTACGATTTGTTGGATGTAAGGGAGTAAGCTGTTTGTTAAAGCGTAAGTCGCAGTGCGGGCAACATTCGCAGGCATATTCGGAACGCAATAATGAATCACATCGTGCAGAACATAAACCGGATTTTCTAAAGTTGTGGGGCGGCTTGTTTCTATACATCCCCCTTGGTCAATTGACACGTCAATTATCACTGAACCGGGCTTCATAGATTTTACCATTTCTTCGGAAACTAAATGAGGAGTTCGCTCGCCTTTAATCAGCACGGCGCCAACCAGTACATCCGCAAATTGTAAAGTTTTTTTTATGTTGTATTCGTTCACCAATCCTGTAACAACATTGTAATTTAAACGATGTTCTAAAAGACGTAACCTGTCTAACGTTCTGTCCAATACAATAGTTTGTGCACCGCATCCCAATGACATTCGGGCTGCCGAGTATCCGACAGTTCCCGCTCCAAGAATTACAACTGAAGCCGGCGGCACTGCAGTTACACCGCCTAACAATATACCACGACCTTTGTTGTTACTTTCTAAATAACGACTCGCTACCTGAATACACATCTGACCGGCTATTTCACTCATCGCTTGTAAAATTGGCAGCTTGCCTTTCTCGTCTTCTAAAAGTTCAATGGCAACAGCGCATATTTGTTTCTGCATCAAAAGTTCTGTGATTTTCGGTTTAGCAACTGCAAGATGCAATGCCGTAATTAATACTTGTGAATCGTGCATTTGTTCAAGGTCGTTTTCGGTAGGGGGGGCGACTTTTAAAATTATATCCGATCTCCCGTAAACTTCGTCTTTTGTATAAACTAATTTGGCGCCTACTTCTTCGTATTTCTGGTTGCTAAAGTGGGCTGCTTCGCCTGCATCTTTTTCGATATAAATGTTTGAACCTGAAGAAATTAGTGAGTGGACTGCGGCGGGGGTCAATGCGACTCGTAGTTCGCGCTTTGTGTCTTCTTTTAGAATTCCGATATTCATTTTTTGCTCTCTAATTTTCAAAGAATTTAATCATTATTGGTTGTAAATTGATAGTTGAAGTCCTCTTATATTTGTCAATTTATATGCCAAACGATTAATAATTTGAAGTGCGTTTTAACTCTTTTAAAAGTGGAAAATATAGATATTATATTTATTCAATTCCCAATAATTCAAAAGGAATTTACAAAATTATCAATATTGAAACGCTGTTGAAATTTTCAATTTCTAAGCTAGTCGTTTTCTATCCCTTTTACGACTAAAACAAACTCGCCCTTAATAGATTTTGAAGAAAAATAATTCAATGCCTCAGATAATGTTCCCCGAAAAACTTCTTCAAATTTTTTTGTTATCTCGCGTGCAACAGCTACCTGCCTGTCGCCAAAAGTTTCCTGTAATTGCTGAAGTGTTTTTAAGATGCGGTGGGGCGATTCGTATAGAATTATAGTGCGGCTCTCCGCTTTGAGATGTTCGAGTTTTGTCCTGCGTCCTTTTTTGTGTGGAAGGAATCCTTCGAATACAAATCCGTCGGTTGGAAGTCCGCTTACAACCAAAGCCGCCAATAACGCCGATGCCCCCGGAATTGGAATGATGTTTATGCCATCGTCGATCGCGGCTCGCACTAATCGGTAAGCCGGATCCGAAATTCCCGGAGTTCCTGCATCCGAAACGATTGCGATTGATTTACCACTTTTCAGCGATTCAATAAGTTCGGGAGTTCTTTTTGCTTCGTTGAATTGAAAGTAGCTGATAAGTTCTTTTTTGATGTTGTAATGTTCGAGTAAGATTTTTGTTTTGCGCGTGTCTTCGGCGGCTATTAAATCAACGCCGCTTAAAATTTTTACTGCGCGAAAAGTAATATCTTCCAAGTTGCCAATCGGAGTTGATACAATGTATAGAGTGCCGGGCTGGATTTCTTCGGACATAATTTAACCAGGTAGTTTTGCAATTAACGGTAACCGCCGTTTGAATTCGTTGTTCGATATTCGTAGCCGAACTTTAGCGATAAAATCTTTTTCAAATCCGGCAGCCACAAGTTCAACGTCGGATTTCCGGTTATCATTCATCTCGACCAAAAGTTTATCAACCTCTTTATATAAAAAACCCAACTCGCCTTCGTCGGTTTGCCCAGCCCATAAATCGGCGGTAGGTATTTTCAAAATTATGTTTTCAGGAATTCCTAATTCTTTTGCCAAATCCCAGATTTGAGTTTTATATAAATCGCCGAGCGGATTGATTGCTGATGCAGTATCGCCATAAAGAGTTCCGTAACCGAGAAGTATTTCGGTTTTGTTGCTCGTTCCGATGACGAGCGAATTTTCTTTTGCCGACAAATCATAAAGAACAATCATACGCACACGGGCGGCGATGTTGCCGAGTCGCAGCCGGTTCATCTCCGAATCAAATTTGAAATATTCATCCACCATCGGGGTTATATCGATTGTTTGATTTCTTATATCAAGTTTATTGATTACCAACTGTGCATCTGCGATACTTACAGGTGAGCTGGTTTTGTATGGGAGGACTACACCAAAAACATTTTCTTTGCCTAAAGCTTCAACAGCTAAATAAGCTGAAACTGCCGAATCAACCCCGCCGGAGATTCCGATAATTGCTTTCTTAAATCCGGCTTTTGTAACTTCTGTATTTAAAAAGTTGACTAAATATTTATGAATTTCTTTTATATCCATCTTTTTTTGTTTTAATTTAACTAATTGATTTGTTGTTTGCAATGATAGTATCAAACTTCTGATTTCTTCTGACCTAACGCAAGGTCAGAAATCGGAAGTTTTAATGAGTAATACAGAGCCGATGTTTCGCAAAAATATTCCAATAAGCTAATTGAATTTGACACAAATCACACCGTTTTTTTTTTTTTTTCGTTAGTAGTTTTTGACGTTTAAAATTTGATTATTCAAGATAATATGTTTATATAGCCACAAAGATAACGCGAAGGCAAAATGAAACTGAAAAAATATTTTAAGTTCCTGTAAAAAAAATGTTAGAGGCAATTAATGAAAAATAAAAACTTTAAACTAAAAATAATAGAGAGGTTAAAATGAAGAAGCAAATTTTTGTTTTTATGATGGTTATGGTAACAATACTTACCAGCACATCTTTTAAGTATGATAATAAAAATTTAACAGAAGAGTTAGAGCGATTAAAACAGCAAGGTATCACCTATCGCTTTGTTGATAACAATACAATAGAGTTTGAGCAGGAGTGGAGCGGGTTTAAGCGGACAAAAACTTTAGCTCAGCCAACAGAAGCCGATATAAAAGCATATATACAAAAATACGATATACCTTTGCTTGAGATTGACCCAGCGATAATTGACACAAGCCAATACGCAGGTTGGTATAACTATTGGACGACAATTCCGGTTTCGAGTGGTACGGGTGTTCCATTACAAGTAGGGGATCATAATAAGAATGGTAAAGCGGAGATATATGGCAGTTACAAAAATTTCTATACTGATTATGAAACCCATATATATGAGATAGATACAAATGGAACTTTTTCATTATTGTATAATTATATACCCAGGCATGGTTCTTCCATGCAGATTACAGACGTGGACAGAAACGATCTTTTTGAAATAGTATTTCTTTTAGGCGATTCTTCTTTCTTCTATGAGCAAACTTCAATAAATGAGCTACCCATAAACAGAAAATTTGCTCATGCAAAGTATGAATATCCGGGAACCGCAATCGGACTAAAGAAACAGTTATTAATATGGACAATGATTCTTTAATTGATTTTGTTTATCGTGGAACACTCCAAGATACTACGCCATCTGGTTTTCAATTATATACTTTCATCACAGAATATGACCCTTATGTGAATAATTTCAAAAAGATTTGGAAAACTCAGTTATGGAAACCAAACGGAGAGAGTGGAATAGGTGGTTATGATGTAGGCGACTATGACGGCGACGGTAATATGGATTTTTTAGCCACTGGTATTTGGGGACAGGTATGGGTAGTTGAGAATAAAGGTGATAATGATTATGGTTTGATATGGAAGGATTCAATACCGTTTGTAAATCTTTTCTATCAGACATCGGGGGATGTAGATAATGACGGTAAACGAGAATTTTTTGTAGGCGCTACAATGTCGAACGGTAATTGGACAATTATGTATGAAGCCGACAGCAATAACACATACTCGCCAAAATTTGCATTTCATTTACTATCCGGCGGTTCTCTTGATGAACCAACATACATGACAGTCGATTTAGATAATGACAATAAGTTAGAGCTTGTAATTCTAAGCGGAGCAGATTTATACTTTTTTAAGACAGATGCTGATAATTCATATTATTTATGGTATTATAAAAAATTGTTCGCAAAACGTTCGATACAATACCACGATTTTACCGGTGATGGTATAATAGATTATATAATAAGCTACAATCTTATGGATAATCAAGGGCGACTTAAATTTTCTGCCGACATATATAAAGCCACTGGTTTAAGTAATGTAAATAATGAGCCTGATATAAATCTTCCTACAGGCCTAAAACTTTACCAAAATTATCCCAATCCTTTTAATCCAAATACAAGTATTAAGTTTGAAATATCAAAAAGGGAGTTAGTAACAATTGTTGTATATGACATGCACGGTAGAGAAATAAAAAAACTTATAAATGAATTAAAAAATTCAGGGGAATATACAATCCAATGGAATCCAGCAAATTTACCCTCAGGTGTATATTACTACCAATTAAAAACATCCAGCAGCATAATAACCAAAAAAGCGCTGCTGGTGAAGTAATATTAACAAAAAGAAAGGAGGTGATTAATTTCAGTAGCGAAGTAGTCAAATCAAAAATCTGAGCAGCGGTGAGCGGCACCGGATTAAGTTACAAGTATATGAGTATATAAGTCTGTAGAAAAAATATTTTAACTATATAGAGGTAACAATGAAGAAGCAAATTTTTGTTTTTATGATGGTTTTAGTAACAATTCTTAGCAGTACATCTTTTAAGTTTGATAACAAGAATTTAAAAGAAGAATTAGAGCAATTAAAACAGCACGGCATTACATATCGCTTTATCGATGAGAATACGATAGAGCTTGAGCAGGAGTGGAGCGGCTTTAAGCGGACAAAAACTTTAGCACAGCCAACAGAAGCCGATATAAAAGCATATATACAAAAACACGATATACCTTTGCTTGAGATTGACCCAGCGATAATTGACACAAGCCAATACGCAGGTTGGTATAACTACTGGGCGACAGTGCCTGTATCAAATAATTTTGGCGATCCATTACAAGTTGGTGATATTGATAATAATGGAAAAGCAGAAGTATATGGAATTTACAGACAATATTACAGTTGGGATTGGGAAAGCCATATTTATGAAGTTGACACAAACGGCAAGGTAACATTTCTTTATCAATATATCCCACGGCGTGGCGCGTCAATGCAATTTATAGATGTTGATAAAAATGGACTTAAGGAAGTTGTATTCCGATTTGGCGATTCTTCTTTTTTTTATGAGCAATCCGCCCCTAACGAACTGCCAATAAACAGAAAATTTACTCATGCGAAGTATGAATATCCGGGAACCGCCATTGGAACTAAAGAAACTGTTATTAATATGGACAATGATTCTTTAATTGATTTTTTATATAGAGGTACTGAATGGGATAGCACGCATACATATTCAATTTTAAAAACTTATGTTGCTGAGTATGATCCAATAATAAATAATTTTAAAAAAATTTGGTCTATAAATCTTTTGCCCGTTGAGAGTGGCTTAGGTGGTTATGATGTAGGCGACTATGATAGTGACGGTAAAATGGATTTTTTAGCCACGGGTATATGGGGACAGGTATGGGTAGTTGAAAATGAAGCTGATAATGATTATGGTTTGATATGGAAGGATTCGATACCGTTTGTAAATTTGTTTTATCAAACTTCTGGCGATGTAGATAACGACGGAAAGCGGGAATTTTTCGTAGGCGCAACAATGTCGAACGGCAACTGGACTATAATGTATGAAGCCGACAGCAATAATTCATACTCTCCAAAGTTTGCATTTCATTTGTTTTCTGGTGGGTCGCTCGATGAACCGACATATATGACGGTTGATATAGATAATGACAATAAGTTAGAACTTGTAATTCTAAGCGGAGCAGATTTGTATTTTTTTAAATCAAATGAAGACAATGCTTATTATTTATGGTACTATAAAAGATTTAATGCTAAAGAGAGTATTCAATTCTATGATTTTAATAGTGATGGAAAAAAAGATTATATATTAAGTTATAGTTTGAATAAGGATGGGAGGATTGTACTTTTTGCAGATATTTATAAGGCGACTGGAATATCAGGAATTAAGAACGAGAATGATATGATTCCTTCCCAGATAAATCTTTATCAAAATTATCCTAATCCATTTAACCCAACAACAGTTATCAATTATTCATTGCCCCCACCTGACGGACGGGCAGGAATTGACAATTGGGTATCGCTAAAAGTTTATGATGTGCTTGGTCGTGAAGTAGCAACGCTTGTTGATGAGTTTAAAGAAGCCGGTTATTATGAAGTTGAGTTTGATGCTTCAAGTTTATCAAGTGGAGTATATATCTATAAACTTGTTGCTGGTAATTATACAACTTTAAAGAAGATGATCCTCCTACGCTAAAGCTTCGGAGGATAAATGCTGATGCGGTAAAAATAATTGTCAGCCGAAGGCTGATATGGATCAATAGTCAATTGAGCCGGTTTCTTGATATGAGAAATCGGCTTTTTTTGTACTAATGAAAACCATCTTTTAATGGCAGCTAAACGATGAGGCTAATAATAAATGCGGATTTTCTCTCAATTGCTTCTGCACTGAAATTTTTGTAAATTTCTCAACATAAATTCCCGCCTGACCCGCTCGAACAGATTAATCGGGCGAGCCGGCGGGCAGGTGGTCAATGGTTAATAGTCAATTAGAAATTAGTAAGTAGTAAGTAGTATTCAAAACAAAAAATCTAAAATCCCCGCCTGACCGGCGGGCAGGTAAAATTTAAAATCAAAAATGCTATCACTCATAGTTCACGGCGGTGCGTGGGATATTCCCAACGAATTAATCGAATCGCATAAAAACGGAGTTTCAAAAGCGCTTCAAATCGGCTGGGATATTTTGCGGAACGGCGGCTCGGCTATTGATGCTGTCGAAAATGCAGTTAATTATTTAGAAAACGATACCACTTTCGATGCGGGCAGAGGATCGCACCTTAATGCCGAAGGAGAAATCGAACTCGATGCCAGTATTATGAACGGCAAAACTTTCCGTTGTGGTTCGGTGGGAGCTGTTAAAAATGTACGCAACCCTATTTCGCTCTGTCGCAAAATAATGGACGAAAGCGAACATATATTTCTGGTCGGCACCGGAGCCGAAAAGTTTGCTAACGAACACGGCATCGCTCTTTGCTCACCCGACGATTTACTGATCGAGCGGGAAGTTTTAAAATGGAAGAGCATTCAAGGTAAAAAAGATTTTTCTACAAAGGACGCTTTCAAATTTCACACAGCTTCCGATACTGTTGGTGCCGTTGCTATGGATTCAGAAGGAATAATTTGTGCGGGCACATCAACAGGCGGAACTTTCAACAAGCATCCGGGGCGCGTTGGCGATTCTCCGTTAATCGGCTGCGGAACTTATGCCGATAATTCGGTCGGTGGAGTTTCAACAACCGGTTGGGGCGAAGCGATGATAAAAGTAGTTATGGCTAAAACCGTAATCGACTTGATGGAGTTCAACGAAGGCAATCCACAGGAAGCCGCAGAAAAAGGAATTGAAATTTTAGCCCGCAAGGCAGATGGTTATGGCGGGCTTATCGCACTCAATATTAAAGGCGAGTTTGGTATCGCATTCAATACACCCCGTATGGCGCGGGCATTCATTAACTCGCACACAAATACACCACAAATTCTTATCATATAACAGGAGTAAAACAAATGAAACATATTTTATCCACAGCATTGCTATTAACTTTTGCGTTAATCTTTTTATCTTGCAGTCGCGTGTCCGAAGAGGAACTGTGGAAATCATCTGAAAAGTTATTGCAGGAACAAAAATATGCTGAGGCAATAGAAAAATTAAAAGAGATTGTAAAAGAATATCCCAAGGGAGAGAAGGCAGCGGAAGCACAGTTTTTAATTGCCGCACTTTATAATAACGATTTGCACGATTTTGAAAAAGCAATTACTCAGTATAAAAAGTTTGTTGAGTTGTTTCCGGACGATCTACAAGTACCTAAAGCAATGTTTTTGATTGGATTTGTTTATAATAACCAACTTCATAATTTTGACAGTGCAAAAATTGCATACGAAGCGTTTTTAGAAAAATTTCCTCATCACGAACTTGCACCTTCGGCACAGATGGAAATTCAAACTCTCGGCAAATCGCCCGAAGAGTTAATACAACCGGAAGTAGCTATGAAACCTGAAACTAAAGAAACAAAAAAGAAAAAATGAGCTTCGGTTGGCACAGACTCAAAAAAATATACAAGACTACCGGAAGTATTTACAACCCGAAGTTGTAGCAAAACTTGCCAATATGGAGCTTGTTGCACGACTTGTAGTGGAAGGATTCATCACCGGTTTGCATAAAAGTCCGTATCACGGCTTTAGCGTTGAGTTTGCCGAGCATCGTCAGTACATGCCGGGCGATGAACCTAAACATATAGATTGGAAAATTTACGGCAAGACGGACAGATACTATATCAAGCAATTCGAGGAGGAAACAAATCTAAAATCTTACATCATTTTAGATGCGAGTCGTTCTATGGCTTATTCCTCAAACGGAAAGATGAGCAAGCTCGAATACGCTTCATACATCGCGGCGGCACTTTCGCATTTGATGGTTCAGCAGCGCGATGCGGTTGGACTAACTGTTTATGATGAGAAGATACGAACTTACATGCCTCCGCACGCAACAAAATCGTATCTGAAAGAAATTCTCCGTCAACTCGAGATAACTGAAGGCAGCAATAAAACCGGAACTGCGGAATCGTTGCACCAAATAGCTGAACGAATTAAACGGCGAGGGCTTGTAATTATATTAAGTGATCTGTTCGACAAACCGAAGGAAGTAGCAACTGCTTTAAAACATTTCCGGCACAAGAAGAATGAAGTAATCGTGATGCAAGTGCTCGACCCGATGGAAAGGAGTTTTGCCTTCGGCGGCGATGCAGTTTTCAAGGATATGGAAACTTCAGAAGAAATTATGACACAACCTTACCACCTGCAAAAAGCGTATCAGGAAGAGATGAAAAAGTTTTTAGATACCTACAAAAAAGAATGCAGGGAAAACAATATCGACTACGTTCTGCTCGATACTTCAACTCCGTTTGACGTGGCGCTGTTTCAGTATCTGAGTAAGAGGCAGAGGATGGGGTAAGAGAAGATGATGAGGATAGCTTTTATGATTATAACTATTGTGTGAGGACTTTTGATACATTGGGTAAAGGAATACAAAAAGGGAGTGATGGAATATTGGAGAAAAAATGAAAATTGTTATAACAGTTGATGTTGGTCATCCGCCAAGAAGACCGGCTCAGGTTGAGTGCCAACTTGAAGAATCGCTTTCGCAAGTGCGTAACTCTTCCACCCTTTGCATTATGAAGATCATTCACGGACGCAGCGGAACTACAAAAGAAACTGTCCGCAATTGGGCACACAACAAGCGCCGCCGCATACGAGGAATAATTTACGGAGAGAATTACTCTATCTTTAATGGATCAACACAAGAAATGCGTAATGAAGCTGGTCAATTTCCAGATGCAGATTTGGAAGCTTCAAATGATGGAATTACAATTTTGTGGGTAAAGTGAATTTGGCAGGCGGTGATGACCCAACGCCTGATATGAATAAGACTTCAAGTGGAGAATGTAATATGTGTGTTTGAATGACAACTCAAGTGAAATTTACTTCCACTATATATTTAAGCGATGTTGATCTAATTGTTCTTTGATGCCTTCGATTGACTTTTTCAATGGAGGTAATTCTTTCTGTATTACCTCCCAAGTTAATTTCAAATCAACTCCGAAGTACTCGTGAATTAGGATATCTCTCATTCCTGCAATCTTTTTCCAGGGAGTTTCTGGACTCAGTTGCTTAACCTCATAGGGAATTCTTTTCACCGCTTCACCGATGATTTCCAGCCGACGGATTACCATATCTTGAATTCGAACCGAAGCGATAAATTCTTCCCTTGTAACTCCAGCAGTGTACTCTTCGATAAGTTTTATACTTTCAAAAATATGCTCAATGAATATCTGCGGTTGATGTTTCATATATCGGTTCTTGTTCATTCAAAATTGTTTCTCTTAAGAGGGGATGAAGCGATTCGTACGTTAGCACATCAACGCTGGCTTTGAGTTGTTCTTCTAATTCTAATCGAAGGCCGACAAGATCGAGGAGCGTTTTTCCTTCTTCCAACTCGACAAGTATATCTATGTCACTCTCGGGTGTCATCTCGCCGCGCACAACAGAGCCAAATAACGCTGCCCGTACAACACCGTGATTTTTTAAGATGGAAATTGCTATTGATTTTATTTCATCTTTGTTGAGCATGATTTGAATAAAGGTAACAAAACTATGGATAAAAAGAAAACCTAACAATTGATCAGAACACTGCATCGACTCGATGAGAACACGATGCGCAGCTTCGATTTCTCTCGATTGGTATTTCATCATATTCCCAATTCCTGTTTTAGCTTTGTTTGCATTAAGAATGAAGCAGCTTCCTCACCGCGCCCTTTATATCTCTTAAGATCAAGATAGAGTTGGATGTTTGATACAATTACATTTTTACCAACATTTTGTGTCTTATAAAAAACGCCTTGATCGTATGGCTCTAACAACATAATATTAGGACCCGATGCAACAGGTTTAAAGTCCAATGTTTTGGCTAATTGATCAATACCTTTTTCGACATAGATAAATACTTTTTCCATACGTACATGCGGTGCTACTTGTGCGGCTCCAGAAAATAATGTCAAGGCGCATTTTATATCGTTATTAAAACAATTCTCTTGAATCGCCCACTTGAGAGTAGCAACATTCGAATTAGAATAAAATTCATAGATACGATTTCTTTTGTACGAATATTTTTCGCTCCATGCATCTAAGAGTCGATCTGGCGCTGTCAATTTCAACAGTCTGCCTTCTTCAATTAGAAACCCTTCTTCTTTAAGTTGATCTTTAATCTTGGACGCCAGCCCCAGACTTACATAGGCTTCTTTCGCTAATTCCTGTACCTGCCAGAGTTTCGATACATTCGATAGAAGTATTCTACTGATTCGACTTGACTTGGGAGAGAAAAGCGACAACTCCGGTTTAAAAGGAGTCGGATTTGGATTTCCTTTAATTTCTAAATACACCGATCCAAAATTTATATAACAATTACCAGCTAAATCGATACAACCCACACCTGCTTCACGGCATAACTGTCTGCCAATATCTGAGATGAAGGGAGCTGCAGCAACACAATAGAGCAATCCTGTGTTTGCTTCAGGAATGATCTTGCGTAATGAATCTATCGCTCCTCGGATGCTGAGGGGTGTGCCTTTTGATTTGATTTCAACCATGAGATCATAGGGCTTTCCGTCAATTTGAACTAACACATCAAAATCTATTACCTTCTTACCTACTTCAAGCTTATCACGAATACCCATTACCATTAGTCCTGCGATACGAGCCAACACATCCTTTAAGATTTCTTGATACTTTTGTTCATTCATAATATTTTAATAGTTTTTTCACCATATAAGCGTTTTCACAACTTTGTGAAAATCAATATATAATGAAAATATATAAAAATCAAGTTAAATTTCGCTATATACACTTGCCTTAGTGCGTTTAATTGAAATTCTTGGAGAAGCGGCTGCAATTGATAGCGAGGAGCAAACAGAACAATAAAAATTGATTTAAGTCGTGATTCTTTCACAAAAAGATTTCTATAAAGGATGCAGCGAGAATAACATTGACTATGTATTACTCGATACTTCAACTCCGTTTGATACAGCGCTGTTTCAATATTTGAGTATTTATTTAAACTTTCCTATTTTTTTACGGGGGATTTTTTTCCATCAACCTGCAGGATATCCTGTATTGTGCATATTAATTTTTCGGCAGTGTAAGGTTTTGGTAAAAAGATTTTTACATCGCAATCGCTGATTTCCTTGAGCTTGTCCTCTGTGAACAAACCGCTCGATACAATAATCTTAATTTTTTTATCTTTTTTTCTTATCTGGCGGATTAATTCGATACCATTCATAACCGGCATTTCTAAATCTGTTAGTATCAGATCGAATTTAAGTTCATTCCTGCCAAATATTGTAATTGCTTCTGCTCCGTTAGCTGTTGTGCTAACGGAGTAGCCGTAAGTTTCTAATACATCCTTTGAAATTTCCCGTATCGCAGCTTCATCGTCCACCAACAAAATCTTTAAACCTTCTACACTGTGTAGTTCTTGTTTAAATTGTTCTTCAGAAATTTGAGTCTCATCGCATATAGCGGGTAAATAAATTTTAAACGAAGTTCCTTTATTTTGTTCACTGTAAACAGATAAAAAACCGTTATGATTTCTTATGATAGAATCGCAAGTTGCCAAACCAAGCCCAGTTTCTTTTCCAACTTCTTTAGTCGTAAAGAAGGGCTCAAAAATCTTGTTCAAATATTCGGGAGGAATTCCGGTGCCGGTATCGCTAACGGTTATTAAAATATACGGACCCTCATTGGAATGTAAATGTGCTTTAGCGAATTTAGAGTCGGCGAGAAAGTTTTCAAGATTTACTGAAATAGTGCCTCCGTCGGGCATAGCATCGCGTGCATTGATTACCAAATTCATGAGTACTTGATGCAATTGAGTTGAATCGCCGTTTATAAACCAAAGATCCTTTTGATGATTGAAAGAAGTTTTTATGGATTTAGGAAAAGTTTCCCGTATCAATTTTTCGATGTCCTGAGTTAGATCTTGCGGACGTAATACCACGGTTTCGCTTTGTATTCCACGTGCAAACATTAAAACTTGATTTACAACGGCAGCGCCACGTTTAGTGCATGCTTCCAATGTGTTTAATATTATGCCGTCGCTTTCCGACATATTTCTCTTCTTTAAACTTTGTATCGAAGTCAATATTGGAGCCAAAACATTATTAAGATCGTGAGCGATTCCGCTGGCTAAAATACCGATACTTTCTAAACGTTGGGCTCTAAAATATTGAGCTTCGATGGTTTTACGTTCAGTAATATCGGTGTTCACAATTAAAATCATGTCGGCAGCATCTTCTTGGTCAATTACCAAAGTCCAAAGACTCTCTATAAAAAATTTTGTTCCGGTATTATTATATTGCTCTAATTCTTTTTGCCACTTGCCGGTGGTAAGAACTGTCTTGATACATTCGTCGAAACGTTCATGATGATCATTGAACATTATATCGGCAATATTTTTGTTGTGCACATCTGCAAGAGATTCGCCGTAAAGTTTTTCAGCACCCTCACTCCAAAAATCAATTGTTCCGTTTTTGTCAATAACAATAAAAGCATTTGATGCGATATTGATCAGTGCTGCCTGTTTTAATATCTGTTCTTCTACTTGTTTCCGCTCGATCGTTTTTGCAATCTGTGAAGAAACAAATTCCAGCAGTCTTAGTTCGTTACTACCCCAACTTTCGATTTTATCATAATGCTTAATTACAATTACGCCGGTTGTTTTTTTATTAAGGTTTAGCGGTACCCCGATCCAGGCTGAAAAAGGATCTTCGATGTCGTCAACAATCCCATTTTTATGCATTTCTTCATATTGCGTGTAGGTGCAAAACAAAGATTTCGAGCTGTTGAATACATAATCGGTTAAACTTTTACCATTCATTATTGGAGGGCCAAAATTTTTATTGTCGCTGTTAAAATATTGGATAATATTACTTCTGCTCTTTTCATCATACAAAACTACATACAGAACAGGAGCTGATATTACTTCTTTTAAAACATTATGAACTTCAAGGAAAAAATCTTTTAATTTTAAATTTATATCGGACATTTTTGAAATGCGGTAAACAATGTCCTGGATTAAATTCGATTGTTTACGTTCCGCAATGTTTCTTGCAACTGCTACAAAACCTATTACTCCTTCGGCTGTATTTACGGGAATAACAGAGATGTTCATTGGAATGTATGTCCCCTCTTTGCTTATAAAATCTATATCAAAATAAGCTTCTTTCATTTTACCATCAAGTACAAAAGTCCTATATATTTCAAAATAGTCCTTTTTATCTACAAAATTTAAAATCGAATTTCCAATTAGTTCGTTCTCATAAAATCCGAGTTGCTGAAAATTTGCCCCTCTGACCATTTCAATCTGAAATTTATCATCCATCTTAATGATAATATCATTGATGACACCTAATGCAGATTTTAATGTATCGTAAGTTGTATTAACAATAATTTTGTATCTAAACACCAAATAGACTAAAACTACAAGAGCTATCATTGATGATAAAAAATATGAAGACATATCTTGTTTAAATACTTTTATTAGAATTGATTCGATGAAGGGACCAGGCAAAATCAACAATAATAATGAAAACCCGATATATAATACTTTGGATTTTAAGCCTTTTTCAGAAAATCCTTTTAGCAACGAATATAACTGTGCTGTTCCTATTGCGAAAAGGATAGACATCCATGTTAAGAAAAATATATAACCGCTTGGGGAAATAAAACCGGATGAACTGATTGGGGAAGAAACTATGCCCAACAAAACGGTTAAATAGCATAAAATTCCGACTGTATAAACGCTAACGATCATACGTTTTGATTGCAGGATATCGTATCTACGCACAAACAATATGATGAAGTGACAAAAGAAGAAAGGAAACATCGAGTAAAAAAAAGCGATTACCGGGAAGAACATTCGCTGATAATAAAGGGAAGGTAGTTCGTTATAATAAAAAGCTGTAATCCCTAAGCATATAAGACTCCCCACCAAGAAAGCATAAAACTGGTTCAGAACATTTCCACGCGACTTATAAAGAACAATCGCAGCTATAAAAAAATTAATGATAATGTAAACAACCGACATTGCAATATGCATAACTACTCCCGTACGTATGGTTAAATTATTTTAAATAATATTCTAAAATTCTCTATGATTCAACACGCATAAATATAACAGCAATTTTTCATTAAAGCAATATTTTGCTTTTCCCCGTCCCTTTTAATATCTTAAAAAATAAATAATGGCTTTACTTGAGCCACTGTCATAAATTCCAAATGGCAAACCCGCCAAAGGCGGACAAATCCCAAATAATGTTCAATCATCAAAATCCAGATTATAAGGATAAATTTTTTGGAATTGGAATTTAGTATTTATTTGTGAATTTGTTGATTGAATTTTGATATAATGGATAGTAAACTTACAGTCAAAGGTGCACGCGTACACAATCTGAAGAATATCGATGTGGAAATTCCACGCGATCAACTTATTGTGATTACCGGATTATCAGGTTCGGGTAAATCGAGCTTGGCTTTTGATACAATTTATGCAGAAGGACAGCGGCGATACATCGAGAGTCTATCGGCTTACGCCCGCCAGTTTCTTGGTGTAATGGAACGCCCCGATGTTGATAACATCGAAGGATTAAGCCCCGCAATTTCGATAGAACAAAAATCGGTTTCGCAAAATCCGCGGTCGACTGTCGGAACTGTTACCGAAATTTACGATTATCTCCGCTTACTTTTTGCGCGCGTCGGCGTTCAGCATTGCAGCCAATGCGGGCTGAAAGTAGAGAAACAAAACATTGATGCTATCATCGACAGTATAATGAGTTTACCGAAAGATACACGCGTTCAAATATTGGCACCTGTCGTGCGGGGAAGGAAAGGACATTATCGTGAATTGTTCGAAGAAGTAGTCCGCGATGGTTTTCTTCGGGTTCGTATCGACGGCGAAGGGAAAGAAATTTACAAGGGAATGCAAGTCTCTCGTTACAAAATTCACAACATCGAAATTGTTATTGACCGGATTG
This sequence comes from Bacteroidota bacterium, assembly GCA_030682385.1. Classification (GTDB taxonomy): domain Bacteria; phylum Bacteroidota; class Ignavibacteria; order UBA10030; family BY39; genus JASEGV01. Next base: position 18,994 of record JAUXOG010000104.1, read on the forward strand.
TTCTGCAAAATCAAATACGAAGTCGTGTTGCCGATTCTATCGAGACTGCATTAAATTTTGGTTCCGGTGTTGTAATTGTAAATACAGAAAACGGTGATTCGCTTTACAGTATTCACTTTGCCTGCAGCTCGTGTGGTATCAGCTATGAAGACCCGGCGCCGAATTCATTCTCCTTCAATTCTCCTTATGGGTATTGCCCCACCTGTTCAGGACTCGGCGAAAACCGTAAGTTGGACGTTAATCTTATTATCCCCGACGAATCGAAAACTATAAACGAGGAAGGTATAGCGGCGCTCGGCAAGCCACGGCAAACCTGGTTATGGAGCCAGATACGTTCGGTGGCTAAGAAAAATAAGTTTAATTTCGATACACCGATAAACGAAATTCCTAAAAAGTTTATCAATATTTTACTGAACGGTGCCGGGGATGAAAAATTCGAAATAGAATACACATATAATAGTGGTAGAAAAGTCGTTTATAAACATCGCTATAACGGAATTTTGCATTCACTTCAGCATTACTATGACGAAACATCATCGAACCATATCCGCCAATGGGTTGAGGCATATATGTCGGTTAATCCGTGCAGCGATTGTAACGGTGGACGACTCCGCAAAGAAAGTCTTGCTATTAAAATCACCGATTTACAAACGAGCAGGTTGGTGAATGTGGCTGATGTCGTTCGGCTCTCAATCAAAGATGCAAAAATTTTTTTCCAAAATCTAAAACTTTCGGAAAGGCAAAGTATAATTGCCAATCAGATTTTAAGCGAAATAAATAAGCGGCTCGAATTTTTGTTAAATGTTGGATTAGATTATCTAACACTCGATCGACCGGCACGCACACTTTCGGGCGGCGAGGGGCAGCGGATCCGTCTTGCTACACAAATCGGTTCTCAGTTAGTGGGCGTGCTTTACGTTCTTGATGAACCGAGTATCGGTTTACATCAACGCGATAATATAAAACTGATCAATTCGCTTAAAAAACTTCGCGATTTGGGAAATACTATAATTGTCGTTGAGCACGATAAAGAAATGATTCAAAGTGCCGACTTCGTTGTAGATTTGGGCCCAGGTGCAGGTGAGCACGGCGGTTATCTTGTAACATCGGGAAAACCTAAACAACTAAAACTACGGAATGATGAACTAAAAATTTCAGGAAACGGTATTGAACCGATATCGTACACAGCCCACTATCTTGCCAATGAACGTAAAATAGAAATTCCGGAAACTCGCAGAAAAGGAAACGGTCTGTTTATTAATTTACACAACTGCCGTGGAAACAATTTGAAAAATATCGATGCAAAGATTCCGCTTGGGAAACTTATTTGTGTAACCGGAGTTAGTGGTTCAGGTAAATCCACTTTGATAATTGAAACGCTCTATCGCATCCTTTCCAGAAAATTTTATCGCTCGAACGAGGTTCCTCTTCAGTATAAAAAAATTGAAGGTTTACAAAACATTGATAAAGTTATTGATATAGACCAGAATCCGATTGGACGCACACCACGTTCAAATCCTGCAACTTATACAGGGTTGTTCACACTAATCCGCGATTTATTTACGCAACTGCCTGAAGCAAAAATTCGCGGTTACAAAGCGGGAAGATTCAGTTTCAACGTGAAAGGGGGCAGATGCGAAGAGTGCGAGGGCGACGGCGTGCGGAAAATTGAAATGAATTTCTTGCCCGATGTTTATGTACAATGCGAGGTTTGCAAAGGAAGGCGTTATAGTAAAGAAACCCTCGAAGTTTTATACAAAGGGAAATCGATTGCCGATATTTTAAATATGACTGTCGAGGAAGCTCTCAGTTTCTTCAGTGAAATCCCCAAAATAGTTCGTAAGCTTCAAACACTTTTTGATGTAGGAATGAGCTACATCAGGATTGGTCAGCAGGCGACAACGCTTTCGGGGGGCGAGGCGCAGCGTGTTAAATTATCAACTGAACTTTCAAAAATCGGAACGGGTAATACACTTTACATATTGGACGAGCCGACAACGGGACTTCATTTCGAAGATATCAGAATGTTGCTTTCGGTCTTGAACAAATTGGTTGAAAAAGGAAATACAGTTGTTATCATCGAACATAATTTGGATGTAATAAAATGTGCGGATTGGATAATGGATTTAGGACCGGGCGGCGGTGATGAAGGTGGCGAAATAGTAGCAGAAGGAACCCCTGAAGAAGTTGTAAAAGTAAAAAGAAGTTACACAGGCAAGTATCTCAAAGATGAATTGTTTGGAATTTGAGAATTTATAAAATATATTTAATAAGCATAAAGCGCAAGAAGAGAAATGGATAAGGAGCTTTTAAAAAAACTTTCTCAAAACCCAAAGTTCATACCGGGTATTTACAATTACTGCGACCGCTGGTGCGAACGGTGTCCGTTTACTTCGCGATGTATGAATTATGCTATCGGGCAAGAGCAATACTGCGATCTTGAAAGTCTGGATGTAAGTAACAAAGAATTCTGGCTGAAACTTTCTGAAACGCTAAAAGGGGCACTCGACTTATTAAAGGATATGCTTGAAGAACGGGGTATCAGTATAGATGAGGCGAACATTGAAACTACGATGAATGAAGAAAAGCAGAATATCCAACTTGCCGCAGACCACGAGTGTGCACGTGATGCAAAAGCTTACTATGAGATGGTAGAAAAGTGGATGAAGAATGCTAAAGTTATTTTCGATAAGAAAGCCGACGAACTCGATTTGGGTTTGAAACTTGAAATTCCGGAGTTTGATGTTCAACTGACAGTCGAGAGCATCCGGGATGCAGTTGAAGTTATCAGTTGGTATCAACATTTTATTTATGTAAAAATTCTCAGGGCACTATCCGATAAAATGACGGATTTTGAGGAATTGTTGAAAGACTATCCTAAAGATTCCGATGGCTCGGCAAAGGTAGCTTTGATTGCAATCGACCGTTCGCTTGCTGCGTGGTTGAAACTATATAATAATTTTCCGGCAAGGGAAGATGAGATTTTAGAGTTCTTGATACATCTTGACCGTCTTCGCAAAAAGGTGGAAAAAACTTTCCCTGCCGCCAGAGCATTTGTCCGCCCCGGTTTTGAGGAATTCGATTTGAATAAAAGTACTTTTTAAATATTAATTCTACAGTTTATTATGGAATATATCATAATATCAGTAGCCGCATTTTTAACTTCAGGCTTAACTCTATTTTCCGGCTTCGGTCTTGGTACTTTACTGATGCCGGTGTTTGCAATATTTTTTCCAATCCATATTGCTGTTGGAATGACGGCGCTTGTTCACTTTGCGAATAATATTTTTAAACTCGCACTCGTCGGGAGGGAAGCCGATAAATTAACAGTCATCCGTTTTGGACTGCCCGCTATTCTCGCCGCATTTGTAGGAGCGTTCCTTCTGCAATGGCTGTCCGATTTACAGCCACTTTTTAGTTATTCGGTTTTTGGAAATAATTTACAAATAATGCCGGTCAAACTTATTATCGCAATCTTGATGTTAATTTTTGCGTTGTTCGAATTGTTGCCGCGATTTGAAAAATTATCTTTCCCCAAAAAGTATTTACCAATCGGTGGTGTGTTGAGTGGTTTCTTCGGCGGACTTTCGGGTCATCAAGGTGCCCTTCGTAGTGCATTTCTAATAAAAACAGGTTTATCAAAAGAAAGCTTCATTGGAACGGGAGTCGTGATAGCCTGCTTGATTGATGTAACCCGCCTCTCAGTTTATTCCGGTCATTTTGCGATCACAGGTATCGAAGATAACTTTGTTTTACTCATTATTGCAACTTTGGCAGCGTTTTTAGGGGCTTTTATAGGTAATCGACTGATAAAAAAAATCACTTTATCCATAGTTAAAATAATTGTAGCGATTATGCTTTTATTAATTGCAATCGGATTAGGAACAGGATTAATTTAGAAAACTTGACACATACAAATTATTTATGTATAATGTAAAAGAATTTTTACTATGCAAAAAATAAACACCATATATTATACTTATTACCGTCAGGCATTTTACTACCCTTATTGGTGGTGTGTATCATTTCGTAAATGGTGTTGATAGATTAATTGCAGAATAATTTTAGTAAATTATTAAACAATAGAAAGCCCGTCTTGAAACACCAAGATGGGCTTTTTAGTTTTTAAAAGGCAGCAACTATGAATTTTGATGAATTTAAATCTCTTGCACGCACACATAAAATTGTTACAATTACAGAAACGATGTTAGCCGATATGTTAACTCCTGTTTCAGCTTATATGCGATTACGTCGGAATGCGGAAACGTCATTCTTATTCGAAAGCGTTGAAGGTGATGAAAAGATTGCCCGCTATTCATTTCTTGGACGCAGCCCGACTTTTACAATCCGTAATAAAAATTTTGAAACCCGGATATCAAATCGTAACAGCGAAAGAATATTGCACGATAATTATTTTGATATCTTATCGAACTTGATAGCGCAATATAACATCAGCCGAACCCCAAACACTTCCCGTTTTGCAGGCGGGTTTGTCGGCTATTTCGGTTACGATATTATCAGGAATATCGAAAAGGTTCCAAACAAAAATCCAAACGTTATCACCGCTGACGAAACAATCTTAGGCTTTTTCCCAACAGTCCTGATTTTCGATCATCTCAAACATCAAATAATTTTTCTATCGAATATATTCATTGATGATAATCTCTCCCTTGAGTTACAATATGATACAGCTATGAACGAAATCGCGATGTTAAAAAATGATTTAATACAGAGTGAATTCAGATTGGAAAATTTTTCTGCAAACTTATCTGATTTAAGATCCAATACTACACAAACAGAATTTGAAGCGAATGTTTTGAAAGCAAAATCTTACATTGGTGCGGGGGATATTTTTCAGGTAGTCTTATCCCAACGTTTTGAAATTCCTTACAGCGGTGACGATTTTAATGTTTATCGTGCGTTAAGAGTTGTGAACCCTTCTCCGTATCTTTACTATTTGGATTTTGGAGATTGCAGAGTAATTGGTTCATCGCCGGAAATTCTTGTCAGAAAAGAAAATGATTTCGCCGAAGTTTATCCGATAGCCGGCACCCGGAAGAGGGGAAAAAACGAACAAGAGGATAAGCAACTTGAAAATGATTTATTGAACGATGAGAAAGAATTGGCTGAACACATTATGCTTGTAGATTTAGGAAGAAACGATTTAGGCAAAATTTGCAAACCGGGAACTGTTAAAGTGGATGAACTGATGAAGATAGTTAGATACTCTCATGTTATGCACATCGCCTCGCGGGTTTCCGGTATTATCGAAGAGAATAAAACAGCGATTGATGTTTTGAAAGCAGCTTTTCCGGCTGGAACGGTTTCGGGCGCTCCTAAAATCCGGGCTATGGAAATCATCGATGAATTGGAAAACGTTCAGCGTGGAATTTATGCCGGCGGCATCGGATACATCGACCTTTCCGGAAATTTAGATACTTGCATTGCTATTCGTACAATCTTTGCAAAAGATGACTTCCTGTATTTTCAAAGCGGTGCCGGCATAGTCGCTGATTCAATTCCGGTAAATGAATATCAAGAAACACTTCACAAATCAGAAGCAATTGTTGAAGCAATTAAATTAGCGAAAGGGTTAAAATGATACTCGTAATAGATAACTACGATTCTTTTACTTACAACCTCGTTCAGCTTGTAGCGGCAGTTAATGACGATTACCGTGTTGTTCGCAACGATAAAATTACACTTGACGAAATCAAACAATTAAAGCCAACCCATATTCTTATTTCACCGGGTCCGGGCAGACCTGAAAATGCAGGAATTTGTATTGATGTTATCAAACAATTCGGTGCCGATATTCCGATTTTTGGTGTTTGTCTTGGACATCAGGCAATCGGATTTGCTTTCGGTTGCAAGATTGTTCGCTCACCTGTTTTGATGCACGGAAAAACTTCAATGATTTATCACGATGCAAAGTCTATCTTTCAAAATATTGAAAATCCATTTGAGGCAACACGGTATCATTCGCTGGTAATTGAACGTCAATCCATAACAACCGATTTGGTTATTACATCTGAAACAAAAGAGGGTATAATTATGGGCGTGCGACATACTAAATATCCAATCGAAGGAATTCAATTCCATCCTGAATCAATATTAACAAAAGTTGGTGAAAAATTAATTAACAACTGGCTGCAAATTAATAAATGAATATGAAGGAAATACTTAAAAAAGTTTTAGAGGGACGGGATTTAGATTCCAAGGATGCCTCCGAAGTAATGAACTCTATAATGACAGGTTCGGCAACTGAATCTCAAATCGGTGCTTTTCTCGCAGCAGAAAAAATAAAAGGCGAGACAGTTGAAGAGCTAACAGCTTTCGCGAAAGTTATGCGCGAAAAATCAGTAAAAATAAATTTGGCGGATAAAAATGCAATTGATATGTGCGGAACTGGCGGCGACGGACGAGGAACATTTAATATTTCGACCGTAGCTTCATTTGTTGCTGCCGGAGCCGGCGTTACAGTTGCCAAGCACGGAAATAAATCTGTTTCGAGTAGCTGCGGCAGCGCCGATTTATTGAAAGAACTTGGCGTATATATTTCGATTGAACCTTTCAAAGTCGAAAAATGTATTAACGAAATCGGTATTGGTTTTATGTTCGCACCGATTTTTCACCCTGCGATGAAGTTAGTCAGTAAACCTCGATCCGAATTAGGAGTTAAAACTTTTTTTAACATTTTGGGCCCGCTAACTAATCCCGCAGAAGTTAAATACCAGATAATAGGTGCATACAATCTCGACGTTGCCAAAAAAATGATAGAAGTATTGATGCGGTTAGGCACGAAGAAATCTGCCGTCTTACATTCTTCGGATGGATTAGATGAAATATCCTTGAGCGGCAAAACATTCGTTTTTGAAATTGCTAAAGACGAAGACTTAAAATCGTTTGAAATTCACCCGAAAGATTTTGGACTTGAACTTTGCGACATTTCCGATTTAGCAGGTGGAACGCCGGAACAGAATGCGAACATGTGTCTTGAAATTCTAAATAATAGAAAAAGCCCGAAGCGCGATATAGTTTTACTGAATGCTGCTTATGCGATTTACATAAGTGGAAAAGCCGAAACGCCACGCGTTGGATTTCAAATGGCTGTCGATTCACTCGAAAACGGAAGTGCTCTAAAAAAATTAAATCAATTAATCGAGTTCACAAAAAGTATATGAATGTTTTAGAAAATATTATCTCCGCAAAAATTGAAGAAGTAAAGAAAAAAAAGAAAGATATCCCCATTGCTTCTCTCGAAGCGATGGAATATTTCAAACGAAATACTGTCTCTCTTTCAGCAGCTTTAAAATATAAAAACGGAATCGGGATAATTGCTGAAATAAAAAGGAAATCCCCTTCAGCGGGTATTCTTCGAAAAGAAGTAGATATTAAAAATATGGCTGCTTCGTATCAACAAAACGGGGCTGCGGCAATTTCAGTTTTAACCGAGGAGAATTATTTTAACGGATCCTTAAATGACCTGAAAGATGCCCGTTCTGTAGTGGATATACCAATTTTACGGAAAGATTTCATCATAGATGAGTATGAAATTTATGAAGCCAAAGCTTTTGGCGCTGATGCCGTTTTGTTGATTGCCGACCTGCTTTCGAAAGAACAATTACGCCAACTCTTTTATGCTGCGAAAAGTTTGGGCTTGGAATGTTTAGTTGAAATTCACTCAACCGAATCAGTCGATAAACTCGATTTTAGTTTGATGAAACTGATCGGAATTAATAATCGAGACCTAAATACTTTCAGTTGCAACCTCGATACTTTCGGAAAAATAGCTAAATTATTGCCGGAAGATGTTGTATTGGTGAGCGAGAGTGGAATTAAAAACGTTGATGACTTATTAAGATTACAAAATGATGGCGCCAAGGGGGCGCTCATTGGCGAATATTTCATGAAATCAGAAAATCCCGGTTCTGCACTTTCAGAATTTATTTCATCAATATGAAGTGCCTCGTAAAAATATGTGGTATCACAAATTTAAAGGATGCTGTAGCTTCCATCGAATCGGGTGCAGATGCGATTGGATTTATTTTTTACAAAAAAAGTAAACGCTACGTATCACCTTCAATCGTCGCAGATATTATTAAAAATATTCCTTCCAATATTTTTAAGGTCGGTGTTTTTGTGAACGAGGCGGCATCGAACATCAATACAATTGTTGAACAGACAGGTATCAATATTGTCCAACTTCACGGCGACGAAAAACCGGAAGATTGTTCTCAATACAAATTATGTGTTTGGAAAGGTGTTCGCCTGAAAGACGAAACCGAAATTGAACAATTAAATTTATTCACTCAGTTTTCGGTCTGTGCGTTTGTGTTTGATTCACATTTCAACGGAGAGTATGGTGGAACTGGTGTTTTAAGCGATTGGGATTTAGCCAGACTTGCCGCCAATAATCATAGAATTATACTTGCGGGTGGTCTTACTCCCGATAACATTCAAGCGGCAGTGAATAAAGTTCAACCATACGGAGTAGATGTTAATAGCGGAGTTGAAGCTTCGCCCGGTAAAAAAGATTTGTTTAAAATAAAAACTTTTATAAATGCAGTTAGGAGTAAAGAATTATGTTAGTAGTAATGAAAATTGATGCATCAAAATCTGAAATAGATGCAGTAAAAACAAAGATTGAATCGCTCGGATATTCGGCTCACGAAATTCCGGGGGCTGAGCGTGTTGCAATAGGTATCACCGGCAATAAGGGAAAACTCGATAAAAATCTTTTTATGGGAATGCCGGGAGTTATCGATGCAATTTCGGTTTCCAAGCCATACAAACTTGTAAGCAGAGAAGTAAAACCTGATAATACTGAAATCCGTTTGGGCGATGAAATTATTGGCGGGAAAGAATTAACCATAATCGCCGGACCTTGCTCGGTTGAAAGCCGTGAACAGATTTTAGAAATGGCTGAGATGCTGACGTCGGTTGGTGTAAAGTTTTTACGCGGCGGCGCCTACAAGCCACGAACTTCGCCCTATGCGTTTCAAGGATTAAAAAAAGAAGCATTAACTTACTTGAGTGAAGTTCGCCGGAAAACAGGAATGAAAATAGTAACGGAAGTAAAAGACGTTGCAACGCTTCCTTATGTAGCCGAGGTAGCCGATGTTCTTCAAATTGGTGCGCGCAATATGCAAAATTTTTCGTTGTTAGAAGCTGTTGGCAGCCTGAAACATCCGGTTCTTTTAAAGCGGGGAATTTCTTCAACCATCGAAGAATTTTTGATGGCAGCCGAATATATTGTTAATCAAGGAAATTATAATGTGATTTTGTGTGAAAGAGGAATCAGAACGTTTGAAACAGCAACACGTTTTACACTCGACTTAAATGCAGTTCCGGTTGTAAAGCATCTTTCGCACCTTCCAATTATAGTCGATCCAAGCCACGGTATCGGTTTGTGGGACGGAGTTTCTTCGATGTCGATGGCGAGTATTGCAGCGGGCGCCGACGGCTTGATAATCGAAGTTCATAAAAATCCGGAGACCGCACTGTCCGACGGTTATCAATCGCTCAAACCTGAAAAGTTCAAAGTGTTAATAAATAAACTAAAACAAATTGCTGAAGTAATGGACCGGTCACTATCATTAACCAAAAATTAGTTATGACGAATACAAAATATAATTACCCGGACAACCGCGGATACTTTGGTGAGTTTGGCGGCAAATTTGTACCCGAGACTTTAATTTACGCACTCGAAGAATTGGAAGCCAAATATCTTGAATTAAAAAATGATCCGGCATTTCAAAAAATGTTTTATCAATTATTAAAGCATTTTGCAGGCAGGCCTACCCCGCTTTATTTTGCAGAACGCCTGACTGAAAAATATCAAGGTGCAAAAATTTATTTAAAGCGTGAAGATTTGTGTCATACGGGGGCGCATAAAATTAATAACGCAATCGGGCAAATCTTACTTGCAAAACAATTAGGAAAAAACCGGATCATTGCTGAAACAGGTGCAGGTCAGCACGGCGTAGCTACAGCAACAGTCGCGGCGAAATTGGGTTTAGAATGTATTGTGTATATGGGCGCCGAGGATATTATTCGTCAGAAAAGTAATGTGGGGCGGATGAAATTGTTAGCTGCTGAAGTTCGCTCGGTGGAATCCGGTACAAAAACTTTGAAGGATGCAGCAAACGAAGCAATCCGCGATTGGGTTACAAATATTCGCAACACACATTATATTATCGGTTCAGTAATCGGTCCGCATCCGTATCCTATGATTGTGCGTGATTTTCAAAGTGTGATTGGCATCGAAGCGAAATCTCAAATTCTTGAAATCGAAAACCGTCTTCCGGATTATTTGCTTGCAAGTGTCGGCGGCGGCAGTAACTCAATAGGTTTGTTTTTTAATTTTTTGGAAGATGATGTAAAGATGATAGGTCTTGAAGCCGGTGGTGAAGGAATTTTTACGGATAAACACGCAGCTACTTTGTCGAAAGGTTCACCCGGTGTTTTGCACGGTAATCTAAGTTATTTGTTGCAGGATGCGAACGGACAAATTTTACCAACGCATTCTATTTCAGCGGGGTTGGATTATCCGGGAGTTGGACCTGAACATAGTTATTTAAAAGCAACAGGTCGTGTTCAGTATTTTGCGGTTTCAGATGTCGAAGCTGTTGAAGCTGCAATCGAACTGACTCAAACCGAAGGTATCATCCCGGCTCTTGAATCGGCGCACGCTCTCGCTTATTTGAAAACACTGCTGCCTTCTACTTCGAAAAATGAAATCGTTATTTTGAATTTGTCGGGCAGAGGTGATAAAGATATGGATACGATATTAAAATATTTTGAAGAACGGAGGACACGATGAATCGACTCCTTCAGAAAATGTCTGAACTCATTAAAAATAAAAGAAAAGCGTTAGCAATGTTCGTTACGGCGGGTTATCCAACTATAAAATTAACGCCACAAATAGTTTTCGAACTTGAAAAAGCTGGCGCCGATATCATCGAATTGGGAATTCCGTTTTCCGACCCGATAGCCGATGGTCCGGTAATTCAGATTGCCTCTCAAGTTGCGTTAAATAATGGAGTTACAATAACCAAAATTTGGGAAATTGTTCGCGATATCCGTTTATCCAGTAACATTCCAATTGTTCTTATGGGTTATTACAATCCGATTTACTGTTATGGAGTTGAAAAATTTCTCGACGCTGCTGCCAATGCGGGGGTGGATGGATTAGTTGTAGCAGACCTCCCTTTGGAAGAAGCTGATAATTTTCGTAGATCCGCGGTGGCAAAAAATATATCTCAGATATTTTTAGCAGCACCTACAACATCCGACAAAAGATTAGTCGAGTTGGATAATGCAACTTCAGGATTTCTTTATTGTGTTTCGACTACAGGAACTACAGGAATTAGAAATAATGTGCCGGCAGAAGCGGTGGAATATTTATTGAGATGCAAACAGTTGGTAAAGAAAAATCCCATACTTGTTGGTTTCGGAATATCTTCGAGTGCAGATGTTAGAAATATTTCGAGATACGCCGACGGTGTTATCGTCGGCAGTGCATTAATTGATTTGATTAGAAAAAATTATTTCGAAATTCCAAAAAATAATTTGTTGCAGGAAGTTTATAATTTTGTGAGTGAATTAAGAATAAGTTTAAACAATGGTGCAAACAATGAAGCCGGATAAGAAGAGAACAACAGCTATCAACCAATTGAAATCTATGCGAAAACTTGTCGATCGTATAGATAGTGAACTTGTAAATTTAATTGCCGTACGTCAGCACTTAGCTGAAGCAATTGGAAAGATTAAAAAACAAAATAATCTTTCGATTACAAATCCGGAGCGAGAACAGATTATACTTGAGAGGACATCGTCAATTGCTCGCAGAAAAATGTTGGATGATAAATTTGTAAGAAAGATTTTCCAGTTAATTATAAAACAATCACGAATAATTCAGAGAAAAGCATGACAATCGGAATAATCGGGTTAGGCAGGTTTGGCAAATTAGCGGCAGAGTATTTATCTAAATATTTTACAGTTGCTGCATACGATATTAAAAAAGTTGCATTCCCCAAAAATGTAACTCGTGTTAGTTTAAAGGAAGCCGCATCTCAGTCTGTGGTTGTATTAGCAGTTCCGATTCGCAAAATGGAATCAACTCTGAAACGAATCGCGCCTTACATCAACGATGGTGCATTGGTTTGCGATGTATGTTCAGTAAAGGAAAAACCTGTTGAATGGATGAAAAAGTATTTGCCAAAAAATACAATGATATTGGGGACGCATCCTATGTTCGGACCGGATACTGTTTTAGATGGTCTGAAAGGAAACAGTATAGTTTTGTCTTCTGTTCGTATCAAATCGAAAATTCTTGATGACATTAAAAGAGAATTAAAAAAGTTGGAACTCATAATTTATGAAAAGACCCCAACTCAGCATGATAGGCTTATGGCGGAAACACAAGCTCTAATTCATTTTATTTCAAGGGGTTATCAGTGGAGGAAAACTCAAAGCCAGGCAACAAGAAGTTATATCCAGCTTTTGGAAACATTCAACAATTTACTAAACGATTCAAAAGAATTATTTGAGGATATCAATAGATATAACAGGTTTGCTCGTCCGGTCCGGCAGAAATTTATTAACAGTCTTTCACAGCTTGATAAAAAAATCTGATGGTTTGGGAGGGTAAAATTTTCGGATATTTTACCGATTTTACTTATATTTAATCAGTTTTAAACATCTTGTTGCAAATTTGTATCTAAAATCTATAAATAAAAGTCTTGAAACTTTATCAAACGCCGACCTGAAGCGTAAGTATTCAAAGTTGAAATCAAAAATTCAACAGCGATTGGATGATTTCCTCAAAATAAAACAGTCGGATTACTTTTACGAGCTGGTTTATTGTTTGCTCACACCACAATCGAGTGCCCGAAATGCTGATAAAGTTGTAAAACTTTTACAGTCAAATAAATTTCATAAACAAGAAATCAATCCGCAGCCAATTTTATCTCACAAAGAATCTTACATCCGCTTTCATAATAATAAATCGAAGTATCTGCTTGAGTTTAAAAAGCAATATCCTTTAATCGAACTTCAATTACGGAATGGGAATTCATCCATCGATCTTCGTGAATGGCTTGTAACGAATGTGAAAGGACTTGGTTACAAGGAGGCATCTCACTTTTTACGGAACATCGGGCATCGTAATCTTGCGATACTCGACCGCCATATCTTGAAAAATTTAGTGCGGGTTGGAGTTCTTAATGATTTACCAAAATCATTATCGAAAAATAATTATTTAAATATAGAAGAACAGTTTAAAAAGTTTTCAAAAAAAATTAACATACCTATGGATGAATTAGATTTACTTTTCTGGAGTATGGAAACAGGAGAAATACTAAAATGAAGGCAGTTGTAATAGGTGCTGGGATGATGGGAAGCGCCCTTGCTTACGACATTGCACAGGCAAGCGACATCGAAGAAGTGTTGTTGGCAGATATTAATTTTGAACGTGCGTCGAATGCTGCCAAAAATATTAATAGCAAAGTCAAGCCGGTAAAAATTGATGCAAATTCTTATGAAGATATTGTTGGATTGATGACCGGGGCTGATGCAGTAATCAGCGCGGCGTCGTACTCGCTGAATTATATTTTGACAACTGCCGCAATTGAAGCGGGAGTTCACTTCCTTGACCTCGGCGGTAATAACGATGTAGTAAAAAAACAGCTCCTACTTAACAGGCAGGCACGCGAAGCTCAGGTTTGTGTGCTGCCGAATTGCGGCTTGGCTCCCGGACTTGTAAATATTTTGGCGATTGAGGGGGCGAAGAAGTTCGATACTGTTGACCAAATCAATCTGCGTGTTGGCGGTTTGCCGCAGCATCCGCAGCCGCCTTTGAATTATCAGCTCGTTTTTTCTGCCGAAGGGCTGCTAAATGAGTACACCGAACCGGCTGAAGTTATAAGAAATGGCAACATCATATTTATAAATTCTTTGGACGATGTGGAGGAAATAATTTTTCCGCAACCTTTTGGTGCGCTGGAAGCTTTTAATACTTCTGGCGGAATATCAACTTTGTGCGATTACTTTCGTGGAAAAGTCCGTGAACTCGATTATAAAACAATCCGCTATAAAGGACATTGCAGTAAGTTTAAGTTATTAATCGATTTAGGATTTGCCGGCTCCGAAGCGTTGATGTTCGGAAATACAGTTAAAACAGCCCGCGAGTTGTTCATCGAATTGCTTACTAAAAAATTGGATTACAAAGATGAAGATTGTATCTTGTTGCGTGCAACTATTAAAGGGCATATTAACGGGGAAAAAAAATCGCTCGTGTATGAGATGATAGATTACTTTGATAAGCAGACCCGTATCTCGGCAATGATGCGGACGACTTCGTTCCCGACTTCAATCATCGCACTGATGCTGATGCGTGGCGAAATAAATGCTCGCGGTGTGATGCCGCCCGAAGAATGTGTCCCTGCGGATAAACTTTTAGAAGAATTAAAAATGCGAAACATTAATATAACTCAATCGTTTGTTGAAGCTGAATTATGAAAAAACCTTTATCTGTAATTATAATAACAAAAGAGACGAAATCGGAAAAAGAAATCCACCACCGTTACGATTCCGTAACATCATATCCGCGACTTGAAATTATGAAGATATTGTTCAAGTCGTTATTTAAGATAGGCACAAAAGAAAAGTAACTTTGCGAATGTCCATTAAAAATATAATATATCTTTTTACTATACTTATTTTTCTGAGCCTGAAAGCATTCGGACAGTACTCGACTCAGATAGAATTTTCTCAATCGCCATCCTCGAATACGGTTGTCGGAAGTTTTGTTCGAAATGATGTCCTCTATGTGTCGTTAAACGATTTGGCTTATGTCTTAAATTTGAAAACATACGTAAACAACGAAGCCAAGAAGATCGAAGTTAAAACCAAATCGTATAAAATAATATTGAGTGCAGAAAATTCTTATGTCGTAATAACCGATACAAACGAGAAAGTCAGCGTTCTTCAACTCCAACAAAGAATATATTTTGCAGCCAATTCGTTTTTTATTCCTATCAAAAGCTTCTTCCAAATTTTCAATAAGTTTTTGGACGAAGAGATTACATTCGATATGAAGCGAAAAACGATTGTAGTCGGGAAACCAATCGTATCGCCGAAACATGATATTGTGAATATATCCTACGAACCAAAAGCTAACGGAACATTAATTCGTTTACATTCGAGGATAAATTTAACTGATTACGATAGCTGGATAAAGTACGAACAAAACGATACCGAAAAGAAACACGGCTGGTTATACATTACTGTTGCCAATGCGAAAGTAAATCTTGATGCTCTGAAAAAAGTTAAACCATCGGGCATTATTAAAGAACTGCTGATGTTCCCGTCGCCGACCTCAGTTCAATTTACATTTAAGTTAAACGGTGCAGTATCGAATACAGAAATTATTAAAGCCGACGACAACAACGATTTACTGATTACAATCTATACACCTACCGAGCAACAGTTAGCCGAAAAAAAAGAAAGGCATTACGAAAAAAGTTTACAGCAACAGCGCGACCGTTGGAAGTTAGATGTTGTCGTAATTGATCCGGGACACGGAGGTAAAGACCCGGGAGCAATCGGCGTTACCAGAACTAAAGAAAAAGATGTTACATTGGCTGTTGCTTTAAAATTAGGAAAGCTTTTGGAAAAAAATATGCCCGATGTGAAAGTAGTTTATACAAGAAAATCGGATGAGTTTGTAGAGCTTTACAAGCGCGGGCAAATTGCAAATCAGGTGAACGGGAAGCTATTTATTAGTTTGCATTGCAACGCGGCGGCGCGCAAGCTGCATACTGTAAAAGGTTTTGAAGTATATTTACTGCGTAAGGGAAAAACAGAGCACGCACTTAAAATTGCTGAACGGGAAAATGCGGTTATTCAATACGAAGAAGGTTACGAAAACCGGTATCAGGAATTAACAGAAGAAAACTTTATTCTGTTGACGATGGCACAAAGCGCCTACCTAAAATACAGCGAACGATTTGCCGAAATTTCTACGCAACAAGTAGCTCGATATACTAATTTAGAAATTCAAGGTGTAAAGCAGGCAGGTTTTTTTGTTCTCGTTGGCGCATCTATGCCGAATGTGCTGGTCGAAATGGGTTATCTTTCAAATCGGAGCGATGAAAAATTATTGAAGTCATCCGTTGGACAGAACAAAATTGCCACAGCTCTTTTTAATGCAATCCAAATTTACAAGAATGAATACGAACAATCGTTGGATGAAGGTAAAACGATGGGGGCGAAGGAGTGAGAGTGCGAATTTCTTTTTTCTTACTTTTGTTCACACTAATCGGTTGCAGTTCAGACCGATCAAAGTATGTTGAACCGTTTCTCAAAGTAAAGGATGATTTAGGACGCGAAGTACTTATTAAAGAAAAGCCAAACCGAATTATTTCGCTGGCACCTAACATAACAGAAATCCTGTTTGCACTCGATAACGGCAAAACTTTATCAGCGGTAACCGATTATTGCGATTATCCATCGGCAGTGAGTTCGAAACCGAGCATCGGCGGAATGATTGCTCCGAATTTTGAAAAAATCTCGGAGATAAAACCCGACTTGATTTTAATGACAGTTGAGGGAAATAACCAAACTGATTTTAACAAACTTTTGAGTTTGGGATATACTGTTTATGTCTTAAAACCGAAAAATGTAGAAGGAATTTTCAAATCGATTTTAGATTTAGGTAGAATTATTTCTGCTGAAGGTTCTGCAAATCAATTGATTATTGAGATGCGAAAAAAGCAGAGTGTAATCATGAACGGCTCAATCCAGAAATCGAAGCCAAAAGTGTTTATCGTAATTTCGCTTCAGCCCTTGATAAGTGCGGGCAGAGAAACATTCATAAATGAATTAATAACATCAGCGGGTGGAATTAACATTGCAGCCGAATCGCCGCTGCAATATCCGATTATCAACAGAGAGGAAGTTCTGAAACAAAATCCCGATGTAATCATCGTGATGAGCGATGTTGTAAAAAGTATAGAAGATGTTGTAACTCATTTTCCTGAATGGAAGAAAACAGAGGCATTCAAGAAACAAAAAATAAAAATTATAGATGCAGATATACTGTCCCGACCCGGACCCAGAATTATAGATGGTTTAAAAATGATTGCATCAGTAATTTTTTAAAAGTATATTAACACACAATAAAAACAATAAAGGAGAAAACAATGTTAAGTAAAACTTTACAAAACACGATTAATAATCAAATACAAGCCGAGATGTTCTCATCATATCTTTACCTGTCGATGTCGGCTTACTGCGAAACGAACAATTATTTAGGTGCCGCTAAATGGTTTAAACTGCAGTCCGAAGAAGAATGGGAACACGCGATGAAGTTTTACAAGTTCGTAATTGATCGCGGCGGAAAAGTCCAGTTAAAAGCAATAGACCAACCTCAGCACGATTTTAAATCGCTATTAGGCGCTTTCGAAGAAACACTATCGCACGAGAAGAAAGTTACTGCACTAATCAACAAACTATATGAACAATCCTTAAAAGAAACAGATTATCCGGCGCAAATCTTTTTGCAGTGGTTCATAACCGAGCAAGTAGAAGAAGAGGCAAATGCTGTTGCCATCATCGAACGAATTAAAATGGTGGGCGAAAAGGCAAGCTCATTATTATGGATTGATAAAGAATTAGGAAAGCGAGCAAAAGAATAAATTTGTACAGTCAGAATAATCACTCAGTCCTGTATTGTAAGCGGGATTGAGTGACTATTCTTTGGATGTAAAAATTGAAAGCATGATAGTAATCCTTGTTAAAATGAAGCAGATTGACGGACACTGTAGCAGTGCCATATAGTCCATCCAAATCTCTTAAATTATTTCGATGCCTGCATCAATCAAAGCACGATTCTCCGTTACATCAAACGTACCCACCTTCTTCCCTTTCTTAAGCCACTTCAAAACTAACCGCTCTACATTACCCTGCGGCTGAGCATACGCGACAAAGATTTCGTCGGCAATTTCTGCCATTAGTTCATTTCGTTTATTGGCATTTTCCTGTATAACACGTCGAACCTTTTCTTCAAATGGCGTGATGATAAAAATACGATTCTTTTCTAATGCTTTGGAGAGTTCTGGCTCTAGACGCTTTTTCAATCTTCGTGAAAGTGCTATTATGATTGGTTGATGACCTTTAAGTAAATAGTGGAGTACATCTTTTTCGATCTGTGAGTGAAAACCTGAAATGACACAGTTACCAGCGTTTCTTTGCTGAATTGCCCAATCGTAACATTTTAGAACTATTGAAGCAGGAACATGTCGACTGCACAAGAATGCTGTTTTTGGGAGGTTTATTAGATCAATATTTCCGCTGTATCGATATTGGAGACAAAACCCTGTCATTACTTAACCATTCAAATCTCAATGTTAGATTCGTCTTTCAATTATCGCGACATACTGTCGCGATAATTGTCGCAATGATTAATTTTTGCAATATTTTAATGAGATATTGCGACATATTTGAGGATGTTATGTCGCGATTATTTCGTAATACGTCGATAGCCCCGATCCTTTACTTTTAATCAGATGAAGATCAACAAGTTTCTTCATATGACGTTCTGCTTTTTTCTTTTCGTATTTAAAATGATCTTGATATTTCTCAGTCATTTCTTTAAATGTTCTCATACCAAACCCGGTTTCTTCCATGTAATTCATAAGGTTGAATACATAAGTAAGAATGGGATTTCTACTGATTGACGGCGCGTTGAATGTGTTCAATTGTTCCAATGAAATTGATGGTAATGGAGCCCCGGGACTCTTCACGATAATTTTCTCATTATCTATTTCAAGTGTAGATTTTGCTCCTTCAATTGTATAATCTCTATGCATTAACGCATTGATAACGGCCTCACGAAGAACAGCAATGGGAAAGTCCGGCACATCCTTGCGTTTAAATGACGACGTATCTTTGGATAAGGAAAGGGTTTTTTTCAGCCATTCTTCTACAAGATCAGGCACCAGAACCAATGGTTGATCAAAATCTTTTGGTTCAATCTTGCTGTTCCCGTAATCCACGTGAGCTTTTAGAACAGCTTGTTTAAATTTAGCGCGTGGATTTTTTCCAAACAGAAGATAGCCTGCACCCGTTGGGCGATACATGTTTGCTTTTTCATAATGACATTTTCACTCCATTATGTTTTAACCAATTTTCATACTCACGGTAGTTGGGCATTTTCTTGTCTAACTCATTCCAAAACTCTGCTGAGTGATTTGGATATTTTAAATGCACCATCTCATGAGTAATGATGTAGTTAAGCACCGGAACAGGTGCCATCGCACATTTCCAGTGAAAGTTCAATCCGTTTTTTGGTGTCCATGATGCCCAACGGTTTTGCAGTTCTAAAACTTTTACTGAGGTTGGTTTGAGCTGAAACTTTTCTTCAATCAGCTTTAGTCGTTCAGCTATTTTTTGTTCTGCTTTGTCTTTGTAAAACTCTTTGAATACTTTGTCGGCTTTGCTCAGATGTTTTTTGTCTAATTGAAAATTGCCTCCGCTTATTTTTAAAGGCACTTGCTGATTTTCTACTATTGTTAAACGGTAATTACGTCCGAGATAAAGGAATGATTGTCCATTCACAAATTCACGATTTACTTTTCCCTGATTGAGTTCTTTCCATTTCGCAAGTTTCCTGAATATCTGATACTCCTTTGCTCTTACAGCGTTTTCAATTTTTTCTTCTGTTGCTATTGCAGGTGCTAACACTCTTACCGAGCCATCCCGTTCAATAAAAATACTTACCGTTTTTCGTCTGTCGGTTTTCTCAATGATAATATCAATGTCTTCTAATTTCATCTTAAATCTGCTTCTCTGTTTTTAGCAAGCTTCATCAACTCTGTTGTCAGTTCTTTTGCTTTTGATGATAGCCCTTCAATTCTTGCATAGTAAATTTCATCTTCAATCAATCCTTCAATTCTTTTTCTTTCTGATGCTTTATCTGTCCAGAAATTTTTAATGTCTGCTGTCTCCTGTAATAAATGAATCAAAGTATGAGTGAGTTCTTTTGTCTTGTTGATTTCAATTTCGTTTTCAGTTGTCAGATTACTTTTTAGCAAATCAAAAAACGGTGCTTCAATTATTGAGATGCCTTCTGTTTCAAGTTTTCTTCCTTCTGCCATTTCATCTCTCAACTCTCCCAACTGTTTTACAATCTCTTCCCAATTTTCTTTGTAAGCATTCAATATCATTTCCAGTCGATCTTTGAAACGACTGTAAAGCGTTGGGTCTTTATCCAAGTTTACTTTGATGTGCCAGCGAATGGCATGTTCCATTTCCGATGCTTTTGATTTCGGTGTTTTGTTCAGATAATCAACCTTGCTTTTGAATTCATCTGAGAGAATAGAAACCTGTTGAACTTTTGTATCAATTCCCAATGAGAGCAAATGTTTGTCAATTAGTTTACGGACTTTTTCGGAAGCCCATTTCAAATCCATTGTATCATCCTTGTAACGGTCTTTAATTCTCCAAAGCAAATAGCCCAATCGTTTTGCCGGAATCCAATATGTTGTTCCTGCCTGCACATTAAAAAGCAAATCCAAACTATCAAAAAAACTTTTGGAGTATGTGAGCAGTTCTGCTCTGAATTTTATATTCTTCGCTTTCTCGATACACTCTTCTGCAAACTCAAATTCTTTTGCGGCATCGGTAAATTTCTGTTGCAGAAAATTGTCTATCTCTTTCAGGTTGTTGTCAACAAATAAATCTATTAATCGTTTGTATCGGGCTTCAAGAACGGGGATTTCTTTATTGATGTCACGGAACACTTCTAAAAACTCATTCAGATTACTTTTGTCTTTGTCGGTGTAAATGGAAAGTGCAATAGCTAAATGTTTTGTAACACCAAAGTAATCAACTATCAACCCAAAAGATTTTCCTTTTTTCGTTCTGTTCACACGGGTGATTGCCTGAAACAGATCATGCTCTTTTAAGCTTTTATCTAAATACATTACCTGCTCAATGGGTGCATCAAAACCGGTAAGCAAACGGTCGCAAACGCAAATAATTCCAATGCCCGATTCAGGTTTTACGTGATTGAAATCTGATTTAAAGTTTTCAATCGCATTCATATCATACGCTTCTTTCCTTGCTTTACTGATGTAGCCGGGTTCGTTGTTTCCTAAACTTGAAACGATGGCAGCGACTTTCAAAAACTCCAGTTGTTTTAATCGTTCTGCATCCACTTCACCTTCGGGCAATGCTGTCAGTTCTTCAATTTTATTTTTAATGGCTATTTCCAATTCGTATTTGTAGCGCACCGCTGCTACAATACTTGAAGCTACTACCTGTGCTTTAAAACCATTTACTAAAATGTCGTTGTAGTAATGCTCCACAATATCTTTTGCAATCGTGGCAATACGGTCTTTTGATTCCAAGTAAGCGATGAACGAACCATATCTGCGTTGAATTTCTTCCCGTTCGGCTTGGGTGCGTTGCTCAAACATATCTTCAAACTCTGCATCGAATGCTTCTTTGTCCTGTAACTTGTCTTTTGAAACTTTGCCGATGTATTTTATTTCAACGGTTGCCCTGTCTTTAACTGCTTTATCAAACTTGTAGAAATCAATAAAGCCGCCAAAGCGTTCATGTGTTTTTATTTCGTGTCGTTCAGTAAGGAGGGGCGTTCCCGTAAAACCAATACGCACAGCTTTAGGGAATACCGAAAACAAATTATCTCCCATATCTCCACCTTGTGTCCGGTGGGCTTCGTCAATCAGCAATAAAATTCTATCGCTGTTGTTGATGGTGTCAAACTTTTCAAACTTGGGAACTATGCCTGCTTCAATCAGCGATTGTGCTGAAATATTTCTTTCATCAAGAAACTTGTGAATCATCACCATGTTCACATCTCCGGTATCATCACTTAACAGATGCAATTTGTTTCTTCTGTCAATTATCCTTACGGGTTCACCAGTGAGTGCTGCGGTTTCTGAAAGCTGGTCTTCCAAATCCGTCCTGTCAATAATGAAAATAATTTTCAGATCTTTCAAATCATCACAACTGCGGAGTTTGCGAATGAGAAAAACCATTGTTAAACTTTTGCCGCTGCCTTGTGTGTGCCACACCACACCGCCTTTTTCAATGGGTGTATTTCCTGTTCTGTAATTCTTTATGATTTTTCCAACGGCACGATACTGATTATATCGTGCTACAATTTTTACTTCCACACCCTTTTTAATTTCCATAAATAGGGTGAAGTGTTTCAGTATGTCAACCAAAATTTCTTTGTTCAACATTCCACGTATCAACACTTCCTGTCTTTCTTCATTGGGTGGATATTCAACTGTTTTGTATTCTTCGGGGAAAATGTCAACCCAATTGTTGTAGAAATCAAAATCGGCACTGATAGTTCCAACTCTTGCTTCCCTGCCGTGGGTAATGATGCTGAAAATATTGTAGTGAAATAATTTTTCTTCTCCTTCCTTAAAACCGTAGTCATCTTGCCGGGTATTGGCATAACGGGTAACCTGCAAAAATGCTTCGCTTAAAGGTTCGGCTACATCAAAATCTTTTGCCTCAACCACCACCACAGGCATTCCGTTCAGGAATAGAACAATGTCAGGGATAATTCCGGTGCGGCTTGCACCGGGCGTAAGTAATCGAAATTGATTTATGGCAACAAAAGAATTGTTATCGTAATTCTTAAAATCAACCAAACGAACCGTTGGGTCTTGTTCTCCTGTGAGTTCGTTTTTGGAAACACAGGTGCCTTTCAGCAGCATACGATGAATTTCTTTGTTTGCTTCGTGCAGGTTTTTACCGGGAAAGTTTTGTATCTCAAATAGTATTCCCTCCAACTGTTTATCGGTGAGCCACTCTCTGCCATCATCAGTTTTGTTGATTGCCTTGATGTTGTCTTTAAAAACTTTTGGCAACACCACTTCCTTAAAGTTGCTACGCAAACTCTTTTCGGGTTCTTGCGGAACGCCAAGCCCTTGGTCAATTACCTGCCAACCCAACTGGCGAAGTTTATCTAAAAAGGGTTTTTCTACGTTGATGTATTCTGCCATAATATTGTCCGAACCGTTGATTAAGTTGATTGATTTGATTTAGCTGATTTATTATTGAATTTTGAATTTATCAGCCGTTTAAATTCCAAACTCTTTGTACCGAAATTTATAAGTAAGCCAATTTCTAAGTTATATGCTTCTAAATAATTAATTGCCTGAGCTAAATGCACATCTTCCAATTTGATGATAGCTTTCAGCTCTACAGAAATAATTCCTTCAACTAAAAAATCAACCCGTCTTGTGCCAATCTGTTCTTCTTTGTAAAAAATAGGCATTTCAAATTCACGATTAAATAACAAGCCCTGCAATACCATTTCCTTTTCCATGGCTCTTTGATATATCACTTCCTGAAAACCATTGCCAAGAATTTTATGCACTTCCATTGCACAACCAATTATTTTACCTGTTAACTCAGAATATTTATAAGTTGTCTGAACCACTGATTTTTTTGATTCATTTGATTCCATTGATTATTATTAGTTTATTTTTTACAAGTTATATTTTCATTGATTTCTTTTTCAATCATAGTTAATCATTTAATCAGCTTCAATCAAAGGTTCAGACACTTTCTTCCTCCCACTCAGCAAATCACCCATCAACCCTGACTTGAGCTGCTGCAGTTTATGCAGGTAGGTTTGTTCGGTGTGGAGCTTTTGATTTAAGGAATTCAATCTTTCTGCTATTAGTTTTTGTTCTTTGAATTCGGGCTTTTTGAAAAATGCTTTTTCAAAATCTGCTTTACCAATATTACCCTGTGCACCTGAATTTACTTTATTGAATATTTGATTTAATAATTCGCCTGCTGTTAATGTGTAGTAAAGAAAAACTTTGTCAATATCATTCTCCTTAATCTTTGGTTCAAATCTTCCGACACGGTAGTTCTGTAAAACGAGACTTGATAAACCACTCACCAAACAAGCTTTTCCTAAAGTTGCACCTGTTAAAGCCATTAGCACATCACCGTTTCTTATTGTTTCATTTTTGAATTCTTCCATGCGTTCAGCAGATACATAAGAGCAATTTGATAAATCAACATTCTCAGGTTTTACCTGTCCGATTTTTACAACCGGAACTCCGTATTCGGTGAAATCAAAATTTCTGAACTGGTGTCCGTGAACTAATTCTATTTGCGCTCCAAAAATTTCAACACTCCATTCATTGGGTATCATCCCTAACTTACTCTCCCCGCCTGACGGACTGGCAGGTTTATACAACTCTGGGGCATCTTCATATTTCGGACGGAGTTTGCCTTGCCTGTCCGGCAGGCAGGCGGTTTGCAAATCAATACCACGGGTAAACAAATCGTGCAACATGCCTTGCTTAATGGCTTTGTATTTGGTTATGGCGGCTTGGGTTTTTTCTATCACCGCATCGGCTGTGCTGAGGATACGGGAGATGCGGCGTTGGTGGAGGAGTGAAGTTTTTGGGAATCTAATTTTGTAAAGCAACTCACGATTAATACTCGGGACACCCGTTGCTTCATTCAACTTCTTCAAATCAAAATTTGCCAATTGATAGTAAAGCCATTTTGCATCAACATTTTGCTTGGGTCTCACTGCATAAGCAGTATCAATTACCCAACAAGCAAGTTCAGAAAACACTGGTTTATCAAGTGTTCCTTTTCGTGCAACAACAACAAGAGGACCTTCGAACAAAAATTCTTTAGCGAAACCTACTAACCCGCCTGTTCCAAAAATCTTAATTACAGTTTCATATTCAACACGAATTTCTTTTGGGCTTGCACCATATTCTACTTCTGCTAATTCTTTTAATGAACTACTCATATCCCAATTGTCTGAACCCCCGCATTTGGCGGGGCAGGCATGATTCAGTTGATTTATGTGATTGCCCTGATATTTTTGTTCTTCTTTTTTTTTCATTCTAATCATTAAATCAGGTTAATCACAGTTCAGACTTTTCATAGCCTAATTCAATTAAAAATTTATCGAGTTGCGTAGTTTCCTTTTCTCTCTCCGTTAAAATGGAATGAAGTGGGAGAGTATATTTATTATGCAGGTTTTCTATTGCCAGCAGCAGTTGGCGGCTGTGGGTTTGCAGGTAGCCGTTAATGGTTTGGTGCAATACTCTGTTCCATCTTTTTAAAATTAGTTGTTTAGCTTCTTCGGGTGTAATGAGCAGCCGTGCCTGGTCAACTAAGTTTTGCTTTTTATCTTTTATCTCCTTAATTATTTTTTTGCATTGCTTTAGTTCTTCTTCCAGGGCTGTGTGTTTGGCAATGCGGTTTTCATCGGCTTCTATCATAGCATCAAGGCGCTTCACTTCGGAAGCATTTATTTCTGCTTCGGTTTGCAGTGTTGCAATTTCAGCAGCCAGTTTGGGTTGCTTTTTCAATGCTTTTTCATTGGCTTTAATCCGTTTCTGCAAATTCTTGCATTCTTTGTCTGCTTCTTTGCGTTCGCCTTTCAGTGCTTTTATGCCGTCTTTGTGTTCTTTCAACTCGTCTTTGGGCCATACATCGTAATCTTCTTCATTCCAAACAACATCTTCCAGTTCGTTCACTTCATTAAAGATGGCTTCAAGTTCTTCTTTTCTTGCTTCGTTGCTTCGCAGTTCTTTCAGCACATCTGGGAACTGGCTTTCCAAAATTTCATCATCGGGTATCAGTTCGACATTCCATCCGCTGGCAGCTACACTTTTTAAATCAAAATTCAGTTCGTTCCAATAAGCAGCTAAGGCACCACGGCTTTGGTAATTATCTAAAATGTCTGAACTGTGATTTTTTTGATTATTGTGATTAGTCTGATTACTTGACGCTTCTTTATCATGGTCATCAAGTGAATCAGATAAATCATAGTTCAGACTATTAGGTGCAATTTTTTCTGTAAATGAATTAGCAAATTTTCGGCTAAGGGCAAAAATATTTTTGTTAACGGGGAGTGCTTCAAAATCGGGAACAACTTCATCCCACCATTCAGCCAACAAATCGGTGTAGGCATTTTGTGTGGCTTTTACTGCGGGGCTTTCATCCAACAGCTTTTTGATGTCTTCTTTTTGCGTGATGGCATCGGTAAATTTCAGGTAGTCGTTTTTCAACGGAGCAAATAATTTTTTACGCAAACCTGGGTAAGAAGCAAAAGCATCATTCAAGGCATCTACTTCACTCACAGGAATACCACCTTGCAGGTGTGCATGCACATCGTGGGCTTCAGCCGGTGGGGCATTATCCACAAACCTGCGTATGTTCAGGTTGTATTCCTCGGCAGCCAGTTCTTCTTTGCTAACGAGTTTGCTGTATTTGTCAATTACTTTTTTGTGTCGGTAGGTGAAAGCAATTTTTTCGATGTCTTCCTGTCTCAATTTGTTTTGCACCTTGCCTTCTTTGTATTCCCGGTCAGCATTGATGAATAAAACCTTTTCTCTAAGGTGTGCATCTTTTTTATTTATCACAATCACCGAAGCCGGAATGCCTGTGCCGTAAAACAAAGCAGGCGGCAAACCAATCACGGCTTCTAAATATCCTCTTTCAATTAACCATTTGCGGAAGTTGCGTTCGTCGCCACCTCTGAACAACACACCATGCGGCATTACCACTGCCATGCGTCCGTTATTATTCAATGAGGCAACCATGTGTTGCACAAACATGAAATCGGCTTTGCTTTTTACAGGCATCCAGTAATTGAAGCGTTCTTTAAACTTCATTCCGTCCTTGCTATAGTTCTGCGAAAAAGGCGGATTGGCAATAACGATGTCAAAAGTTTTCAGTTCGCCTTGTTCAATGTGCAAAGGGTTCATCAGTGTATCGCCATTCACTAAGTTGCTGTCGTAAATGTTATGAAACAGCAAATTCATTTTGCACAAACTCCATGTAGTTCCGTTTTTCTCCTGTCCGTAAAGTGAAAGATTACGGGCAGAACCGTAACGGCTTTCCACATAGTTTTTACTTTCAATGAGCATACCACCACTACCCACAGTAGGGTCATAAATTTCCGCATCCTGTGTTGGCTCTAAAATGTTTACCAGCAGTCGCACCACTTCGTTGGGTGTGTAGAATTCGCCACCTTTTTTTCCAGCACTGTCGGCAAAATATTTTATCAAATACTCATAAGCGGCACCCAACAAATCGGGGAACTCAAGGTTATCATCCGTTAATCTGATTTTATTAAACTCACGAATCAAGTCGCGTAAATCTTCATCGGTAATTTGCTTGTTGTTTTTTCCAATGCTGCGGTTGAAGTTGATGGATTTTAAAACACCTTCCAGTTTATCGAGGTTTGCATCTTCCAACGCAGCAAGTGCCTTGTTCAGGTGGTCGCCAATTTCTTCCTGCAGGTCTTTTATGTAGGAAATTTTTTCACCTTTTTCATTTGCATCCGGGTCGCCGTCTAATTTTCTCCAACGGGCAGCAAGCGGAATAAAGAAATCGTATTCGGGTGCGTTTTGTTTTTCAAGTTCACCGTAAATCATTTCCGGATCGCTTACACCTCTGCCTTCAACAATTTTTTTCTTTCTTAAATCACGGTGCACTTCAAACTGATCGTTCACGCGTTTGAGAAACAACATAGCAATGATGTATTCTTTGTATTCGGAAGCATCCATGTTTCCCCGTAAACTTTCGCAAGCTTCTTCAAGGAAGGTTTCTAACCGGGAGAGGGAGAGTTTATGTGTTGGCATTAAATTAAAAACATTTTAATTTGTGAATTTACAATTATTAAGTTTTGTGGTTCTTTTCATTATCAGCAACAATACAAAATGTGTCCATGTTAATTTCAACAGGTGTTTATCTACAGAAGAAATACGAGGCAGTGCCTCGTATTTCTGATCTGAATCTTTCAGTGCGAGTGCTATGTAAGATTTTTGTTTCGATTTCCATTTCTTTTGGCCCCATTAAGTTTAATGTTGTAATCTATTTCAATCTAACAATTCATTTTGTGAATTTCAAGAAAATTTATAGGGATTACTCCTTTTTTCGGTTTTTGTTTAAATCTCTCAATTTGTCTATATTTACACCATCTTTATGTCTGTCTTAATTAAAAACGGTCGTGTTGTTACTGCTTCGGATGATTTTCTTGCCGATGTATTCATCCAGAACGAGAAGATTACGAAAGTCGCTGAGAATATTTCTCTTGCGACTACAACAGTAATAGACGCAGCCAATAAACTTGTTATCCCTGGCGGTATAGATGTTCACACACACATTGATATGCCTTATGGCGATATAAAATCGACGGACGATTTTGAAACCGGAACTATCGCCGCTGCCTTCGGAGGAACAACGACGATCATAGATTTCGCGGTTCAATCGAAAGGACAATCGCTTTTTGATGCTTTGAATATCTGGAAGCAGAAAGCCGATGGCAAAGCTGTTATCGATTATGGCTTTCACATAATTATAACAGATGCGAACGAGAAATATCTCAGTGAACTTGATAAAGTTGTTAACGAAGGTGTTACAAGTTTTAAATTGTTCACAGCATATCCCGGCAGATTAATGCTAAACGATTCAGATATTTTCAGAGTGATGCAACAAGCAAAGCAAAACGGTGCCCTGATAATGATGCACGCTGAGAACGGTTACGTAATTGATAAGTTAATTCAACAGACGCTTGCTGAAGGAAAGACCGAACCAATCTATCATGCTTTAACACGTCCGTCTGCGCTTGAGGGCGAAGCAACGAACAGAACCATTGCTCTTGCCAAAGTTGCCGATGTGCCGGTTTATATCGTGCACGTTACTTGCAACGAAGCGATTGATGCTATCAAGCAGGCACGAATGCAAGGACAAAAAGTATTCGGCGAAACTTGTCCGCACTACTTGCTGTTGAGTGAAGATGATTTGAGAAGACCAAACTTTGAAGGTGCGAAGTATGTTCTTTCGCCGCCGCTGCGAGAAAAAAAACATCAGCAAACCCTGTGGGATTCGCTAAATGATAATGTTCTTCAAACAATCGCAACCGACCACTGTCCTTTTAACTTCAGACAACACAAAGAGTTAGGGCGGTATGATTTTACCAAAATACCGAACGGTGCACCTGGAATCGAGAACAGACTTCATCTCAGTTACGAGTTTGGAGTTAATCAAAAGCGTTTTTCTTTAAACCGGTGGGTCGAATTAGTATCAACCAACCCTGCAAAGATATTCGGAATGTATCCGCAGAAAGGCGAGATTGCGGCCGGCTGCGATGCCGATATTGTTATATGGAATCCTAACACCGCACACACCATCTCAGCACAAACTCATCACATGCGTGTCGATTATAATATGTTTGAAGGTTTTAAAGTTACAGGAAATGCTGAAACAGTTATTGCACGTGGCGAAGTAATCGTTGAGAAAAATAAATTTCTAAGTAAGCCGGGTCGCGGTAAGTTTATTAAACGTAATCTTTTCATTAAGAAATAATTCAAAATATTTTATGAAAAAGAAAATGTAAATCATATTATTTTACCACAAAGTATTTACCCTTTGAGAGCGTTGTGCATCCTTGGTGTCCTCTGTGTTTAAATATTATTCTAATTTGATCAAACAATAAAAATCTTTCGCCGAAGGCGAATCCGCCTCTGGCGGAAAAATCCCAAATCATAAATCATAAATCTTATTATGTCTCTACCATTATCTAAAATTCGTGTTCTTGATTTCACAAGAATCTTAAGCGGTCCTTATTGCACAATGAAGTTAGGCGATATGGGGGCTGAAATTATAAAAATAGAAGCGCGCGGTTCGGGCGACGATACCCGCTACTGGGCTCCGCCTTATGTCGGAGAGGAGAGCGTTTACTTTTTGAGTGTCAACCGAAATAAACAAAGTATTACACTCGATTTGAAATCCAAAGAAGGCAAAGAAATCATCAAGAAGTTGATACGCAAGAGCGATATAGTTGTCGAGAACTTCCGTGCGGGTGTGATGGACAAATTGGGTTTCGATTATAAATCTGTAAAAAAAATTAATCCTAAAATAGTTTATTGCTCTATTTCTGGTTACGGACAGACAAGTGAACAAAGTCATCAGCCGAGTTTTGATTTAGTAGTGCAAGGAGAATCGGGGTTTATGGATATCACCGGATTTCCGGATGCGAGTCCGACTAAAGCCGGAGTTTCACTCGCGGATATAGCAGCAGGTCATGCAGCGTTTGAAGGAATTCTTCTCGCATTGTTCCATCGTCAGAAAACCGGAAAAGGGCAATACATTGACATCAGTTTGTTGGATAGTTTGATCTCGATGTTTACGTTTCAATCACAGATTGCATTATCAACAGCAACAACACCGAAACGCAAAGGCAATCTACATCCGACAATCACTCCTTACGAAACTTTCGAGACAAAGGAGGGTTACATAAACATCGCAGCGGGTAACGAGGGACTGTGGAAAAATTTCTGTAAAGCAATAAACCGGCTTGACCTGTTGAAGATTGAAAAGTTTATTGTTAATCCCAAGAGAGTTGAGAATCGAGTAGAGTTACAAAAGGAATTGATACCTGTTCTGAAGCAAAAGACAAGCGCCGAATGGTTCAAAATTTTTGCTGAGCACGATGTGCCCGTTGGAAAAATTAATACGGTGAAGGAAGCTTTAAACTTACCAACCGTTCTCGGCAGAGAAATGGTTATCGAGTTAAACCACTCAACAATTGGTAAAATGAAGACCGTTGGTAATCCCATAAAGCTTAGCAGCGTAAAGAGTTACAATTATAAACCTGCCCCCACAATAGGTGAACATAGTGATAAAATATTAAAACAACTTGGTTATTCAAAGAAAGAAATTGAAAAATTAAAATCACAGAAAGTTGTTTAGAAAACCAAATCAAAGACTATCTTCAGTTGTTTTAAATACCGAAGTTTTGTAATTTTACACACATTTTTAATAAAATTTAAGGTTCAAAATTGCTAAATAGTTTTTCATATTATAAACCGAAATCCGAAATTGAAATTATTGAAACATTAAAATCTTTTGGAGACGATGCTAAAATATTAGCCGGCGGAACCGATTTGTTAGTTTATATGAAGCAGCAAATTGCAGGTCCGAAAGTATTGGTCGATATTAAAGGCGTTCCTGATTTTTCTAAAATTGACGTCGACAGTGGAGGCAATCTCATTATCGGAGCCGCTGTAACCTGCAACGACGTAGTAGAGAATCAATATATCCGAAATCATTTTCCGGTATTAGCGACTGCTGCAAAAACAATCGGGTCTTATCAAATTCGCAACCGTGCAACAGTCGTCGGAAATATTTGTAATGCTTCACCCGCGGCTGATATGGCGGGAGCGTTCCTCGTTTTGGATGCTGTTGTGATTATTGCAACAGAAAAAGGGAATCGTGAAATCCCAATTAAACATTTTTTTGTTGGTGTTAAAAAAACATCGCTGCAACAAAATGAATTCGTAAAAGCAATTAAAGTTCCTGCTGATTACAAAGACGCCGAAGCAAGTTATTTAAAAGCAAGTCGCATTAAAGGACACGACCTCGGCACTTGCAACGCAGCTATGAGTCGCAGCAAAAACGGAAAAATTAAAATTGCAATTGGCTCGTGCAACATTACGCCGGTTTTACTTCCAGATTTCGACAGCAATAATATTGATTTGGCAAACATATTAACGACAGCGATGAATAGTATAAAACCGATTGATGATTTAAGAGGTTCAAAAGAATACCGAAAACATCTCGTCCAAGTTTTTATCAAACGATTATTAAACGGAAAGGGACATAGCCATTAAGACGATAGCAGTAACAATCAACGATAGAAGATACAGTAAAAGTGTTTCAGAAAATAGAACATTATTAGATTTTCTCCGCGAGGATTTGTATTTATTAGGTGTAAAAGAAGGATGCGGAGAAGGCGAGTGCGGCGCTTGTACAGTTTTAATGAATGGAAAACCGGTAAACTCCTGTTTGGTTTTAGCAGTTGAAGCCGACGGAACAATGATTCGCACAATCGAAGGCGAATCGAAGAATGGAAAATTGAATCCGCTTCAGGAATCTTTTAAAAAACATCACGCAACACAATGCGGATTTTGCACTCCAGGTGTTATAATGTCTGCAACATCACTTTTAGAGCGGAATCAAAACCCGGATGAAGAAGAAATCAAAGAAGCGATTGAAGGAAATTTTTGCAGATGCACCGGTTACCGGCAAATTATTGATGCGATAGCTGAAGCCGCTACGCTTTTAGAGAGCGAGGTAAAAAAATGAACACTAAAAAAGAATATAAATATATCGGGAAAAGTGTTCCACGGATTGATGCGGATGAAAAAGTAACCGGACAAGCACGTTATGTTTCTGATATTTCGATGCCCGGAATGCTTCACGCAAAAATGTTAACATCGCCGGTGGCTCACGCAAAAATAAAAAAGATTGATACATCGAAAGCAAAAGCGTTGGATGGCGTGGTTGCAGTTCTTACCGGTGAAGAGTTAGACTATCATGTGGGATTGTATCTTGTAGATAAACGGATTCTTGCCCGCGACAAAGTCCGTTATCAAGGCGAACCTGTAGCTGCGGTTGCAGCCGAAACTTTAGAAATAGCCGAAAAAGCTATCAAGTTAATCGAAGTGGAATATGAATTGCTCAAACCACTCCTTGATGTTGAAGAATCGTTTAATGAAAAAGAAAATTTAATTCATCCTGATTTAGGAAATTACAGTCATTTAAAAGCTGCCTTCTTTCCGCAGCCCGGAACTAACATCTGCCACGTTTCAAAAATCCGGAAGGGCGATATTGATAAAGGTTTTGCAGAAGCCGATGTGATTGTAGAACGTGAATACAATAATCCTTCGGTGCAGCACGTTCCTATGGAAACTCACGGCGCAATTGTTCAGTGGGGTGTTAGTGATAAAGTAATGATTTATACAAGTGCACAATCGCCGTTCACCGTGCGAAATCTTTTTTGTTATACTTTTAAATTGCCGCATCAAAAAGTTCGTGTAGTAGTTCCCTATGTAGGCGGCGGATTTGGAGGGAAAGCCGGAATCCATTTCGAGCCGTTAGTCGGATGTCTTTCGCGCGCGGCGGGGGGCAGACCTGTAAAGTTGATTGCCACAAGAGAAGAAGAATACAATACACTTCCGTGTCGCTGCGGACTTAAATTTAAAATCAAAACCGGTTTGAAGAAGAACGGAAAAATTACAGCGCAGAAATTAGTCCTGCTTTGGAGCGCCGGCGCTTATGCTGATTACGCTGTGAATGTTACGCGGGCTTCGGGATATTCTGCAGGCGGACCCTACTATTACGAAAATCTTTGCACTGATTCATACACCGTTTATACAAATCAGGTTTTCGGAACTGCATATCGTGGATTCGGACACGTCGAATTATTCTGGGGATTAGAGCGTCACATGGATTTGTGTGCCGATAAAATTGGAATAGATCCCTATGAATTCAAAAAAATAAATTTACTCAAACCCGACAACACAACTGCGACAGGAGAAATTGTAACCGATTCATCGGGCAGTGTACGCAAATGTTTAGATGCTGTAATAAAAGAAATTAATTGGAGCGGTCATAAAACTAACGAAGAAAAAATAACGGAAATTAAATCGGGAAAAGTTCGCGGCAAAGGATTTGCCGTTTTGCACAAGGCGCCCGCTATGCCGACCAATACATCGAGTTCATGTGTAATTAAGATGAATGAGAATGGTTCCGTAATTTTGAATGTCTCTGCAACTGATTACGGCAATGGTACTTACACGCCATTAACTCAAATTATTGCTGAAGAGATGGATATTCCGTTATCGAAAATACATGTAGCATTTGAAACCGATACCGACCGTGATCCATACGATTGGCAGACAGTCGCATCGAGATTTATGCCGATGGGTGGCAGGGCTGTCATTAATGCTTGTAATGAATTGAAGAAAAAGATGTCTGAAGTTGCGGCAAAAGTTTTTGAGTGTTCGCAGGATGATTTTATTTTTGAAGATGAAAAAATAATTCTTAAAAACAATCCAGAAAAATTTATTCCGTACGAAAAATTAGCAACCGGATATGTCTTCCCGAATGGAAATGCAATTGGCGGTCCGCTGATTGGAGTTGGCGTTTACATTGCTGAAGGTTTGACGAATCTTGATAAAGAAACCGGGCAGGGTTTGCCGGCTTTCAATTGGACTTTCGGCGCTCACGGTGTTGAAGTTGAAGTCGATGTTGAAACAGGCGAGTTCACTGTTTTGAAAATAGCTTCTGCGCTGGATGTTGGAAAGGTTATGAACGAAGCATCGTTGAAAGGACAACTTATCGGCGGTGTGGTTCAAGGTTTAGGTACTGCAATTTGCGAGAGATACGTTTACAGCAGCGACGGACGACTCTTAAACAAATCTTTTACCGACAATAAAATACCGACTGCGAAAGATATTCCAAATGTTTTTGTTCCGATTTTTATTGAAACTCCGCACGATAAAGGAGCTTACGGTTCACGGGGAGCCGCTGAACATCCGATGATTTCTGTCGCACCCGCAATCGGAAATGCTTTGAAAGATGCTTTAGGAATTGAGTTGACTGAGATGCCTATTCGTTTCGAGGATGTTTGGTCGGCAATGCAAAAAGAGAAGACTCTTGTTGGTTAATAATCAAATAGAAATAGCTTCATATTTAAATTCAATTCTTTCTAAAACCAATAATAGATTCTTTAACATACATTCTATTTTTAATAAAGCTGTAAATTTTTATGACGGAGAAATGTTATTAACTTTTACTTCACCCGATGTGCAGTTATCTCCAACGAATATTGTTTTCAACGAGAGTCATTTGTTTAATTCTATTCATAATATATCACAAAATTCTGTCTGTGAATTAAACTATCCGATATTGAGTTTCAATTCTAGATATGGCGAATTTAGTGTTTCGCTTGAAACATGCGGTGTTGTGAAGACTGAAATCGAGACATATCATAAACTTTCGGAAACAGATATTGAACTATTCAAGTCGAATGTTTTCAAAGTAATCGATAATCGGAACAGCATACTAAATATTTATCATCATCATCAAACAGAAGATGCTTTGATGGAGAAGTTAAAAATTATCACACTTTCGATTCAGGAGAGTGTAACTGCAAACGAAGTAGATTATTTCAGAAGAGGAGTGAAAAAACTTTTAGGACTTGGGGCAGGATTGACACCTGCAGGCGATGATTTTGTGTATGGACTTTTAGCCGTGTGGAAAACATTCGGTGGCGGCGGAATATTTAAAAAGGAATTAGAAACATTATTAGTTGAAAATAAAAATGAAACCGGAATAATCAGTTACAATATGTTGAATGCACTTATTAAAAATCATATCTACCTTCCTCTTAAAAATTTGTTTCGACAAATCAATAGCGGGAAGGAATACACGAGGGAACTATCGGAGATTGCATCGTTCGGTGCAACTTCAGGGGCAGATATGATTGCAGGTGTATTGTTCGGATTAGAAAATCAGGAATATAAAATTGAAGCATAAAATTATAATCAAAAAAAATTCTTACTACGATTCAGTCAGCTTGATGCAATTGTCGGATAAAGCAAAATTGTTGCCCAACGTTCTTGATGCTGTTATATCGATGGGCACAGAGACAAATATAAATTTTTTAAAAGATATAGATTTGTTCGATGGTCATTTGGATACAGCGGGACCGAACGATTTAGTGATAGCAATTCGGGTTGAAGACGAACGAGCACTTGAGAGTTCATCGAAGTTAATCGAAAATTTATTAAACCAAAAAGAATCTTCTGAACAAAAAGCGTCTGAAGATAAACCGGTTTCGTTTGATTATACGCTGCGGAAAAATGCGGATGCGAATATGGTGCTGGTCTCAATTCCGGGCGAATATGCTTATTACGAGTCGAAAAAGGGACTTATTGCAGATAAACACGTGATGATTTTCAGCGATAATGTAAGCGTTGAACAGGAAATTCAGCTAAAAGAGATGGCGGTTTCTAAAGGTTTGCTGCTGATGGGCCCTGATTGCGGAACGGCGATAATTAATGGAGTGCCGCTGGCTTTTGCAAATGTTATTCCGCAAGGTCAGATTGGAATCGTCGGAGCTTCCGGAACCGGTAGTCAACAAGTTAGCAGTTTGATTGCAAGGATGGGTTCGGGGATAACTCAACTTATAGGAACAGGCGGCAGAGATTTATCGGAAGCTGTCGGCGGGAAAATGATGCTGCTTGGAATTGATGCGTTGAATGAAGATCCAAAAACAAAAGTAATCGTGTTGATTTCGAAACCGCCCGCAGAAAGTGTAATGGAAAAAGTTTTAGCATCAGCATCGAAGTGCAGTAAGCCGGTTGTTGTTTGCTTTTTAGGTGGAAGAAAAGATGTAATTGAAAAATATAAATTAATCGCAGCCGATAATCTTGAAGAGGCAGCATTAAAAGCTGTGCAGCTTGCACCGGGTAAGACTATTGGAGGTTACTCTTCTGAAAACGAATTGTCCGCCACAGGCGGATTAGCCGAAATTGAAAAAGCGAAAATGAATTCAAACCAAAAATACATCCGTGGTTTGTATGCGGGCGGAACGCTTTGCGATGAATCCATAATTTATCTGCGTCAAATATTCGGAACAATTTATTCCAATACGACAATCGACGCTGGGACGAAACTTACCGACAGCCGTATTTCAATGAGGGATACAATTATCGACCTCGGTGATGAGGAATTTACATAAGGCAAATGTCACCCGATGTTTGAGCCGTCGTACAGACAATTGCGTTTGCTGAACGAAGCAAAAGATTCTGAAGTTGCTGTTATTTTGCTCGATATAGTTTTGGGATACGGTTCGCACGAAGACCCCGCCGGCGCAATGCTCGAAAGTATAAAACAAGCTAAAGCAGAGTTTGAAAAACGTGGCGGCTATCTTTCGGTGATTGCTTCCGTTTGCGGAACTGAAGAAGACCCGCAAGTTTTATCCGCACAAGAAGCAAAACTTAAACAAGTTGGCGTAATCTGTATGCCGAGCAATTATCAGGCAGTAAAGTTAGCGGCAAAGATCAAGGAAATTGTTTTAAAAAAATAATGATTTTATATCATCCCTAAAGGGATTATAAATATTTTGTCTCTAAAGAGACTGTCCCAAAGGGACAGAATATTTATAAAAAGATGGAATAGAAAACAAAAAAGTCCCTTTAGGGACGGAATAATAATCGTGATAAAATAAATTAACAATCAAAATAATGTTACAAAAAATCGAAGAATTATTCTCAAATAAACTATCGGTAATAAATTTGGGAATCGAGTCATTCTCTGCCGACTTGCAATCGCAAAATGTAAAATCGATACATGTTAGATGGAAGCCGCCGGCATCTGGAAATAAAGAGTTGCTAAATCTTTTATCTGCACTTTATACTGATGGAGTAGAATCCGCAAACCGGAAGGTTCTTGAAATCATCGCTAACGGTCATCCGAAACTTATCGGTTTAGGGATTGCTAAAGAAGTTATTCCGAATTTTACCGAGAAAACAATTTTACACGCCGGTCCACCGATAACTTGGGAAAATATGTGCGGACCAATGCGGGGCGCCGTAATTGGCGGGTTGATATACGAAGGTCTTGCCAAAGATGTTGAAGCCGCTGAAAAAATTGTATCAACTGAAATTACTTTTTCACCCTGCCATCACTTCCATACAGTCGGACCGATGGCTGGAATTGTTACCGCCTCGATGCCGGTTTGGATTGTGAAGAATGATGCCTATGGGAACTTAGCTTATGCAACAATGAACGAAGGACTTGGAAAAGTTCTGAGGTTCGGGGCTTACGGTACGGAAGTTATACAACGATTAGACTGGATGCGCGATGAATTGTATCCAATCTTAAAACAGTCGTTAGACATAAAAGGTGAAATCGATCTGCGAATTTTAATTTCACAAGCACTTCAAATGGGGGATGAATGTCATAACCGGAATAAAGCTTTCACATCACTTTTCCTTCGTGAAATCGCACCGGCAATCGCACGGACTGATTTTTCAAACGAACAAAAGGCAAAAGTTCTTGAGTTCATACATTCAAACGACCATTTCGGTTTAAACTTATCGATGCCTGCGAGCAAATCTATTATGGAAGCGGCTGAGGGGATCGAAAATTCTACGATCGTTACAACGATGGCGCGTAATGGAACTGAATTCGGAATTCGTGTTGCAGGATTAAAAGGCAAATGGTTTACAGCAAAATCGCCGAAAGTGCGAGGACTATATTTCCCCGGTTACACAGAAAACGATGCAGCACTCGACCTTGGCGATTCGGTGATTACCGAGACGTCAGGTATCGGCGGGTTCGCTATGGCTTGTGCACCGGCGATAGTCGGCTTCGTCGGAGGCAAAGCTTCTGATGCTCTCGACTATTCGCAACAAATGTATCAAATAACTTTATCGGAGAGTAAACATTTTCAAATTCCAGCTTTGAATTTTCGGGGAACAGCTACGGGCATCGATATACGCAAAGTAATTGAAACCGGAATCTTACCGATAATTAACACAGGCATTGCACACAAAAATGCAGGCGTCGGGCAAGTGGGCGCAGGACTTGTAAACCCCCCGATGGAATGTTTTGAAAAAGCATTACAAAATTTTAAAAAATAAAAAACCTAAAACGAACTAAAGGAAACAAAATGAAAATAATTGATTTAACACAACGACTATCAGTAATGACACCGGCTTGGCCCACTTATGAACCGTTGAAAGTGTATTTCTTTAAACGACTTTCTTCTAACGGTGCGAACGGACAAATCATCAGTACGAGCAATCACATCGGAACGCACATGGATGGCGAAATCCATTTCCACACCGCCGGAAGAACAATCGGTAATCAGCCGATTGAAGATTTTGTCGGTGCCGGCGTTGTCGTTGACATCTCCGACATAATGGGAGATTACGATATTTACACATCGAAGATGCTGATGGAGCGTGCTGATATTCGCAAAGGCGACATCTTGATTATTAATACCGGCTACCATAAATATGCGTGGGATCAACCTGAAGCTAACGAGATACGATATTTTTGCAAACATCCCGGTCCCGCAAGTGAGTTTGTTGAATGGTGCGAAGAGATGCAATTCAAATGGATTGGTGTTGACTGTGGAAGCGCCGACCATCCGATGAATACGATTATCAGAAAATGGTCGGAAGATTTATACGGATTGGCTACGGAAGCTTCGGAACACATGAAGAAAAAATATGGTAAGACGCTTGAAGAACTTTTTCCGAAAAAAGATTATCAGCAAATGCACTTTAAACTTTTCCCGAAGAAAATAATTCATGCAGAAAATATTGGCGGCGATATTAACCTATTATCCAACCAAAGAACTCACATCGGTGCGTTTCCGTGGCGGGCGATTGAACTCGAATCCTGCATCTGCCGGATTGTTGCGTTCCCCGATATAAAAGAATAATATCATTGGTCGAAAATTTATCCACAAAAAATTTTGCCGTTGAACCTGAAGCCAATTCTCTAAAACGAATTGCTGATAAACTTCGAAGCGGTGAGCTATCTTTAAAATCATACATCGATCAGATTCAAAAAAGATTTGAACTTGTAGAACCGCACATCAAAGCTTTTCTTGAAGAGCCAAATCGTTTCGAAAGATTGCACCGGGAAGCCGAACAACTTGAAACGGAATTTGATAAACAAAGGGAGCTCCCGCTGCTTTTAGAAATTCCCGTTGGCATTAAAGATTTATTTCATGTTGAAGGTTTCGAGACGAAAGCCGGAAGTAATTTACCGTCAGATATTTTTAAATCGCCGGAAGGACAAGCTGTAAAAGCGCTCAAGTCTGCCGGTGCTTTAGTCTTAGGAAAAACTGTAACAACTGAGTTTGCATATTTTGCACCGGGACCAACCCGCAATCCGCATAATCTCAATCATACACCCGGGGGTTCATCGAGCGGCTCTGCTGCTGCTGTTGCATCAGGACTCACTCCGCTGGCGTTGGGAACGCAGACAATCGGATCGGTAATCAGGCCGGCAGCTTTTTGCGGAGTTGTTGGCTTCAAACCAAGCCAAAACCGCATTGCTACCGACGGAGTTGTGCCGTTTTCGCCAACTGTTGACCAAATTGGCTTCTTTACTTCTGATGTCGAAAGCGGTGAATTTGCTGCTTCGGTTTTGTGTGAAAAGTGGATAACTGTGGGTAAAGTTGATAAGATTAAGTTGGGGATACCTGAGGGGGCATATCTCGAAGAAACTTCCCCGGAAACATTAACACATTTTTGGGCAGTCGTAAAGCGATTGGAAGATACAGGTTTAGAGATTGTGCGAATGGAAGTGATGAAAAATTTTGAGGAGATAGTTCATATTCACAACAAATTGATAGCTGCTGAAGCGGCAATTGTTCATCAAAATTGGTTTGAAAAATATTCGCATTTGTATAATCCGAAAACTGTCGAGTTGATATTGAAAGGACAAAGTGTAAAAGAGAATGAATTAAGAGATTGTAAAAACAATCGCGCTCATTTTCGTTCGGAATTAATTGAGATAATGAATCGCAACAATATAACGGCTTTCATAACACCTTCGACAGTTGGTCATGCACCTTTCGGATTGGATTCAACAGGTGATCCGATTATGAATTTGCCGTGGACATTTGCAGGATTGCCTGCGATAAATTTACCGGTTGGCAAGTTTGCAAACGGACTTCCATTCGGTTTGCAGGTTGTGGGAAATTACTGGAAAGATGAGGAATTGTTGAAAATTGCATCTGTAATTGAAACTAAAAAATAAGCTACTTATAAATTTCGTGAGTACCCAATATTCTTTGTACTCCTGACTTCCGCACCTTTTTTTAAAAAACTAAAAATCTTTCTATATAACATACTACAAACATTTGAGTCGCCTACGGCGACCTACGGACTCGATTCTAATAGATGTCTGTAGAATATGAAAAATAAATAATACCGACTCCATTAGGAGTCGAATGTTTGTAGAAAGAAACAAAAAAAAATACCGACTCCAGCGGAGTCGAATGTTTTATTGAAACCCCGCAGTTGGTTTAATTTTTTTCAAGTGCCAACAACGCTTCATATTTTTTGCGAGGGAGTATCACTAAATCATCTTCTTTGATATATTTCTTGGGAATCGTTATAAGTGTCATTTTGCAATTCATAAATAAAACAATTATCTTGAAAACGAATTAATTGAATTTCAAACCAAATTTTTTCCCTTATGAAAACAAAAATCTTTGCAGCGGTAGCTGGTAATATTGGATCGGGCAAATCGTCGTTAACACGACTTCTTGCAAAAGAATACGAATGGGATGCCTATTATGAATCGGTTGATGATAATCCGTATTTGAGCGATTTCTATGGTGATATGGGACGATGGTCGTTTAATTTACAAGTTTATTTTTTATCCAAACGTTTCCGCGACCATAAATCTATTGTTGAAGGGGATAAATCGGTAATACAGGACAGATCGATTTACGAGGACGCCGAGATATTTGCAAAAAATCTGAACAAGATAGGGAAGATGGACGACCGCGATTATAAAAATTACGTCGAGCTATATAAAGTTATGATGGAGTATCTTCAACCGCCCGGTTTACTGATTTATCTTGAAGCAAAAATAGAAACTTTACTTGAGCAAATCGCAAAACGAGGGCGCGAGTACGAACAGAGCATCCCTCGCGCGTACTTAGAACAATTAGATGAGAACTACAAAGAATGGATCGGTAACTACAAACTCGGTCCTCTGCTGGTGATCCCATCGGACGAAGTGGATTTCGTGCACGAGAAAGGCGACTTTAACAGAGTATTGATGTTGATACAAGCTAAGCTGATGGATTTAGGATATATTTAATATCTTTGTAATATTGACACCTCGTACTCAATAAATGATCTCAACAAAGCCGGCTCAATCCAATTTTGAAAATCCTACTCAGGGACTTTAACCTTTTACGAAACATTAATTGTGGATACCGCTCACTTCAGTAACAAAAGTTTCTTTGTTTCTG
This sequence comes from Bacteroidota bacterium, assembly GCA_030682385.1. Taxonomy (GTDB): domain Bacteria; phylum Bacteroidota; class Ignavibacteria; order UBA10030; family BY39; genus JASEGV01. The sequence continues at coordinate 60,899 of JAUXOG010000104.1, forward strand.
TAAAAGTCTCAGTCTGTAAACGATAGAAGTAAACACCGCTCGGAAGGGTGGAGGCGTTGAACTCAACTTCATACCGTCCTGCTTCTCGTTTCTCATTCACAAGTGTTGCCACTTCTTGCCCAAGCATGTTGTAGACTTTTAGTGTTACATAGTAAGTCGGAATACCATTCCGACCTACACTTGGCAATTGATAATTGATAATTGTTGACGGGTTGAACGGGTTGGGATAGTTTTGATAAAGCTCAAATTTATCCGGGACTGATGCGGATGTTTTTACGTCCGTTATTGATCCATTCGCATTTAGTCGTTGAGCATAAATATCTAAATTACCACCTCCACGATAATCAGCCCAGGTAAGTATCGCGCCACCACCGTCAATCGGGATGATTTTTGGAAATGATTGTGCATTAGTTGCCGTACTTACCGGAACGCCGTTTGTCGCCCAAAGAATATTACCCGATGTATCGACCCGTTGAGCATAAATATCGTACAGATAGCCCGGATAATCAGCTGTTTCAGATGTCCTGTCGCAATGCCAGGCCATTATTGCACCACCATTGGCATCATTAATTATTTCAGGCGTAGAGCGGGCCCACTTACGAGAACATATTGGAACACCGAGTGTGTCCCACAGAACTGTTCCGTTATTACTAACCCGCTGCGCCATTATGTGATTGTCGTAATATGAGATATAGATTGAATAGACAAAAATGAGACCATTTGAGCCGTCCACAATAAAATTAGCATATCCGGATAAATCCTGAGTTTCGCTCGTCAGACGTTTGCCATTCGCGATCCACTGGTTCACACCTGAAGCGTTCAAGTGTTGCCCGTAGAATTTTCGGTTATGGGATGGTCCGCGGCTATCTTCCCAGATAATAAAGACACCGCCTTGTTTATCGGGTTGTGCTGTAGGAATTTGTGAAGAGGTTGTCAGATTAGCAATCGCGACCCCTGCTGTAGCCCACATCTTCGTACCGGCAGCATTTACGCGTTGAGCAAAAAGATTTCTTGTTGCATCAGTGCGCACATGAGTCCAGATAATTATTGCGCCGCCTGAATCATCGCTTACCATACACGATGGATATTGCACGCTTGTGGCGGTTGCTATCGCAACTCCAGTCGAGGTCCACATGATATTTCCCGAAGAGTCAACTCGCTGCGCATAAACATCGGAATGATCCATACCACCGCTACGATCATCTCTCCAGGCGATGATGGCTCCGCCAGCACCATCGGTGGTAATTTGCGTTGTATATGCCAATCCGGCTTTTACGGCTACACCGTTCGTTGCCCAAAACACTTGCCCATTTGCATCAACACGCTGGGCGTATATATTTCCGCTGGTCACACCGGTTCGTCGGTCATCCCAAACTATAATTGCCCCACCCTTCCCGTCGGAAATAATTTTTGGAGTCAATTGTTCGTACATAGTGGTACAAAGAGCAACCCCGTTCGTATTCCATCGAACACTTCCATTTTTATCTATGCGCTGCGTGTAAATATCACCTGCATCCGTTCGTTTATCCTTCCATGCAATGATGGCTCCATTGTCGCCATCACTGCATAAAACCTGGTCTCTTTGATCATTAGTAAAAGTACAAATAGGATTGTTTACTGCAGGGTTGGACGACCATTGTGCAACTCCAACATTTGAAAGAACGAACAGTAGAATAAATATAGAATACTTATAAAGTTTCATAAATCCTCCATAATTAATAAATGTGAATAGCTTGAGCCCCCAAAATTACGCAGGGGATGTTATTGTAATGTTGTATCATCTCTAACCAATAATGAGTTATCTCGTGAAGCGAAAATGTTCAGTTGAACAAAACTCACGAAGAATCAACGATTGCACTATTCGGTGGTGTGATTAAACTTGGTGTTGATGAGATTCTAAGAATTCTGATGCTACCGTAGAATAATGTGTTTAGTTTTTAATATTAAATAACGCGAGTTAGCTGCCACCTCAAATCCTATGTGCAACTTACCCTTCTCCATGATGCCCATCGAATAATTTTCTATATTTTTCAAAAACAAAGAACTTGAAAAAACTTGATATTCTACAATCGAATATAAATAAATTAATAGATTATATCAATAGTCATCACTATTTATTTTCGGTGAACGCTTTAGTTTTAGAATGAAAAATTGTGTTTTTTAGATGAAAAACACACAATTTGGATTCTAAACTTTATCCTTTTTCCTCAGTTTCATAATCACTTCACTTCCGGTTGCACTAAGTTTAAATTGAACGCTATCCATAAATTGCTGTATTAAGAAAATTCCTCTTGTCTTCCGCAAACATTTTTCAATTCAAATCTATTCCGGCTAAGGCGGAATTGTAAAATTATGCGTTAACGTCCTATGACTTATTCGACTGGGTACTGCAAGCCTGAAAACTGGAGGAACACGGATATAAAATTTTATAGCAGGTTCCACAAAGAATTTTGGGATTTACTCTGACGCTTCGTGTCTTTCGTGTCCGACTTCGTACTCTTCGTGTAACTAAAAAACAATTGAACATATGAAACAATAAATCAGAAGTACATCAGGTCAAGATTCCGGGTTGATTACCGGATATATTTGTTTTCAGAACACGGGGAAATTGAAAAAAGTATTATGGTACTGCATTGCGGAAAAAAGGAAGAATTACAAAATCTGTCCGCTCCTTGTTATCCTCTCCGACGAGGTAAATTTTGTACACGAGAAGGGTGATTTTAACCGCGTGTTGATGTTGATTCAAGTCAAATTAATGGAGATAGGATATATAGGTTAGTTGGGGTTGGCTCTTGAACATTACCATTGTTCAACTGTCAATGCGTCTATTGCATTGAAATGTTCATCGCGGGTTACCACTACGAGGCTATATTGTACACCTAATGCAGCAATCCAAAGATCGTTTTCCGGGATTGGCTTACCTTTCAGTCGTAAGGTATTCTTGATACGACCGTAATGTTGGGCTGTAAGAGTATCGCAAGCTAAGACGGAATTTTGTTGTGCAAACTCCTTAATGCGTAAAATGTTTTCCTCAATTTTAATGGACTTGTAAGCACCATAGTAAAGTTCGCCTAAGACAATACTTGGGATGAAAACTTGTTCTGTCTGTTCCAGTCGTTGTCGAACACTTTGATCATTAGCAAATAGTCCTATCACGATGTTGGTATCCAGGAGGATCTTACCATTCATCGGCAATAACTTTCTCGCACCCTTCTTCGATTGCTTGTTGTATCAATTCTAATTCATCTGGTGAAATTTTGCCGGTGAATGATAGTAAGGACTTTCCCGCTACACCTGTTTGTTTGCATAGAGCGAGTGTGCGGATAAACTCTAGCACTTGTCGTTGCTGTTCAACGGACATTTGCAGTAATTGGTTCTCTATCTCTTCTGGGATCACATGATCGCCCATGGCACAATTCCTTTTTATTTGTTAAACTGATTTAATATACTGATTCTTAAAATAAATGCCAATTAACGTCTTACAAAAATACGCAATGCTGGAACGAACATATAAATCTCATTCGAGTGAGCGGAAGCACTGAGCGAGTTTTAACGATGTTCATACCAGCGACGTATTTTTGCTTGTTAGGCGCAGGCAAAGATTTATTGTCAACCGTCTTGTAAGTGATTTCTTAGTTCGGCTTCCAGTGCGACAATTCTCTGCGCTATTTTCGCTCCAGTAGAGTTCTTGATTCGAGACAATGTATTGTCTGCTGCTCCGATCCATACCGCTCCATTAGACCGTCGCACCGGACCGTATCGCGTTAGTTGCTTGATTATCCATTTCCAGTCTTCCCGAAGATTCGGGGGAAAGTCATCCTCTGAAATGGGATGAAATTCCATATATGCTGTCTTAAGCCTTTTCCTAACATCCCCTCCACCGACAGCTAAGTAATATACAGCATGCCCTAGTGTCTCTAAAGCATAATTAGAGTGATTAGTCATTTCTCATTTCAATCTTTGCTTGCGGCTAACATATGTAATTAAGCCATATTGCGTTATTAATATTTTTAGTTTTTTTATTTAAGAAATTTTCGTGTTGCATTGTCTATTTTATATTCGTCTATCGGTTCCAAGGTATCATAGTATTTGGTTATGCAGTATAATCTATCTTAAAAAAACTTTTCCAACGCCTTAATTTATCTCATCCAATTTTCTCAATAAGGTTGTTGAAAATTTGTTAGTTCAATATAATGCTTCCCATATTAATTGTCAATAAATTACCCTTCCTTCTTGGGCGGAAAACATGAGATGTTTTATTTAATGACTGATGTTACGCAGAGTTATGATTTGTTGCGTAAAATCCTAAGCACGAATACCTGTCCGCCGCTTCGCTTTGGCAAGCGGGTCGAAATACTAAACAAATCCAAAATTGGAATGCTCAAAATTATAATAATCGGTGTTTTTGAAGCAGTTTTACCTGCCTGCTGCAGGCAGGGATTTTAGAAATTCGAATTTGTTTCGAATTTCGCATGCCCGCCGCAGGCAGGGATTTAGGTTTTCGAATTTTTAACCCCGAACACTATTTTGCGTGACATGAGTTAATGATTCTAATCTAATTTACCTTCTTTTTCCTCAGTTTCATAATTACTTCATTTCCGTTTTCAGTACGCTTGAATTTAACGCTATCCATAAATTGTTGTATTAAAAATATACCTCTCCCGTTCTCACGTAATAAATTTTTTTCGTCTAACGGGTCAGGAATATTTTTAAGATTTATTCCTTTGCCTTCGTCGCAAACATGTATCTCAATGGCTGTGGATGTTGCAGTGGCACTAATTTCAACCAACTTTTTCGGGTCTCTCAAATTACCGTGAGTAATACTGTTGTTTACTGCTTCGGTTGTTGCGACAAGTAAATTGTGAAATTGAATTTCATCAAATTGTATATACCGGTTCACTTTTTTTAAAAATGGTTCCACTTTTGAAATTTCTTTCGGAGTGCTTTTCAAAATTAATTTAAAATATTTTTTCTCAACTTTTACCATTTTATAAAAGTGTTTTTATGCTCATTGTTAAGTTCGTAGAATATCGAGGTTGCGTGTTTGTATATTCGATTCGTTCGTGCCAACCTTTTACGATAAGTTCAATCTTCGGTCTGAAGAAAAATGTTATAAGTGCAACCGGTCCGATACTTTGCAAATGGGTTTCTATCTGTCTCGTTTTACCGACGTAACCGAAACGTTTTTGACTAAAGTAACGAATGCCTGATGAAAAAAGCAAATCAGCCGTTGCTTTGTAAAATGTTTGCAGCATGTAAGTCTGATCCTCGAAATAATTTATCGGTCGCCCTTTAAATGCTTTCCAGTTTAATACACCTCTTTCATACAAACTTATGTAACTGAACCAATCGAAACCAACTCGTGGAGTTATCGAAATTCTTGTTGAATCGATGAATGAGAACTGCCTGAAGGAGAAACTTTTTACCGGAACTTGTAAATCCTCGAAATCGTAAACCGTATAATTTGCTAAAACTTCGAATGTATTTGTTGTAGAAAAAAATTTCGATGGAATGTATTGGATGCGGGGGGAGAGGCGTAAAATTCTGTTCCAATTATTGTTGGCGCTTCGTGCACCTAACAGGTAAACTACGTGAGATAAATTAGCATCGACAGCTATTTGGGCAAACAGGTAACGGTTGATATTATGATAGGTTGTGAGATTATAAGCCATCCATAACTCGTCGCGGTCGTCGTCGTTGAGTTTGCTTGGTGTATCGTAACGCAGTATGCTGCTTGAACCTGTTAATGAAATTCTGTCGGAGTTGGTTAAATTAATTCCTACGTTTGCAGTGAGCGTTGAGCGGCGTGAATAATTGTTTTTTTTATCCTCATCACGTTTGCGTAAATCGAAAGCCGATTGAGAAATTTGGTCATCCTTTTTTATCGCATGAGTAACATCCCGTTCTCCATAAAATATTTGAACCAAACCGTTCAAAGAGTTACTTGGCTGAAAGGCAAGCTGAGCAGCGCCCTCGATTCTAAAATCATCGATGATGTTATCGAAATAGCGTCCGGCTACCGGTTTGTATTTTATAGATTTCTGTATGTTTCGCACGAGAACTAAACCGTTTGCTGAGAATAAAAACCGGCTGCTGATGTTGTAATCGAGAGTATCCTGCACTAAATAAAAATTTTCAGTCCGTTTCTCAATATTGTTAGCGGTATTAAATTTCAATTGAACTGCAGTATCGGCAGCGAAGTAAAAATCGCGTTGATAATTTTTGTAAGTAATGTTTAAAACGTTGCGGGTTCTTTCAAAAAATATTTTATCTAACCTTAACATCAGGTTTTGTGTTTCTAAATATCGCGGGTCTAACCGGTCAACCTGATACACCCCATTCAAAAAAGTATTGAACCCACCCAATTGCAAATCAACAGTTTTTGCACTTAAGAGATATGAAACGCCTGCATCCTGTTCAGTAATTTGCCGGTCGATACGGAATCCAACCATCGGCTCAAAGAGGAATTTCGAAAAAGGTGCATATTCAAAACCGCCGTGCACCAAATGCGAGGCAATGCTGCTGATGCCGATTCCCTGATTATCGGAAATCACTAATGATGAAATTTTCAAAGATGTTTTAAGAGGAGACGAAATTTTATATTTTGTTGAAAAATCGACCGACTGCTCATCGCGGATGATGTTTTTATGTGTTCTGATAAGAGAAGATTTGAAGCGTTCATCAAATTGAAAATCGAAACCCGCAAAACTTGATTTGTAAAAAATATTTGCATCCCATCTGTGCGTGTTGATATTCTTGTCATAACCCATCGACAGATTGTTCATAGTTGATGTTGAAGTATCTGTCTGTCCATAAGAGTTCCACATTAAAAAGCCGGTGGCAATAATAAATGTAAAAACCCGGTAGCTCATCAAGTTGTTCCGCGTGTAGTTCCACCATCGACGTTCATCGAAATACCTGAAATAAAATTAGCCGCTTCCGATGCTAAAAAAACTACTGCGGATGCAACTTCTTCCGAACGGACGAGTCTTCCGAATGGATTATCAGATTTTAGCATTTGCCGCATCTCATCGGGAGTTACGTTTTGTAAGGAAGCTAATGTACCGATTGTCTGTTCGGTGAGAGGAGTATCGGTCGTTCCGGGGTTAACCGCATTAACGGTGATATTATCTTTAGCCAATTCTAACGCCAATGATTTTGTAAAATTAAGAAGAGCTCCGTTAGTGATACCGGGAAGCATAAGAGTTGGTTTCGGCTCTTTGCCCGCTGTGCCGATTACGTTAATAATTCTTCCGCCCCCTTGCTGCCGCATATATGGAATTACTTCGCGTGCAAAACGGATATAACCTAATAATTTTAAATGGATGTGGGCTTCAAAAATTTCGTCGGTAATTTCAAAAATCCCTCCGATGTGAGCGCCGCCGGCATTGTTTACTAAAATATCGACACGCTTGTATTTTGAGATTGCCTTCGTAACAACCCGCTTGATGTCGTTTGTTCTTGTTAGATTCGCTTTAACAAAAGTAACTTCAGTATGGAAGCGGTCTTTAATTTCAGTTTCTGTTTGCTGCAATTGTTCTTCGGTTCGGGCACATAAAATAAGCCGCACTCCTTCGTTTGCAAGTGCGAGTGCGATAGCTTTACCGATTCCCTGTGTCGCACCTGTAACGATTGCAGTTTTTCCGTTCAAACCTGTATTCATAAATTTTATTGAAGATTAAAAATTTCACATTGTTTAGGGATTACCGATCTATATCCCTTTGCGGCTATCTGTTGTTTTAAAATTTCTGACCGTTCAAGTTCGCCGTGAACAATAAATATATTTTCCATGATCGTTGGATCGAATTGATAAATATATTTCACTAACTCGTTTCCGTCGGCATGAGCGCTGAACGATTCGAGGACGACAACCTCGGCTCGCAGTTTGTAAAATTTTTCGAATATTCTGACTTCCGGATTTTTATCTACAATTTTTCTACCCAATGTATGTTCGGCGGTGTAGCCGACTATAAGAATTGTGTTGCGAGAGTCCTCAATATTATTTGCAAGGTGGTGAAGTATGCGTCCCGCCTCGCACATACCTGACGCAGATATTATAACATAAGTTCCTTCTTTTTCATTTAAAGCTTTCGAGTCGTCGGTAGATTGGATATAACGGATTTGATTGAAGCCAAACGGGTCGTGATGTTTGAGGAGATGTGCTGCTGTTTCCTTATCAAAACATTCAGGATGTAAGCGATAAATTTCAGTTACGTTTGTTGCCAACGGGCTATCGACGAATACCGGAATTTTCGGAAGCCTGCCTGCTTCAGATAAACGAAAAAGCGAGTAAACCACATCTTGCGTTCTTCCAACACTGAAAGCCGGTATAATAATTTTACCGCCGCGCTGTAGTGTCCGCTTGATAACAGCTTCAAGTTGATTATCCATTTCAGTCGGGGGATGATGGGCGACTCCGCCATAAGTGCTCTCGCTTATCAAATAATTCGTGTCGCCCATGAATTCAGGGTCTCTGATGATTGGCAAATTCCATCTTCCGATGTCGCCGCTGAAACCGAGTGTTTTAGTTTTGCCGTTTTCCGAAATTGTTAAACGAACTCCCGCTGATCCTAAAATGTGTCCGGCATCGAAAAACTTGGCTTTCACTCCTTCGCAAACCTGAAATTCACGATGGTACGGAAAACCCTGAAAGTATCCGAGTGTCTCTAAAACATCCTGCGGAGTATAAAGAGGCTCGACTCGCGGTTCATTGTTTTTCCTTGCTTTTTTATTTAAATACTGAGCATCCTTTTCCTGTATAAACGAGCTATCCATCAGCATAGCGCTGCACAAGTCGCGCGTAGCGGATGTTGAGTAAATTGTGCCGTTAAAACCGTTTCTTACAAGGGTTGGAAGATTTCCGCTATGGTCGATATGTGCGTGCGATAAAATTACAGCATCAATTGTTTGCGGGTCGAAAGGAAAGTTGCGGTTGCGTTCGTTCGCCTCGCTCCGTTTACCTTGATATAATCCACAGTCGAGGAGTATTTTCTTTCCGTTGATATGTAAAAGATGCATGGAACCTGTTACAGTTTGTGCTGCACCAAAAAATTCAATTTTCATAATTCTTGATTTTTCTAAAGGCAATCCTTATATTGATTCAGAAACTAAAATCTCAATTAATTATTTTTTATTTATGGATGAAGATAAAAATCTTTTCAACGTATTAAAGTGGATCGGAATAGCAGCTCTCGTTGCCATACCTATTTATTTCATTTCTAAACACGTATTAGAAGAAGAACAACAAGTCGAAGATTTCGACGACGAAAACATATTCGCCGAAGAACTTCAGTAACGGTTAAAAATTAGTGTTTCCTTTCGAAGTTTTATGATCTTCCCAATGTGAAGACGTATGCAGGGAGCAAGGAGCGGGAAGATATTTTTTATTAAATATTTCTTCATAAGTTGAGGGACAAAATTCCGTAGCCAATCCTTTCGAATCCGAACAGATCAATTCTCGCACAATACCTTCGGGCTGCTGAAAGAATTCTAAGGGTAATCCAATTGATTTATCTTCATAAACGGAACCCATAAAACGTCCCCAAATTGGAGCTGCCGCTCTTCCGCCTTGACCATCGGCGCTTGTGAAGTGAACGCTTTTATTATCAAATCCCACCCAAACACCCGCTGTAAGCTGAGGTGTAAAACCGATAAACCATGAATCGGCATATTCCTGTGTTGTTCCGGTTTTTCCGGCAGCGGGTAAATTGAAATAACTCCGAACGCGCGTTCCTGTTCCGCTGTTCACGGCATCTTCTAACATACTGGTAATTATGTATGCAGTTTCTTTACTTAAAACTTCGCGCCGCTCCGATTGATTCTCTTCGATAATATTTCCATCTTTATCTTCAATTCTAATTATCGAAAAGGGTTGGACATAAACACCATCATTGGGATATACGCTGAATGCCGCAGTAATTTCGAGCGGCGAAACTTCACCCGTCCCCATCGAAAGCGATTCATAAGGAGGCAGCTTCGATTTTATTCCCATCCTGTTTGCGTATTCAATAACTTGCTGAACGGGAGCGATCTCCATAATTGCCCGGACTGCAAGCAAGTTAATTGAAAATTTTAATCCTTCTCTGATTGTATTTTTCCCGCCGAAAGTTCCATCAAAATTTTGCGGAGTCCACCTGCTTCCGTCAACCATCACTAAAGTTACAGGTTGATTTAAAATTTCGAATGAGGGGGGATAGCCATTGTCGATTGCAACCGTATAGACGAAAGGTTTAAAAGTAGAGCCGGGTTGCCTCTGTATCTGTGTGATGTGGTTCAGTCCGTATTTGAAACTACGGAAATTTGAACCGCCTACCATAGACACTATTCCGCCGGAACGGTGGTCGATTGCAACGAAACCGACTTCAATTTGTGTGGAAGATTTTTTTAATGAGTCAATAAAAGCAGAATTGTGGCGTAAACTTTTTGCGATGCTATCCTTTGCAGATTGTGTTTTTGCCTTCCTGTAAACATCGGAGGTGCGTATTGTATGTGAAATTACGATTTCGAGGACGTCTTTGTTGCGGCTCCAATTCCATGCTTTTGTAAAATTCGGCTGATAATCTTTAAGATGTTCCTCGACCGCCCGGTTGGCATACCGTTGCATCCGGCTATCGAGTGTAGTATAAACATTTAAGCCATCACGATAAATATCGAATCCGTATGTTTCCGATTTTTGCATTAATTGCTGCCGAATGTATTCCACAAAATGAGGAGCAACTCCGGTTATTCCTTCGCTATTTGCAGAACGGATTTGCAATTCATCGGCTTTTGCTTTTTCTGCTTCAATTTCGGTGAGATAATTATATTTCAACATCTGATCAATCACGGTGTTACGCCGGTTAACAGCACGTTCGGGATTGTTTACGGGGTCGTATCTGCCTGGACCTTTCAATAATCCGATGAGCAGGGCGGCTTCGCTGACTGTTAAATCAGCAGGAATCTTTCCGAAGTAAATTTGCGATGCTGCCGAAATACCATAAGCACTTCTACCGTAGTAAGTTACGTTCAGATACATTTCGATGATTTCATCTTTCGTGTAGTTCGATTCAATCTGAAATGCAGTAATGAACTCTCGGAATTTACGTGTAATTTTATCGTGAAATTTTTTACGTTCTACTTTTAAGTCGTATAAATTCCGTGAAAGCTGTTGTGTGATAGTGCTTGCACCTTCCCGCATCTGAAAAGTTATGATGTTTTTTACCATCGCTCTGACAAAGCGTAAAACATCGACACCCCAATGTTGTCTGAAATTTTTATCTTCTGTTGCAATTAAGGCATCGATTAAGTGGGGAGGGAGTTCTTTTAAATTTGCGCGAGTTCTATTTTTTATGAAAAATTGGTCGAGAACTTCACCATCGATAGAATAAACTTTAGTGGCGAGCTCGGCTTTTGGATTCTCGAGGTCTTCCAATGAAGGTAAACCCGAGATGATGTATGGAATATAGAAAGCTAAAAATATCAGAAAAATAATGATTGCAAATATTATTTTCTTGCTATGTTTTTTCCAGAATGTTTTTTTTGCAGCCATAAAATTTATTTACTTGATGACCATTTATTTAGTGCTATTACGCCGTCAGCCATTTCTGCATAAGAAAAATGCGAAATCCAATCGCCTAAATTAACATACAAACCGTTCCCGATTTTCTGGAAACTCGGTTCGTGCCGGTGCCCCATAATAACGATATCGTAACCTTCCTGAATTTTTCTTTCGGCGGCTTTTTTCATTCCGTCGTCTTCACCGAAGTGTTTATTCGAGGAATGTTTACGGCTCGTACGCGAAATTTTTTTTGCCAAAGTAACTCCTAAATCGGGATGGAGCATTCTGTAAAGTTTAATGTTAATCGGGCTTCTCAGAATTTTTTTTAGAATATTATAACCGTGGTCGTTCAACGTAAAGCCGTCTCCGTGGTGCATAAATATTTTTTTTCCATCCAGAACAATATCGAATGCGTCGAAGTGAACGCTTATTCCCAAGTCGTCCGTAAAAAAATTGTCCATCCAATAATCGTGGTTGCCTGCAAGGTAATGAACTTTTATGTTGTTTCTGACTAACTCGTCGAGTTTTGAAATCGTGCGATGGAATCCCCGTGGTATCACGGTTTTGTATTCAAACCAGGCATCAAACAAGTCGCCTAAAATATAGAGCGAATCGGCATCTCTTTTAATATGATCAAAAAACGAGAGCAGAAGCGTTTCTTTTTTTGCCTCTGTCTCTTTGTTCCCCAATCCTAAGTGAGCGTCGGAAATGAAATATGCTTTTGGCATTCTTATTTTTCTACAACAATATTAAGTTGAATTGTTTGTTGAAACCGGCTGCACCATCCTTCTTCATCTGAACAATAAAAATATGTAAGTGTTCCTTTAAGTTGATGTTTTCCGGGTTTTAGTTTTTTATTCAAGGTAAAACTTTGCTTTACTGGTTTTTTCAAATTTAAATATTCGCTTCCTTTTGCTTTGGGAACATCGAGTTTACTTAATGCAGCAAATTTTTTATCTATTTCTACTTCAATAGGAGGGTCTAAATTTATGTGAATGCCTTCTTGCGTGGCGAATGTAAATAAAATTTCAGCATTACCGCCTGCTTTTATCGTTGCCGGTTTTACCGAAGTATATACCTGAACATATTCGTTTTCGTCGTCACAGAACAGATATAATGGCAACAATAATAGTATGAAAATTGAGATTAGTTTCTGCACATTAACCTTTGTTTTTAAATAATACTACTCATTTTTACGAAAATTTAAGGGAAAAAGCAAATAGGCTATTGCTAATTGTATCTTTTTATATTATATATATAGTGAAAGGAAAAATTATGAAAATTACAATTCGTTTAATATTGTCGCTGCTTTTTGTCGCAATATTAGTTGCAGGCGTATTTTCATACTTTCAAATTCGCCTCGAAAGACAAGACCAGATTGAAGAACTTAATCGCCGCTGTATTTTGTTGGCTGAGAGTCTACAGGAATCCATTAAAAATTTACTTCCCCCTAATTATAAAACAAAGTTAAATCAATTAGTCGAAAAATTTGGTAATCGGGAACGCCTTTACGGAATTGTAATATACGATGGTCAAAACGATATTTTAGCTATAACTCCAGGGCTTACAGTTAGAATTCCTGAACATATAGCGCAGCTAAAATCTTCATTTGATGAAGACACAACAAAATATTCTGTTGAAACTTTACATAGTAAAGAAATTCATACCTATATCTATCTTATGAAGGAGGATGGGAAAGTACTCGGGAAGCTGGGGCTTTTTCATGACATTTCATACATTAACACGCGACTCGAAAACATTTGGCGATATAATTTTATTCGGCTTCTGACTTTATCACTATTAATTATAGTTACAACAGTATTGGTTGTTCGTTGGAGTATAGTTGGCCCAATAGCTAAGATCGCTGATCGGTTAAAATATTTAAGAATGGGTAAAAGCACAAAAAATATTGATATTCCCCAAGGAGATATTTTAGGTCCACTCGCTATCGAAGTAACTCACTTAGCAAAAAGTTTATCGATTGCAAGAGCAAAAGCTGAAGAGGAAGCCAGGTTAAGAATTATTGGCGAGAAGACGTGGACGGCAGAACGATTAAAAGAACATGTGCGTATGGAACTTGGTGAAAAGAATTTAATTTTGGTTTCAAATCGAGAACCATATATGCATATTAAAAAAGGTCGAAAAATAGAAAGCATTATCCCGGCAGGAGGTTTGGTTACGGCTTTAGACCCGGTGCTTCGTGCTTGCGGAGGAGTGTGGGTAGCACACGGAAGTGGAGATGCCGATGTTGAGACTGCTGATAAAGATGGAAAATTAAAAGTGCCACCCGAGGAGCCACTATATACACTGAAGCGCGTTTGGTTAAACAAAGAAGAAGAAGAGGGATACTACTATGGATTTTCAAACGAAGGTATTTGGCCCCTTTGCCACATTACACATACCAGACCTGATTTCAGATTAGAAGATTGGATATATTATCAAAAAGTAAACGAAAAATTTGCTGAAGCTGTTTTAGAAGAAATAAAAAATGAAAATGAACCATTAGTTATTATTCAAGATTATCATTTTGCATTATTACCTTTTTTGATAAAATCAAAAAGACCCGATGCTAAGGTTGCAATATTTTGGCATATCCCTTGGCCCAACCCGGAAGCGTTTAGTATATGTCCGTGGCAGAAGGAAATTTTAGTCGGTTTATTAGGTGCCGATTTGATAGGGTTTCATATCCAGTTTCACTGCAATAATTTTTTGGAAACTGTTGATAGGGTTTTAGAATCAAAAATTAATTGGGAACAATTTTTTGTAGAAAAAGGCGGTCAAACTACATTTGTGAAACCATTTCCGATAAGTGTTGCTTTCCCAAGTCTTCTCGATGCGCAATTCGCTGAATCCAGATCAAACGAATTAATTAAATCGGAAATATTTAATGAGTTAGGTATTGCGTCCGAGTATTTAGGTGTCGGAGTAGATAGGATCGATTACACAAAAGGAATCATCGAGCGGTTTAAAGCCATCGAAAGGTTTTTCGAAAAGCATCCCAATTACATAGGAAAATTTACTTTTGTTGAATTAGGAGCGCCAAGCCGAACTCATATAAAACGTTATCACGATTTAATTGCAGAAGTAGAAACCACGGTAGAAAAAATATGCTGGAAGTTTCAATCAATAAATTGGAAACCGATTGTTTTTCTTAAAGCACATCATAGTCACCAAGATATCAACCGTTATTATAAAGGTTCAGATGTGTGTATGGTTACTTCGTTACACGACGGAATGAATTTGGTGGCTAAAGAATTCGTTTCCGCACGAAATGATGAAGATGGTATTTTGATTTTAAGCCAGTTTACCGGTGCATCGAGAGAATTACAGGACGCTATCATGGTCAATCCTTATGATATTGAACAAACGGCTGATGCAATATATACTGCCCTAAATATGAAAGTTGAGGAGAGGAAAGAAAGGATGCAGCATCTCCGCGGTGTAATTAGAGATCGGAATATTTACAGATGGGCTGGAAATTTGATTTCAACATTAAATCGAATTCGTATTTCAAAAGCTGTCGAAGAACCAGTTTGACGAAATGAAACCGAAGTATTTATTCGATAAAAGATATATTGCTTGGAATACGCTCCAGATTAAATTGCTCAATTTGAATAGACCTATTTTTATTTTTCTGGACTATGACGGCACAATTGTTCCTATTCAAGAAAAACCTAAACAAGCAATACTACCCGAATCCACAAAATTACTGCTCGACTCATTAGCTCATCATCCAAATGCTTATGTCGGGATTGTCAGCGGTAGGTCGATGAAGGATATCAGAAGAATGGTAAAACTAACTTCTCTATTTTACATAGCCAATCATGGATATGAAATATATTCCAGAAAAATTAAATGGTCTCATCCGATAGTAACTGATATAGTACCAATACTGAAAAAACTCCGTACCAATTTTGAAAAGAGTCTTAAAGCAATCCATGGTGTTTTGATTGAAAATAAAATTATAACTTTAAGTATTCATTACCGACAATTATCTGGAACTCCCGTTTCTACACTTAAAAAAATAATAAAAAGTAAAATGCAGGAGTATTCGCGTTGCCTGAAAATTTCTTCAGGTAAAAAGGTTTTTGAAATCAAGCCGAGAATTAATTGGAACAAAGGAAAGGCAATTTTTAAACTGATAGAATTATTTAATGTTACCGCAAAACCGCTCATCGTATATATCGGAGACGACAGAACAGATGAGGATGCCTTTCGGCTTTTGCCAAAGGAGGCATTTACTATCTATGTTGGTAGCAATTTCTCTTCGAAAGCAAAATATTTATTAAATCACCCGAATGAAGTTATTTTATTCTTAAAGAAACTGAATCATTCCCTCGTTCTTAGAAAGGAGATGTAATAGTATGGCTAAAAACGGACCATTTTATTTCCATACCCGGCAAAACTTAATATATCTTACCGGAAGAAAAGCAAAAAATTTAAAAGAATTATTGGATGGTATTAAAGAAGCCCCCAGCTCGTCGATATATTATCATACTCATCATTATTTACAGCAGCACGAGTATTTATCACCCGAACCGCCAAACGATTTTGCTTATTGGATAAAAAATGTTTATCAAGAGAACGTCCTGGCTGAGAGGTTAGCGAGTATGGATTTAAGAACGTTTAATAGATTAAGAGATATTCGCTTGCGGTTAATTGAGATTATTCAAGAAGTGATTAACAGTGAAGGGTTTGCCGATCGTAACGTACCAAAGGGCATGGAATTTCATTTTATGAAAGCTCAAACATTTATTTTTCCTACAAAAAATCAAGCAAATAATTTATTGGAATTTAAAGAGTCTCTGGCTAAGGTTTCGTTAAACTCAATTTATTTTCATATGTTTGAATCCAGACTTAGGCTTGAAAGCGACTTATGCGATTTTTCAATTTGGTTAAGAGATTCGCTTGGTGAAGATAAATTAGCCAAAGAGTTCAGCTCACTTGACCCGTACACTCACACTCTCGAAAGTTTAAGGTCTAAAATTATCAAACTTATCACTAAACGAATCGAGGAGGCTGCAAATGTTAACAATTAGAGATTACGAACCGGTTGTTGGTGCTGATGTTATAGATGAGCTTGAGCTTTTTGCGGGCAGATTATCAGGTAAGGTCATACAGAACATAAATTCGACCGCAGTAGGAGGTGGTGTTGCAGAAATTTTAATTCGTATGATTCCGCTTCTGAAAGACATCGGCGTTGACGCCCGCTGGGATGTGATAAAAGGCGACGAGAAATTCTTCCAAGTTACCAAAAAAATGCACAATGCCTTACACGGCAGCAAGGTGAATTTTTCTAAAGAAGAAATAGAAATATTTATAGAAACAAATAAAATGAATGCGGCTAGTATGGATTTGATGGGAGATATTATGTTTATCCACGACCCGCAGCCGATTGGTCTCGTGGAAAAAAAGGTTAAAGACCAAAAGTGGATATGGAGGTGCCATATTGATTTTTCGAGACCGGACGAATTCACTTGGAATTTTCTGAAAAATTATATAGAGAAATACAACATTAGTATTTTTTCTGCTCCATCGTTTGCTCGTCAACTTGTAATCCCCCAAGTTTTGATATCCCCATCAATTGACCCGCTGAGCGATAAGAATCGAGACTTACCGCGGGAGACAATAGACCGTGTGCTAGAGCAATTTAATATTGATAAAAACCGGCCTATCGTTACACAGATATCACGCTTCGATTATCTCAAAGACCCGGTGGGAGTTGTAAAGGCTTATCACCAAGTTAAAAAGTATATAGATTGTCAACTCGTACTCGCCGGTGGCGGTGCTACAGATGATCCTGAGGGTGAAAAAGTACTCGCCGAAGTTCAAGAAGCTGTGGGGGTTGATAAAGATATTTTTCTATTATTACTTCCACCGGCAAGCGATATTGAAATAAATGCTTTACAGCGAGCATCTACTGTGGTATTGCAAAAATCACTCCGCGAGGGTTTTGGATTAACAGTTGCCGAAGCGCTCTGGAAATCAAAACCGGTAATTGCTGGGGCTGTAGGTGGTATCCCTTTACAGATCACTAACAAGTACTCAGGTTTATTGACTAATACAATTGAAGGTACTGCTTTTGCGCTAAAACAATTACTGCAGAATCCAGATTATGCTAAACGCTTAGGTGAAAATGGACACGAGCATATAAAGAAAAATTATTTAATTACCCGGCATCTTAAAGATTATCTATTGTTGTTTCTTTCGCTAGATCATCAGGGTGAGAATATAGTTAATTTATAGACAGACTTTTATCAAGTATATTAATTTTTTCACATTAACCTTTATTTTTACGAAAAATTAAGGGAAAAAGCAAATGAAAATTATTAACACGCGAGGTTGAGAGAAATGAACTACTTTTATGTGCGAACATTTACTGGGGTAGGTTATAATTTGCATCCTCAAATTGTGGAGCGTCATTGTTTAGCGTGTTAGGCGATTGTGGCAGCCTTCGTTCATCCCCTTCTTCTGAATAACATCAAAAGGTTTACTATATCCTTTTATCTCATCTTTGTTGCTAATGTTGCAAAACCAATGTTGGTGGCTGTGCTTTATCAAACTTTAATTTCGGTTGTATTTCGATTAGGCGAACTCGTTCTCTCGCAATTTTACAATACTCGTGGCTGATGTCAATACCAATGTAATTTCTATGCATTTCACAGGCTACTCTTGGCGTTGTTCCGCTGCCACACATTGGGTCAAGAACAACGTCACCGGAATTTGTCCAAGAGAAAATATGGTCTCTCACAAGTTCGCAAGGAAATGGTGCTGGGTGTCCTTTCGCTTCTTGGTCTTCTTGTCTTTTGCCGACGACATATTCCCAAATATTGCCTTTAATTTTTTTATCTTTTACTGGCTTTGCTAATTTCTCTCTTGTCTGCTCGTTCTTTGAATAGTTTTTGTAGGTTGTGCCGTTGAGTTCTAAACCTGCGTGCATACAGTCAACTAAGATTGGGTTATGTGTCTTAACTACGCCCTTGCTGAATACGAACATATACTCAAACTCATTGGTGTATCTCTTGCGATAGATTTGAGGGATTGGATTTTTCTTTCTGAAAATCATTGTGTCGTGTAGATTGAACCCAATTTCCTTAAAATACATAGCTTGCTTAAAACTTGTTCCAGTTTCCGTAGCGTCAATTGTTGCATCAGCAACAACCCAAACCACCACACCGCCTAGTTTTGTAATGCGGAATAATTCTTTTACTATGTCTTCAAATGGGAAAATATAGCCCTTATAGTTTCTTAAATCATCGTAAGGTGGTGAGGTAACAGTCAAGTCAATTACGTCATCTTGAAATTTTTTCATTACTTCAACGCAATTACCTTCAATGATTTTGTTTATATATTTTTCCATATTTTTAAGCTATATTATTGAGAATAAACCATTGTCTGAAATCGCTTTAATTGTTTTAATCTTGCTTTCAATTTTGTGAACTTTAATAAGTTCTTTCAGAGCTTCTTGATGGCTCATTCGCATAATCTTTTCCCGTTCTTGTGCTAAAAAAGTCAGGGCTTCTTCCTTTGCAATGTTTATTGATTCTGTAGCTGCTTGTTTTTCAATACCCCAGAGATTTTCGATTTTTTTTGAAAATGTCAGCATAGCCTTGTTTACTGCTAACCAATAGTCGTTAGCGTTTTTAGAAGGATTGATGGCGGGAACAGTTTGAAAAATTGTTTTTAGCAGTTGTTGGGCTTTTGCTTTGCTTTCAACTTCTGAAAATGCCAAGAGTAAAGCGAGGTGTGAGTATGTAAAAACACAAACATTATAAGTAGTCGCTTGCTGATAGATTTGGCTTGAAGTGTTTGGAAGTTGATAAATTGGGCATACAACCATTGCATAGGGTTTGCCTCGTTTCCAACCGCCCATTGCCTGAACTTTAAAGTCCTTCTGGTTTTTAGCTGTTCTGCTAAGTCGGAAAGATTTAGCGTCTGCAACAAGACTGTAATCTTTAGCAAATGCTTCAACGTCTGCTGCATCGGCTCTTTCTTTCAGCACCAAACTTTTAAGCCCTAATGCTTTATAGGATAAAGAAAGTAAAGCGTCTGTGTATTTAGAGTAAAGTTTTTCTTCGCTTGTGTCGTGCCCATAAGATTCTGGTATATTACCGCAAAGTCTTAAATGGTCAATAAGTGCGGCTATTCCCGATTTTTTTATTTCTGCTTCTAATTCTTTTTCTAAACGGTCAGAGTCGTTACTGAAATTTCCGCTTAGTTTACGGATTTCGTCAACCCAATAAGCTCGCCTTTTTCCTGCTTTGTCCGATATAATATTTTTCATTTCATTTTTATTTCTTCAATGCTAATATATTAAATAAGAGAGTTATTATCAAACGTTGATTGTTGTTTTCTCTTCCACTCTCTGCAGCAATATTAATCCCACGAGCATCAATACTCCAACTGAAATTATAGCAACCCGCTGGTTGAATCCCGAAGAGATAAAACCAAAAAGTAGAGGTCCGATGATAGCGGAAGCTTTTCCGAAGAAAGAATAAAACCCGAAAAATTCAGTCTTCTTTTCAAACGGTGTAATTTTCGACATCAAACTTCGGCTCGTTGATTGCGACGAACCAAGAGCCAATCCGGCAAGAACTCCTACAAAATAAAATATTACTTTGCTTGTAACAAAGTATGCAATCACCACAATAATTAACCACAAAATTAACGTGAGACTTAAAGTTCGCTTTTGCCCGAAGTGGTCAGAAAGAATTCCAAATAAAATTGAACCGATAATGGCTGAAGTCTGCACTATTGCGAAAAAGATTATGATTTCTGATATCTCGAAGTGCAAAGTTTCGCGTGCAAAAATTGAAGAGAAAATAATTATTGTATTAATCGCATCAATGTAAATGAAATAGGATAACAAAAACTTTCCGATGTTTTTATATTTATTAAATTCTTTGAAAGTGGATTTAACTCTTTTGTATCCGATGCTCACGAAGTTTAATTTTAAACTTGCAGTTCTGTTTTTTTCCTTCAGGAATAGAAATAAGGGGATAGAAAAAATGAGAAAAAAACCGGCGCCAATCAGAAAACTTATTTGAACGTTAAAAATATTTTCAGGAACAAAACCTTTGATATAAAAAGGGAAGGCGATGAGCAAGGTAAACAGCGAGCCGATATAACCCATCGCAAAACCATAACCGGAAACTCTGCCATAACTTCGTTGAGTAGTAATTTCAGGAAGGAATGAGTCGTAAAAAACCAAACCCGCTTCGAAACCAATATTAGCAAGAATCAATAGCAAGATTCCTAATAAAACTGTTGATTCTGCCGTAAAAAATAATCCGCTTGTTGCTAAAATACAGAGGAGAGTAAAAATAAGGAGGAAGCGTTTTTTACCGGCACCGTAATCAGCAACGGCGCCTAAAATGGGCGAAATTATAGCAACAATCAGCATAGATATGCTGAAAGCTAATCCCCACAGGAAGTCGCCGTCTTTACCCCCTTGGTTTATAATTTCTTTAAAAAAAAGGGGGTAGCCAACAGTTAGAATTAGAACATAAAAAGCGGTGTTTGCAAAATCGAAAAGAGCCCAGACAAAAATTTGAGAACGGTTAGAAGTATGGTGCAAATTTGCATCGGGGCTCTTATCGTCCATTACTCTTTTGGGGGATTTGAGGGTTTCTGTGTCGGAGTTGTGGATTCAGAAATTAATCCGCGCCCCGATTTTTTCAATTTATTTTCTTGTTGTAGCTGGTCGTACACAGCATCAAGAACACCGTTAATGAACTTACCGCTTTTTTCTGTGCTGTAGTTTTTAGCAATTTCGATTGCTTCGTTGATTGTTACTTTGGGTGGAATATCGTCGAAGTAGATAAGCTCGCATATTCCGATTCTTAGCAAAAATTTATCTATAACTGCAATCCGGCTGAATTCCCAGTTTGCTACTTTTGATTTTATAATTTCATCAAGCGTGTCTTGGTGCTGAATTACTTTATATATTATTTGTTTAGCAAAATCGAAATCGGTCTTGTTCGTTTGCAGCTCTGTTAAAACATCATCAATTACCTTTGTAATCGGTTCTTGTGATACTTCGTGAGCGTAAAGAACTTGTAGAACTTTTTCTCGTATTGCGCGTCGTTTAAATGTTACCATACTAAATTTTTATTTGGATATTTCGCCTAACCTGCCGCTGAATTCAGATTTGCCTGAATAAACCTGCCGGATTTTTCCGATTGAATTTATTCTTGCTTCAGCAAGTTTGTTTGAAGCTACATGAGATGGAATTTTTTCGCTTTTTGAGATAGTTAATATCGTTTTGATTGTGTCGTAAATTTGTCCCGCCTGCTTCATCGCTCGCTCGGAATGGTATCCTTCGAGTTCATTAGCGACATTAATCAAACCGCCTGCATTGATTGCATAATCGGGAGCGTAAATAATTCCTTTATCCATCAAAATTTTTCCGTGTTTGTTCTCATCTGCAAGTTGATTGTTGGCTCCGCCGGCGATAATCTTAAATTTCATTCTATTAATTGTGTCGTCATTAATTATTGCACCGAGTGCGCAGGGACAAAAAACGTCGGCATCAACATCGTAAATTTTATCTGGGTGAACGTATTCGGCTTTCGTATCTGCAATAATTGATTTCGCTTTATCTTCGTAGATGTCGGTAACAAATATTTTCGCACCATCTTTTGCAAGATGATCGCAAACATATTTTGCAACGTTACCGGCGCCTTGAACTGCAACTTTTTTACCCGCTAACGAATCGCTGCCGGTTAATTCTTTCATAGCAGCTTTCATCCCAACGTAAACGCCATACGCAGTAAACGGAGACGGGTCGCCACTTCCACCCAAAGCTTTATCAATTCCGGTTACGTACTTTGTTTCCATACGAACGTATTCCATATCTTGAACCGAAGTACCAACATCTTCAGCGGTGATGTAACGTCCCGCAAGTCCGTCAACGAATCTGCCAAAAGCTCTATACATCAATTCAGTTTTGTCTTTGTGAGGGTCTCCGATGATAACAGCTTTACCGCCGCCTAAATTTAAACCTGCAACTGCTGCTTTATAAGTCATTCCGCGTGA
The DNA here is from genome assembly GCA_030682385.1 of Bacteroidota bacterium. Classification (GTDB taxonomy): domain Bacteria; phylum Bacteroidota; class Ignavibacteria; order UBA10030; family BY39; genus JASEGV01. Next base: position 83,472 of record JAUXOG010000104.1, read on the forward strand.
AAGTCGCAGAACATCAATTAATGCGTCTGTTTCCGATGCATACATCCACATGCGGGTTCCGCCTAAAGCCGGTCCGAGCGTAGTATCGTGAATTCCGATAATTGCCTTAAGGTTTGCTTCTTCACTCGAGCAGAATACAACTTGTTCGTGATCATATTTTCTAATTTCTTCAAATAACATACTATCCATCTCCTTGTTTAATTAATTTTATTTTTAAAATCCGGTATCAATGTTACACGTGGCGAAGTTATTACCGGATGAGTATCAATTATTACATCTGTGCGAAATACTTCTTCTATATTTTTTTTGTTCACAACCGAAGCAGTTTTACCCACTGCGTGAACTTTACCAAAATTCAGTATTAAAATTTCATCACTAAACATCGAAGCGATATTTAAATCGTGAAATACAGCTACCACCGATATACCGTCGTTAGTAACTAATTTTTTAATGAGTGTTAGAATTTCGATTTGATGTTGCAAATCGAGATGAGTATTCGGCTCATCGAGCAGCAAGATTGGCGCTTGTTGAGCGAGAGCGCGAGCCAAAAATACGCGTTGGATTTCGCCGCCCGATAATTCGTTGATATAGCGTGATGATAAATGTTGAATATCGGTTTTTTTCATCGCATCTTGGGCAATATTTTTATCCTCAATGTTCTCAAAACCGAAACCCTGAAGATACGGTGAACGCCCCATCAAAACGATTTCATAAACTGTAAATGGAAAAGCAAGCGGTTGAGTTTGAGGAACAAAAGCAATTTTTTTTGCTAAATCTTTTCGTGGTATTGTTGAATAATCTTTTTCAAAAATTTTTACCTTCCCGCTATCGGGTAATAAAATTTTACTGATGATTTTTAATAATGTCGATTTGCCCGATCCGTTGGGTCCAACGATACTCAAAAATGTTCCTGCCGTTAACGACAAGAGTATTTTATCTAACGAAAAATGACTACTCAACTTTTTACCTTTGTGTGCCGGGTAAGTAAAAGTTATATTTTCAACATTTATACTGTACATTATTCGGGGGAAGATAAAAATTCCTGGCACTTGGTTACATCTTCGCTGCTTCCGATGAAAATCGGAGTTTGTTGATGCAATGAATTTGGGGTGATATCTAAAATTCTTTGTTTTCCGTTAATTGCTTTCCCGCCGGCTTGTTCGACTATGAAAGCCATAGGATTGCATTCATACATCAATCGTAATTTTCCGTCAGGGTTCTTCTTGTCGGCAGGATACATAAAAATTCCACCGTATAAAAGTGTGCGGTGAACATCGCCGACCATCGTTCCAATGTATCGCAGCGAATAGGGCCTTCCCGATGGGTTATCTATTTCTTTTAAATATTTGATGTATCTCTGTATCGGAGGAGACCAATAATTGTAATTGCCTTCGTTTATGCTGTACATTTTTCCTTTCGAAGGAATTCTTATATTTTCATTCGACAATAAAAATTCACCAACCGACGGATCAAGCGTAAATCCATGAACTCCATTTCCTGTAGTATATATGAACATCGTGCTTGTTCCGTAAATTATATAACCGGCAGCAACCTGATTGTAACCGGTTTGCAGACAGTCTTCCAAAGTTCCGACACCCGAAGGAGTAACCCGTTTAAAAATGCTGAAGATTGTACCTATCGTAATATTTGCATCAATATTCGATGACCCGTCCAATGGGTCGAACAGCAATACATATTTTCCACTGTCACACTTTTTAGGTATCTCAATCAGCCCGTTGCTTTCTTCCGAAGCCATAGCGCAAATGTTCCCGCTGTAAAACATTGTTTTGTATATTGTTTCATCGGCGAACAAGTCTAACTTTTTTAATATATCTCCCGAAACGTTCACTTGGTCAGTCGTTCCGAGAATGTTTACCAATCCGGCTTTGCTTACCTCGCGCCAAACTAATTTTGCAGCAAGTGTTAATGCGAATAGCATGTTTGAAAATTCACCCGATGCTGAAGGAAATTTTTCCTCCTGCTCCCGAATAAACCGCTCTAAAGTCATGATTTTTGGATTTGAAACCATATACGAATTTAATTTAAAAAATTGAATAAAGTGGGATTATTTGATTGTAATTTAGGAAACATTTGTATAATAAGCAATTAAATTTTGCCTTTTCTAACTTTTATCAATATATTGCAACAGAAAAATTTTGAAGTAATATTTCAATCAAAAAAATAGGTGTTTCAAATGAAAATAGCTGTTTGTGTTAATCACGTTCCCGATACTGAAGCAAAGGTTAGAATAAGTTCCGACGGCAAAACAATCGACAAGGCGGGGATAAATTTTATTTTAAATCCGTACGATGAAATTGCAGTTGAACAGGGTTTACAATTAAAAGAAAAATTTGGCGGCGAAGTAATTGTAGTTTCTCTCGGCGGCGACTCCAACAAGGAGACATTGCGAAAAGCCCTTGCGATGGGTGCCGATAAAGCTGTCTTGCTGAAAGACGATTCGATACGAGATTCGTTTGCAGTAGCTGCCGCACTTGCCGATGCACTAAAGGAAATCAATCCCGATGTGATATTGTTAGGTAAGCAGTCGATCGATTATGATAACTCGCAAATGGTTGGGCTTGTTGGCGAGCTTCTTAATTTACCTTCGGTTTCGGTTGTTGTGAAATTGGAAATCCAAGACAACAAAATTATCTGTGAAAGGGAAATTGAAGGCGGACACGAAAAAGTTGAAAGCCAACTTCCAATTGTTTTAAGCGTTCAAAAGGGATTGTGCGAACCCCGCTATCCTTCGCTTAAAGGAATAATGGCAGCGAAATCGAAACCGATTGAAGAGAAACAGATACCTGCCGTTAATTCAAAAGTAGAAACAATTTCTCTGCGTATGCCTCAATCAAAAGCGGCGGGTAAAATTGTTGGAACCGATTCTACCGCAGTAAAAGAATTGGTTCGTTTGTTACACGAAGAAGCAAAAGTAATTTGATGTTAAAATTAGAAAACTAAAAACCGGAAGAAGTATGAAAATATTAGCAATAGCAGAACAACGCGAAGGTAAATTCAAGAAAACAGCATTTGAAATAACAAAAGCTGCAAAAGAAATAGCCGACAAACTTAATTGCGAGATGGTTTCGCTTGTAATAGGCAGTGCTGTAGAATCAATCGCATCAGAATTGGGCGGCTTTGGTGCAACGCGTGTAATCGTTGTTGACGATCCTCAACTTAATTATTATTCAACAACTGCTTATACTAAAATTATTTCAGAAATTGCCAAGAAAGAGTCGGCGAATATACTTTTATTACCGGCATCGCAAATAGGGAAAGATTTAGCTCCTCGTTTGGCTGTAAAACTTGATGCAGGATTGGTTTCTGACTGTACAGCATTAAAAATTGAGGACGGAAATATTATTGCAACACGTCCGATTTTTGCTGGTAAAATAATTAGCGATGTAAAAATCGTTGCCGATGTCCAAATATTCACACTCCGTCCGAATGTGTTTACGGCAGGTTCAAGCAACGGCGCTCCCGCTACAGTTGAAAAAGTGGCTGTCGAGTTGACGCAAGCTGACTTCGCTGCTAAAGCAGTCGAAACCAAAGTCGCAGTTGGCAGACCCGATGTTACCGAAGCGAGCATTATAGTATCCGGCGGCAGAGGTATGAAAGGACCTGAAAATTTTAAATTGATAGAAGATTTAGCTGATGTACTCGGAGCTGGTGTTGGAACTTCACGTGCGGCTGTAGATGCCGGGTGGCGACCTCACGACGAACAAGTGGGGCAAACGGGTAAAACTGTTGCGCCTAATCTTTATTTTGCCTGCGGAATTTCGGGAGCAATTCAACATTTAGCGGGTATGTCGTCATCGAAGTGTATTGTCGCTATAAATAAAGATAAAGACGCTCCGATATTTCAAATTGCTGATTATGGAATTGTTGGAGATGTGATTGAAGTTTTACCTGTACTGACTCAGGAAATTAAGACACTTTTAGGAAAATAATGGAATTAGAAAAGGTACAAGTAGATATCGTAGGACTTACAACGAGTCCGGCGAGCGGTGGTGCATACGCCTTACTGTTAAAAGAAGTAGATGGAAACCGTCAGCTTCCGATAATTATTGGCGCCTTCGAAGCTCAGTCGATTGCTTTGGAAATGGAAGGAATTAAACCACCACGCCCTTTGACACACGATTTGATTAAAAATATTATTGATTCGATGGGATTAGAAATAACTGAAATTACTATCAGCGACCTGCGAGAGGGAACATTTTATGCGACCATCGCTTTAGACCGGGAGATGATCGATTCACGTCCGAGCGATGCCATAGCTTTAGCAGTCCGGTGCGGAATACCAATCTATGTAATGGAAAAGGTAATGCGTGAAGCTTCGTTCTTCCCTGAAACCGAAGATGTAGAAAAACGCCAAGCTTCACCGGTTAAAATTCCCACCGATAAACTCGGTAGATTAGATATGTTGCGGAGTCAATTGAAGGATGCTGTTGAGCAGGAAGATTATGAAACAGCTTCCCAACTGAGAGATGCGATTCGTAAAATTGAATTATCTGAATAAATTAATATCAACTTAATGAGGTAAAATATGAATAAGATTGTTCTTTTGTTACTCGTGTTTTTTTTATCATTCACAACTTTAACCTTGACGCAGGATGTTTCTAACGAAACCAAAGTGTCGGAATTAATTCTCGAAGGAGATAATTTTGCTGAAGTTACATTCGAAAATCAAAAAGCTCTTTCAAAATATTTAGAAGCTGCGGCATTATCACATAAGAATTATGAAATTTACTGGAGGATTAGCCGGTGTTATGTTGATATCGGTGAACACTATCCGGCAAATACCGATGCTGAAAAAGCAAAACAGGAACAGACTTACAAAACTGCTTACGCGTATGCCGACAGTGCTGTAAAAATAAATCCTACCGGTTCAATGGGATATGCGCGGCGTGCCATCGCTAACGGACGTATTGCATTGTTTAAAGGAATTTGGGAGAACATCGGTCTTGTAAAACAGACCAAAGCCGATTTAGATAAAGCGATAGAATTAGATAACAAAAATGCGACTGCCTATTATGTTTTAGGACGCACCAACACGAAGGTAAGCGAGAAGAGCAAAATAATTCGGTGGCCCCTCGGCTTGGGATGGGCTAACTTAGATGATGCTGTGAAAAATTATGAAAAAGCAATTTCGCTGCGTCCCGATTTTATTATGTACCGCCTCGATGCCGCCCGTGCTTACGTTGAGTTAAAACAGTTTGCAAAAGCTAAAGAGCATTTGAACATTATACCAACTTTGAAAACTCAAGATGAAGACGACGATAAGTTTCGTAAAGAAGCGAAGGAATTGTTGGATACAATTGTAAGTAAATAGCTGCTGCTATTTCGTATATAGTCTAAATAAAAATAAAAGCCCGACTTTTAACACAAAGCCGGACTTTTATTCCTGTTTTCCGCAATGCAACACCCAAGAATCAAAATCTATTTTAGTAACTTTTTAATGTAGAATAATATAAAAATGATTTCTGCTGTCTGCGGAAAACGAGAAAACCAATTAATTGTGTTGCAAGCGAGTCCGTAGGACTCGTATGTTTGTAGTGCAAGATTCAGAGAGCCCATTTCCGCTCCAGAGGAGCGGTATGGTGATTATCTTTGGTTCAATGATTCAAATACATTCGACCCCCGCCTACCAAAGTCCCGAAAAGAGGGACGGCGGGCAGGCCGCTGGGGTCGGAACAATTTTTTATTTTCTTTCTACAGACATTGAACTCCTAACGGCCTACGGCTCTTCGAGCCGAAGGCTCGTAGAGAGTTCTGATTTTTTTTTGAAATATATTCTATAGATATTGGGATTGACTAACAATATCTCTCGATACGCTACGACTTCGCTACTTGAGAAACGTTCTACGTTTCGAGAAAACCAATATGTTCTTGTTTTCCGCAATGCAACACCCAAAATTCAAAATCTGTTTTCGTAACTCCCTTATTTATAATAACTTAATAACTGACTTTTTCTCTTTGCGGAAAACGGGAAAAGTTCTCTCGTTACACGATTTCTCCTACCTACGGTCTCGTAGATAAATCGCACTCGAGAACCGGCCAAGGTGAGCAGGTTTTCGAGTGTTCTCTGACGAATGTCAGAGAACGTATCGAGAAAACCTACTTTTTGGACACCTCAATAATTCATATTATTTTTGTTTTGCTGTTTTTAAATATTTGTTATAACCGTTTTTCTCTAACTTTTTAGCTTTGAGAAGTACAGTCTTCTTTAGTTTGTTTTTATATGCAGCAATATTTTTTCTGAGGACTGGATATTTAATTCCCAAAATTTCGGCAGCCAAAATTCCTGCATTACGTGCGTTGTTTATTGCTACTGTAGCAACAGGAATTCCTTCCGGCATCTGAACTATCGAGAGGAGGGAGTCGAGACCTTTCAACCATTCCGTGCAGATTGGAACGCCAATAACGGGCAGTGTCGAGATTGAAGCGGTCATTCCCGGAAGATGTGCCGAACCACCGGCTCCGGCAATTATTACCTGAATGCCACGCTTCTCTGCTGATTTTGCATATTTGTATAAACGGTCGGGCGTGCGGTGTGCCGAGACGATAGTAATCTCGTATTCAATTTTGAAACTCTCCAGCACATTTGCCGCTTCCTGCATAACAGGCAAATCCGAATCGCTGCCCATGATAATTCCTACCAATATCTTTTTCATTTTCTACTCTGCTTTTATTTTTAAAATTGATTTTACTTTTTCAGCTTGTTGAATTGCAGCTTCTAAATTATTATTTAAAATATTTACATGCCCCATCTTTCGAAACGGTGAAGTAGTTTCTTTTCCATAAAAATGAAACGACAGTCCCGGAATGCTTAACGCTTCGTTCAATCCTTCGATAACAGGTTTACCTTTGTAATCTTCATCGCCGAGTAAATTTAGCATAACTGCCGGCGATAATAAATCGGTTGAACCGAGAGGCAAGCCGGTAATCGCCCTGATGTGTTGTTCGAACTGGCAGGTAGCGCACGCTTCAATGGTGTAGTGCCCTGAGTTGTGCGGACGCGGTGCTATTTCGTTCACATAAATTTTTTCCCCGGCGAGAAACATTTCTACTCCAAATATCCCGACACCGTCGAGCGCCTCGACCGACTTCACTGCAATCTGTGTCGCTTTTTCGGCAAGATGTTTCTCAATACGTGCGGGTGCTATTACAAGGTCGCATATATTTGCACGGCTATCGAAAATCATTTCCACGACAGGATAAGTTTTTATTTCTCCCGATGTGCTGCGTGCTACCATAATTGCTAACTCTTTATCGAAATTTATCAACTCCTCAACCATCGATTCAGTCTGAATAGCATTTTGCAGGTCGGATTTACTTTTCATAACTACTACACCTCGGCCGTCGTATCCACCTTTGCGGGCTTTATGAACGAACGGGAATTTCATCAGTGACAGAGTTTCCGGAGATTCAACATTTTGAAATTCCGGAACGGGAATTCCGTTTTCAGAGAGAACTTTTTTCTGCAGTAGTTTGTCTTGTATTATTTCTAACAGATATGGGGAGGGGAAAATTTTATGTCCGGTATCGGAAAGTGTTTTTAATGTTCCGGTATCTATATGCTCGATGTCGAATGTGGTTACATCACTGAGTGTAACGAGTTGAGTTATTTTTTTTTTGTCGTAGAAACTCCCAACAATTATCTCGTCAGCAAGTGTAGCTGCGGGACATTTTGAAGAAGGGTCTAAAACGGAGATATGAAAACCCATTTTCTTGGCTTTTTGAGCCATCATTTTTCCAAGCTGCCCGCCGCCAATAATTCCGATTTTCATTAAAGGATATTTACTCTTGACAGATTCATCTATATTTTTGACTGCTTCACCGATGATTTCTAATCTTCTCACAACCGCATCTTGGACTTGACGATTAGAATAAAAATCCTCTTCTGCAAGTGCTCCAGTATATTCTTCTATCGCAAGGATACTTTCCCAGATATCCTGTAAGTAGAGTTTTACATCCCTCTTCATAAAATAGACACCTCTTCACTCAATATATGGTCCTTTATGATTGGTTTTATTACAGAATACTCCCCTAAATCAACCTTTCTTCGAAGTGCCTCTTCAAGTTCTAATTTTAATCCCACAAAATCGAGTAAACTCATCTTGCTTTCAATCTCCACTAAAATATCTATATCACTATCTTCGTTAGCCTCACCTCTTACTATTGATCCAAATACCCCTGCTTTTTTCACTCCATATTTTTTGAGTATAGGTAGGATCTTTTTCTTAATATCTTCAACCTGAGAGTTCATTTTTATCGCCTTCTATAACTTTAACTAAGGGATGGTATTTTATCTTTTCTATCTGCACGAGTTTTCTCATCCAATAACGGGGTTCGGAATTTCGGATAACGTCCGTCCTGCAAAATAACGCAATACTTTTGTGAACTATAATAGACAAATTTTTTTGTGAACAAAAGTGTTGAGCGAGGCATTTTATGGCCATGACTTTTCCCGCGTCGTTGTTTGCCGTGTTATTTGCAGTTGCCGCATCAATTGGTAATAGTCAGTAAGAATTCGAAAGATGTGTTCTTGATGTTCCAAACATACTGGTCGTAAGCACTTTGAAAATTGGGACTATATCGAAACTCTATTCCCGCTGGAAGTAGAAGCAACGAATCAAATTGGGCACCAAAACCGACGGTTCCACCAAGCTGTGGACTCTTGAACTTATCGATGAGAGATTGGTAACCTTGAGCCGAGTATGTTCTCAAAGGTTCACGCCCTTCGACAGCGACACTGTTGGAGAGTGACATATCTAGGCGCACACCAGCGATCACATAAAACTCAAAAATCTCAGTCTCAAGTCGGAGTTTTGGCAGAACGGCGAACGAAAGATAATCGAGACGGATATTGTGTTTGATGAACTCTCCGGTACCTTCTGGATACTGTATTGTTGTGATTGGGATGTTGTGCTTCATTCCTTTTTGGACAAAATGTAATTCGGTTAAGACACTGAACGTCGGTGTGTTGAACCATTCGACAGAAGCTCCTAGATCGAGACCAAGTCGATTATCGATTCCACAAACCGTTGAACCGTCGGTTTTCCAAACCCACGTTGCACTGCTAACTCCAATCTTGGCTCCGTATCGCTTAATCGGTTGGCTCATCCCGATGGAGACCACGCTGAACAAAAAGAAAATTATCAAGACAGATCGATTCATTTGAAATCCTCAGTTGCGGCAATTGCAGATAACGTCCTGCAAAATAACGCAATACTTTTGTGAACAAAAGTATTGAGCGAGGCTTTTTATCATTGGTTTATACCAGCGTCGTTATTTTGCTTGTTAGTCTACGACTAATCGTAGATTAGTCGTTCGTTGCGTTGCGATTAAATTAATTAAGTTTGGTTTAGCCCTGATTTTATCGGGGATTATAAAAAACTATTTTACTATTAGCGATTCTCATCAATATTAAAAAATATCACTTATTCAAATTACCACAAAAATTAATAAAATAAAAATTTGCCTTCGGTATTCAACAATACGAGCCCCGATTTTATCGGGGCGAGCAACGCAATGACGGCTAACTGTCCTTGAGTATGTGCAGTAGCTGATTTAAAGGTACTTACCTTTCCGCCGACACTCAATTTTATTAAATGCTGAAACCTCTGATTTACCAATGCATCCGCCATTGACACATACACAATGTTGCAGGCAGTTTATTTTGTCTGTTCTTCAATCCAATCAATAAGTACAGAAACCCTTGTCCAGCCCATTATTTGTCCGTAATATCCACTCTTAATTAATTGCTGCACATTGGTGCCATAACCGGAACAGATACCTATTAGCTCCCATTTTCCATTTTTTTGTCTGAATAGTCCACCACCACTGTCTCCACCGGAGGGAATATACTCCAAAGGTCTAGGCTCAGGGCTTCCCATTTTATTACAACAAAGTGTGTCTTTTGGATGGTCAAAATCAGCGAAAAGCAATGTTCCTTTACCAGAATATTTAAACCCGGCGATGCTATCAATTACATTTTCACCGGCAATTTTTTTATTATGTGGAGCGACCAAATCTGGTCTGTTGGCAGGTCCCGAAACCCCAAAGCCAACTCCAACTACCACAGAATTTAATTCATCGTAATTTCTGTTCAAAATTGCTGGTGCAATATCCCTTAAGGGCTCTTCTAACTCTATTATTGCTAAATCACATGAGCCCTGTGTTTGGGTATCTAAATAATTTGGATGTAAAATAATTCTTTTCGCTTTCACTTTTTTATCATTGAAAAATAAAAGCAATTCATCTACATCTGTTTCTCTGGCATTAAAGTATTGATATGCAATAATCTTTATTCCGTCAACTTCTATAGTGTCTGGTCGCATATCTTCATCTATAAGTACATGGGCTGCTGTCAAAACGTATTTTTCATGAATTAGAACACATGAACCTTCTGGTATGGTGTCTTTATATATTTGACCAACACAGTCAAATTGAGGTTCTTTTGCAAGACTTAAATATTCATTGACATCTACATCATGCCTGTATATGCCTGAAAAAAATAGAAAGAACAAAAGTCCGCAAAATAAATGCCTTGTTATTTTATATCGTATCATAATCGTTTTTTTTAAATTACCTGCAACGTCCGTCGTTTGGCGGCAACACGCCGCCGTTTTGCGAACTATAAAATGACAAATTCTCTGTGAGCAAAACGGTTTAGCGACAACAATAATACTCTCTCAAACGATGTGAGCGTCGTTGCTACCGCTGTTAGCTGCCGGTGTGCCGAGAATCTCAAGTCGATGTTGAGTACAATTCTTCGATATTTTCGTCACTGCGACCTCTGACAGCTATGACAATGATGAAATTTCGATCTTTGGGTCGCTTATAGAGTTGCTTCCAATGAGTGAACAAATATCGGGTCGAACCAGAAGTACCCCACTCACCTAGGCCAGCACATACAAACAGGAAATGTTTGGGAGAGCGTGGGTTTCGGATCCGTAAAATGATCGCTTTGTCTTCATTTGGTGCGATATTGTAATCTCGCCCCGCAACTTCAAAACTTTTTTTACCCCGCTGGCGAAACAACCTATACCACACAATTATGTTCGCGGTTGATGATTTGCGGGTAACCCTTTTTTATAATTGCTCTATAATTTCTTTGACTTGTGATTTCTCATATAATAAAATTTTTTCTGAGTCAATAAATGGGCGGATATACTTTGAGACACTGTTGCTAGTTAGAAGATCTACTTTTCGTTTTAACAAATCTTCTAATTCCAATTGCATTCTTATAAACCCTAGTCCAATCGGTTGCGAGTAATCAAGTTCAACCAAAATATCAATATCACTTTGTTCATCATCTTCATTTCTAGATGCAGAACCAAACAAATATGCCCTTTTGACAGGTTTGTTTTTGAAGAATGCAACAAGTATTTCATAGAATTCTTTACTCACATTCAAAACCTATTACAAGATAAATCAATACCCTTTAAAAAACAATCTCTACGAGTCAAAGCCTCGTCAAAGTCGTTGGCCAAAAATCCATCCGTCAGCCGGCGGACTCCATTTATCCACTACTCCAAACTCTCTGCTCATCGCTCTACGCTCTATGCTCTAAGCTCAATACTCTTCACCCTTTCATTATTTTCAAATCAAACAAATCATTTACTCCAAATGGTTTAGCTGAAAACATGGGGTCGCCGTATTTAACTCCAATCATCTGACCATAAAATTTTGCACGGGTGTCGATGAATTCCAAAAATGATTTTTTACTTAAAAGCGTTTCAGGGTCTTTCGATTGCGGATTATAAAATTGCGATTTGTATGCTCGCACAGCTTTCTGCCTTACATCATAAACATCACTGATATCAACAATGAAAGAGGGAATGAATTCATACTTCATCATATAATTGAAATAATGATACGGACGCCACGGCTTTTGATTAATTCCATCGAACGTAGTTTTAATGTTCACAAGTCCGGAGTAAAACCAGGCGTGTTGTGATAAATGATGAGCATGCGAATGGTCGGGATGCCGGTCGTGCCAATGCGGCGATAGTAATATTTTGGGCTTGTATTTTCTGATAACTCGGATGAGTTTGATTTGATTTTCTTTATTTAACTCAATGTTCCCATCTGGTAAATGCAGATTTTCTCTTGCCGAAAGTCCGAGAATTTTTGATGCAGTCTCTGCTTCCTTTGCCCGTATATCACGTGAGCCGCGTGTGCCTAATTCGCCCTCTGTCAAATCTAATATTCCGACTTTGTAACCGAGTTTTACTAATTTTGCTACAGTTCCGGCACAACCAAGTTCAACATCATCCGGGTGAGCACCGATTGCTAATACATCGAGTTCCATTCTATCTCCATTTTTTTGTTTAATATAGTAATTGATTTTTTATGATTCAAGCATTGCGGTAAGTAGTAAGTAGTATGTAGAAAGTAGAAGTGAGAATTGGAGAATTGGTGAAGAAGGTGAATTCATCTGCTCCGCCAGAGTTCGACTCCGCCTTTGGTGAATCGACTCGTCGAGCGGATTCGGCGTTTGGGTGTTGACCTTGTCGAAACACCCTTCCCGAACCAAGTCAGATTCCTGTTCTCCCCATTGCAGCAACCAATAGTTAATGGTCAATGGTTAATAGTTAATAGTCAATTGTCAATTAGCAATTCTCCTACGCCACTTTGTGGCTTCAGCGGACAAGTCGGTGGACAGGTATAGAATAAAGAAAAATGAATAATGAATAATGAATAATGAATAGCATATATTGAATAACGAATGATCTTCAAAATCCTAAACTTGTGGTGAGCGCAGTCGAACCATCTCAAATCATTAATCCGAAATCCGAAATCATAAATTGGAACGTTTGTTTCTAAAAGCCATTCTCTCTATATTTCATTATGCAAAATGAAAAAATTTTAACAGTATTCGAACTTACTCGCCGAATTAAAAGCGTTTTAGAAACTGATTTTAGTGCTGTGGTTGTAACCGGTGAAATTTCAAACTTGAAACGCCACACTTCAGGCCACATCTACTTTACCATTAAGGATGAGAAGGCTTCGCTATCCGCTACAATCTGGCGCAGCAGAGCAGCATATCTTACTTTTACACCGCAGGACGGGATGAAAGTAATTGCCCGCGGTTCGATAACGGTTTATGAAGTCCATGGCAAATATCAACTCGATGTTGTAAGTTTGAAACCGCTTGGAATCGGAGAACTGCAAATCGCTTTTGAAAAGCTAAAACAAAAACTTGACGCCGAAGGTTTGTTCGACCCAAAGCATAAAAAAAATCTACCCGAATATCCTGAACGAATCGGCATAGTAACTTCGCCAACAGGTGCAGCTATTCAGGATATTCTAAACATTATTTCTCGCCGCTTTCCATCTGTTGAAATTATTCTTTATCCCGTAAAAGTTCAAGGAGCAGGTGCGGCTGAAGAAATCGCTGAGGCAATTTCCGACTTAAATAAATTCGGAAAAGTGGATGTATTGATAGTTGGCAGAGGAGGGGGATCAATTGAAGACTTATGGGCTTTTAATGAAGAAGTTGTGGCTCGTGCCATATACGCTTCTAAAATTCCGGTCGTAAGCGCAGTCGGGCACGAAATCGATTTTACAATTGCCGACTTTGTTTCCGATTTGCGGGCTCCTACTCCATCAGCAGCGGCTGAACTTGTAGTCCACAACCGTTACGAACTGATTGATAATATTAGAAATTTTCTTTATACTATGCAACAAAGTTTGCTTAGTAAGGTTGACGACAATCGATCGCATGTAGCTGGTTTAGTCTCAAGTTACGCCTTCAACAATCCGATCGATAAAGTCCGTCAGTTTTCTCAAAGAATTGATGAGTTAGAAAGATTATTAAATATTAGTTTTATTCATAAATTCAAATCGACCAAACAATACAATGCAGGATTATCAGACCGGATGAATTCGCTGAATCCTGAAAATGTTATAAAGCGTGGTTATGCAATAGTTTATAAGAATTCTCACATCGTAGATTCAAGCCGTAACCTTGCATTAGCTGATGATATCAATATAAAATTTAAAGACGGCAACGTAGATGCCGCAATAACTAAAACATATTCATTAAAGAATGAAAACTAAAAAAACAATCGACACAATAGCAGAAGAACTAAGTTTTGAACAAAGCTTAAAACGGCTTGAAAAAATTGTCAACACACTCGAAACCGGAAGTGTTGCACTTGAAGATTCAATCAAATTGTATGAAGAGGGGATCGAGCTTTCAAAAAAATGTTTGGCAAAATTAGAAAATGCAGAAATCAAAATTAAAAAATTAAATAAAGATTTAAACGGCAAGTTATCATTGCTCGAAGAAGGCATAGAAGAATAATCAGAAGTATAAAAAATGACGACAGGTTCATATCCAATTTTAAATAAAATTAATTCATCAACTGATTTAAAAAAATTAAACTTAAACGATTTAAAAATTCTTTCCGACGAAATACGGGATTTTTTGATTGATAGTATTTCGAAAACGGGGGGGCATTTAAGTTCGAGTTTAGGTACGGTTGAACTTACATTGGCGCTCCATTATGTTTTCGATACACCGGGCGATAAGTTCGTTTGGGATGTCGGACATCAAGCTTATGTGCATAAAATAATTACAGGCAGGCGGGATGTATTTCACACACTACGACAGTTTGGCGGTATCAGCGGATTTTTAAAACGCTCCGAAAGTGAATACGATGCGTTCGGTGCCGGGCATGCAAGTACAGCAATATCAGCCGCACTTGGAATGGCTATTGCCCGCGATCTTGCGAACGAGAAATTTCGAGTGCTTGCAATCGTTGGCGACGGTTCGATGACTGGCGGTATGGCTTTCGAAGCAATGAACAATGCCGGTTTGTCGAAAAAAAATATGACTGTTATTTTAAACGACAACAATATGTCGATCTCCCCAAATGTCTCGGCGATAACAAATTATTTTACAGAACTGATAACAAATCCTGAATACAACCGCCTGAAAGCGAACGTTTGGGATTTAACAGGAAAGTTAGGAACGCACGGTGATCGAATTCGTAGGCTTGCTGTAAAATTGGAGGAAGGTATAAAAGTAATTATCACACCCGGAATGTTGTTCGAGGCATTCGGATTCCGTTATTTTGGACCGATGAACGGTCACAATACCCAAAAATTAGTCCGCTTGTTCAATCACATCAAAGATTTACCGGGTCCAATATTGGTGCATGTTGTTACTCAAAAAGGAAAGGGCTATCAACCGGCAGAAGAAAACTCAACGAAAATGCACGGAGTTTCTGCATTCGATATAGGCACAGGCAAGTCTATCAAAGTTTCATCCGCTCCACCAAGTTATACTGAAATCGCCGGGCGAACAATCGTTGAACTTGCTAAACAAAATCAGAAAATTGTTGGCATCACCGCTGCAATGCCCGACGGTACAGGATTAGACCATCTTCAGCGTGAAATTCCTGAACGTTTTTTTGACGTTGGAATCGCCGAACAGCACGCTGTAACTTTTGCCGCAGGTTTGGCAACACAAGGTTATATTCCTTTCTTTGCAGTTTATTCTTCTTTCTTGCAGCGAGCAATCGATCAGGTTATACACGATGTTGCTCTCCAACATTTACACGTGGTTTTCGCAATCGATCGCGGAGGTATTGTCGGCTCCGACGGTCCTACTCATCACGGCGTATTCGATTTGGCTTACTTACGTATGATTCCCGAAATGGTAATTATGTCGCCAAAAGATGAAAATGAATTGAGAAATATGTTTTACACTGCGGCTAATTACGATAAACCTATCGCTATTCGTTATCCGCGTGGTAACGGTTTAGGTGTTGCGATAAGTGAAAAATACGAAGAGTTGAAAATTGGCAAAGGTGAAGTTGTGCGGGAAGGAAGCGATGTTGCAATTCTTGCAATCGGAAATATGGTTAATCATTCTGTTCTTGCTGCTGAAATTCTCACTCAAGCTAATATCCAAACTGAAGTCGTTAATATGCGATTTGTTAAACCGTTAGATACAGAACTTATAGATCAAATTGCTGAAAAGTTTAAATACATAGTTACTGTTGAAGATGGAGTTCTTGCGGGTGGGTTCGGTTCAGCAGTTCTCGAATATATGAATAGGAAAAATGTTAAGAACGTATCTGTTCTGAACTTGGGAATAGAGGATACTTTTATTACACACGGCACACCCGATGAATTGTATAAATTAATAAAAATCGATCCTGTTGGTATTGCTGAAAGCGTAAAATATTTCCTACAACAAAAATAAGTGATATAAAATGGAAAAACTTAAAGTTGGTATAATAGGGTTAGGGTGGGTTGCACAGGTTTTTCACCTTCCTTCATTAAAAAAAATAAACGATGTTGAAGTAACAGCATTATGCGATAAAGATAAATCGAAATTAAAATCGGTTGGCGAAAAATTTGGCGTCCAGCGCCTTTACACGAGTTTCGAAGAAATGCTTGCTTCCGAAAAATTAAATGCTGTTACCATTTGCACACCAACCGACACACACAGAAGCATTGCTGTTGCAGCCCTTAACTCCGGTTTGGATGTTTTTGTTGAACGCCCCATCGCACGTCAGTATTCTGAGGCAGTTGAAATTGCCGAAACAGTTAACCGGACAAAGCAAAAATTGATGGTAGGAATGAACAACCGATTTCGTCCCGATTTAATGATGTTAAAAAGCATTATCGAAAACGGAGAGCTTGGCGAAATATTTTATTTGAAAGCTGCTTGGGTTAAAAAACTCGGCAGTAACAATCCTTGGCTTACACAAAAAGAAAAATCGGGCGGCGGTGTATTTTTAGATTTAGGTTTAGGCGCTCTGGATACTTTGCTATGGGCGGTGAATTTTAATCCGGTGAAACGGGTAAGTGCAGTTACATATAACCATACTACAAAAAGTGTTGAAGATTCTTGCATCGCATTTTTAGAAACTAAAAACGGAACAACTTTGAACCTCGAAACAAGTTGGTCATTTCATGTTTCAGGCGATTCGTTTTCGTGTGAAATATTCGGAACTAAAGGAGCCGCTCAACTCAATCCATTACGCATAAATAAAATGATTAGCGGTGAGGTGGTAAGTGTAACACCTGTTAAATCGGAAACACCACAAAATATTTTGAAGAGAAGCTACGAGATCGAACTAAAGCATTTCATCGGTGCGGCGAAAGGATTGCATCCGGTTATCTCGACTGCCGATGAAGCTGTGCAGCGGATGAAGGTTGTTGAAGCTGTTTACAAATCGGCGAAGCTTAAAAAAGAGATCGTACTTAAATAATGAAGAATGCTGAAGATAAAAAATATTTACAGGAGTGTTTCAAGTTAGCCCAAAAAGGTGCCGGCTATGTTAGCCCGAATCCGTTGGTTGGATGTGTAATTGTTAAAGATGGAAAAATTATTGGAAGGGGATACCACAAACAATTTGGCAAAGCTCACGCTGAAGTAAATGCATTCAAGCGAGCTAAAAATAATGTTAAAGGTGCAACCTTGTATGTGAATCTTGAACCCTGCAGTTACTTCGGTAAAACTCCCCCTTGCACTGAAGTGATCATATCGAAAGGAATAAAAAGAGTTGTTGTAGGAACACGCGATCCGAACACATTGGTAAATGGTGCCGGTATCAGAAAACTTAGAACGGCGGGAATCCAAGTTGTTGAAGGAATACTCGAACCCGAAGCTAAACAACTGAACGAATTTTTTCACAAATATATCACTCAAAAATTACCGTTTGTAACATTAAAAATGGCACAAACACTTGATGGCAAAATTGCCGATTATCAAGGAAATTCGAGATGGATATCGAATTTGGAAACACGAAAAAAAGTTCACGAATTACGTGCAAAGTATGATGCTATTTTAGTCGGTGCAAACACGGTTCACAAAGATGACCCGGAACTGACTGTCCGATTAGTTAAAGGTAGAAATCCCATACGAGTTGTGTTAGATGGAAGTCTTTCAGTTTCAAAAAAATCTAAAATATTTTTAACTGCGACAGAAAATCCTACATTATTATTCACATCCAAAAAGGGTTATCTGAAAAATCTAAAGAAAGCATCATTCTTAAAAAATATGGGTGTAAAGATATTTGTAATAAAATCGAAATCAACAATCATATCATTGAAGACGGTTCTAAATATTCTTGCTAAAAACAGCATAGCTTCGATTTTGGTAGAAGGTGGCAGCGAGGTCGTTGCTCAGTTTATTAAAAATCGCTTTGCTGATAAAATCATTTATACTATTGCACCCAAAATATTAGGGAAAGGAACTCCGGCTATATCTGATAAAATCAGATTCCCGATTACAAATCCGTTCGAATTACAAGATGTTACTTTCCAACAATGCGGTACGGATATAATGATAGAAGGTTATATAAAAAATAGAGAGAAATAAATGTTCACAGGAATCATCACTGAAATCGGAAAGATCGAATCAATCAATCGGGTAGGCAACGGATTACAACTAAAAGTTAAAGGACAGCATAGCGCCGCCGGACTTAATGTGAGCGATAGCGTTGCGATTAATGGTGTTTGTCAGACTGTAGTTGCAAAATCAAAAAACTCGTTTGAAGTTGTTGCAGTTGAGGAGACTTTAAAAAAAACTACTTTCTCCCATTTAAAAATCGGTGAAGCAGTCAATCTTGAATTAGCAATGAAGTTGAACGAACGACTCGGCGGGCATATTGTGCAGGGACATGTCGATTGTGTGGGAAAAATAAAATCGATTACGAAACGAACTGCAAGCTGGATGTTTACTGTAGAAATTCCCAAAAATTTTGTAAAAAATGTTATACCCGTTGGTTCTATCGCGATCGACGGAGTTAGTTTAACAGTTGCCGAACTCGAAAATAATTTTGTAACGGTTTCTGTGATCCCTCATACGATGGAAAATACAATTTTAAAAAATCGAAAAGTAAACGGCGGAGTGAATTTAGAATTCGATGTGCTCGGGAAATATGTTCTGAATTATTTTGACCAAATTACATCCGCCAAAAAACAAAGCAATATGACCGTTAAAAAATTAAAAGGTATGGGCTTTTGATTATTAGCTCCCTTTTTCTTATTTTGTCTCAAAATTTTTCAGCATTTATACAACGAATAAGGTAATTAAATGGAATTTAATGTTAAAGATTTATTAACAATTTTACCGGTAATAGGTGTTACGGTAACGGCAATCATCGTTATCTTTATTGAAGCGACATTTCGGAAGAGTTCAAATATCAGCTATATTATTTCAATCATCGGTTTGATTATTTCAATCGGTATGGCTGTGGAATCGTTCGCTTGGCAGGGGACAAGTTTCTTCAATATGTTCAATGTCGGTGTATACGGAAATTTCTTCAGCATCCTGTTTATGATTACTGCCTTATTTACAATCGTTTTATCCAAAGATTATCTTATCAGGATGACGATTCACCAAGGGGAATATTATGCACTGATTCTATTCTCGACTGTGGGTATGATGTTTATGGCATCGGCAGCCGATTTAATAGTTGTGTTTTTAGGACTTGAGTTGATGTCGATAAGTCTTTACGTCCTTGTCGGTTTTATGCGTAAACGAATAAAATCGAACGAGGCAGCGCTGAAATATTTTTTACTCGGCGCCTTTGCAACCGGGTTTCTACTCTACGGAATGGCTTTACTTTATGGGATAACCGGTTCAACAAACATTCAAACGATAATACAAAGTTTCCATATTTATTCTAATCTTCCATTACTCTGGATTGGAACAGGACTTTTGTTAATCGGTTTAGCTTTTAAGGTAGCCGCAGTGCCTTTCCATATGTGGGTTCCAGATGTTTACGAAGGTGCACCAACTCCGATATCGGGATTTATGTCGACTGGAGCTAAGGCAGCCGCTTTCGCCGCATTCGTTATGATATTTGCACACCAATTTCCCGGAGGCGATAGATTGAAAGATGCCTTATCGTTTCTTGCTGCAGCTTCAATGATTATTGGAAATATAATCGCCATATCTCAAACCAACATCAAACGGATGCTTGCTTATTCAAGTATAGCACACGCAGGTTATATGTTAGTTGGCTTAGCCGCCGCCAATGAAATGGGGAGAAGCGGTATTTTATTTTATCTCACAGCATATTCGTTTATGAATTTGGGTGCATTCGGAATTTTGGCTTTTCTTGAAAAAGATGATGATAAAAATTTGACCTTCGAAGATTATGCCGGATTATCTTCTCAATCTCCTTACTTAGCGGCGCTGATGGCGATTTTTATGTTTTCGCTAACAGGAATTCCACCTTTCGCCGGCTTCTTCGGAAAATATTATATCTTTATGGCAGCCGTGAATGCAGGTCTCACTTGGCTTGCAATTTTAGGTGTCCTTATGTCGGCTGTTTCTGCTTACTACTATTTACGACTTGTGGTGGTAATGTATTTCAGAACAAATGATATTCAACTTCACAGACAAAATACTTCATTAAATAATTCTGTTTTATTTTTATTCGCAGCGTCGTTACTCGTGATTGGAATTTTACCCTCTTTATTGATGAATATTATCAACAATTTATTTTAACATGATACCTATTGTTACTCCTCAGGAAATGCGGGAATTTGACCGCAGTGCGATTGAAAACATAGGTATTCCCGGTTTAATTTTAATGGAAAATGCAGGACGAGGAATTGTTGAAGCTATCAAACTAAAGTATGGATGCGTTTGTGAAAAAATATTTTTAATCGTATGCGGAAAAGGTAATAATGGCGGCGATGGTTTTGTAGTGGCACGGCACCTGTACAATATGGGAGCAAATGTAGCTGTGATACTTTTTGGCAGTCCTAAAAATTTAAAAGGTGACGCAGAGACTAATTATAAAATCATTTCACAGATCATTTCAAAAAATAAAAGGGATAAACATCTTGTTTTTAGTAAATACAAAGGATTAAAACAACTGCAAGCTTTCCAAAAGGTTGATTTTATTGTAGATGCTCTCTACGGGACGGGATTCAACGGTAAACTTGAAAAAATTTATGAAGAAGTCATTAATTGGATGAATTCGATAGCTACTCCTAAAATTTCGATTGATGTGCCTTCCGGTGTAAATTCTGATACTGGTGCTGTCGAAAGTGTTGCTGTAAAATCCGATTTAACAGTTACAATGGGATTGAAGAAAAACGGCTTACTCATTGGAAATTCAGTTAATTACATAAACGATTTAAAGGTTGCCGATATTTCGTTACCCAAATATTTTTATGAGGACTTTCACTTTCAGACATACGAAGTAGAGCCTTCCGATATCGTCCAATCGCTGCCTAAACGTTCGAAGACAGTTCATAAATATAATGTAGGAAAAGTTTTAGTAATTGCCGGTTCGCCCGGTTACACAGGAGCCGCAGCACTGGTTTCAAATTCAGCGATGAAAGCGGGAGCAGGCGCCGTTGTTCTTGCCACAAGCGAAAGTGTCTATCCAATTTTGGCAAAGAAATTGACAGAAGTAATGGTGCATCCTTTAAGTTTCATTGGGTCGGAAAAGATTCCGACTGAAAGCTACCAAAAATTAAACAAACTTATTGATTGGGCTGATGTATTGATTGTCGGTTGTGGTATTTCGTTGAAAGCCGAAGCAGTTAAATTAGTCAATAAAATTTTACGCGAAGTTGATAAACCTCTTGTACTCGATGCCGATGCACTCACAATTATTTCTGAAAATCTTTCAATTTTCAAAAAGCGAAAATCTAAAAAAGTAATTCTTACACCACACAACGGAGAATTTGCACGACTTACAAAGCTTTCTCCCTCCGAAATTGAATTGAATAAATTGAATATAGCACGCTCATTTAGTAAGGAATATCAAATAACTTTAGTCTTAAAAGGCGCTCCCACATTAACGGTTTCTTCTGATGGTTATTCATTCATAAACTCAACAGGCAATCCCGGGATGGCTACCGCAGGTTCAGGCGATGTACTTGCAGGTATCGTCGGTGGGTTGTGGGCTCAAGGAATGGATGAAGTTGAAGCTGCCTATAGTGGCGTGTTCATTCACGGATTAGCGGGCGATTTCGCAAAGCAGAAGTTAGGTGAAAGAAGTGTTTTAGCTCTTGATATCCAGAAGAATATTCCAATCGCATTAAAAATTTTCGAATCGGAGAAAAAATAATTTGCAGAACCTGAAAAGATTTTTCCGGTATCATTTACCCCCTTTTATTTGGGCATTCCTTATAATGATAGCTTCATCAATTCCAGCAGATAAATTACCTAATGTACAAATTTTTGGCTGGGATAAAATTGCACATGTGTGTGTTTTTTTTATTTTTGGAATTTTGATATTAAGGTCGCTGTATCACCGGAACAAGACAATCAATTCAAAAAAACAAATTGCGATGCTAACTGTAGTATTCGTAGTATCATTCGGAATCTTTGATGAATTATTTCAATCTATTATTCCCGGCAGGACATCCGATATTTATGATTTGGTTGCAGATGCTGTAGGCGGCATTTTAGCAGTATCGTTTTTCAATTTCATCAATCGTTATGCAAGAAATAAAAACGGTAGAACAGTTTCAAACTTATGATATCCGAGATTTCTTTACTCATTATTACATTGATGCTTTCAGCTTTGTACTCCGCTTCGGAGATAAGTTTTATCGTTGCAAATCGACTTAAAGCCGAAATAAGGTCAAAACAAAATACTTTTTTATCAAAACGAACGCTCGAACTGATAAGCAATCCACAAAAATTTTTAACAATTTCGCTTGTTGGAACAAATATATCAAATGTAGCATTTTCAACTTTGCTGACGATATTACTTGTTTCTCTTTTCGATATCGGCTCAACATTCGTTTTAATAATCACAGTTATCGTTATTTTAATATTCGGGGAAATTATACCGAAAATATTCTTCAGAGAAAATGCCGATGCATCCATTCCTTTTTTCACCCTCTTTTTATCAATAAGTAATTTTATATTCTATCCCTTAATTCTAATTCTTACTGTTTTTACCCGTTTCACTATCCGACTCTTCAAAGTTACCGAAACTGCTGAAAAATATTTTTTTACGAAGGAAGATGTTTATAGCCTCATTCAAGAGAGCGAAGGAGTAGGGAAGTCAGACGCAAAATCAACTTCCTACTTAATGAAAGTATTCGAATTAAAAGATATACCAATTCGCGATATAATGATACCAAGAACCGAAATTAGCAGTGTACCGAAAAATATTTCAATCAATCAATTACGAGATAAATTTAACGAGTCAACACACTCAAAATTATTTGTTTACGAAGAGACCATTGATAATATTATCGGAGTAGTAAGTGTGAAGGATATGTTTTCCGAGCCAGATAATATTTTGGCAATTATGCGTGAGGTTCTTTACGTTCCTGAAACTAAATCAAGCTCGGATTTACTGCAACAATTTTATACAACAGGTATTTCGGTAGCGGTTGCTATTGATGAGTTTGGTGGAACTTCTGGTGTAGTTTCAGTTTACGATATTTTAGAAGAAGTACTCGGAAAGATCGATGAAACCTCGCTGAGTGGCATGCTGTTTCACAAACAAATTGATGCGAAAACATTTCAGTTTAGCGGTAGATTAGAGATAGAGTTTATAAAAGAAACTTATAAATTAGATATACCGGAGGGAGAAAACATAACTCTGAGTGGATATATTAGCGAAAAAATTGGACACATACCCAAAGCGAATGAAACTTTCAAGATCGATAACTTTAAAGTAACAATACAACGGGCAACCAAAACGCGAATTGATTTAGTTTTATTTGAAATTGAATGAAAACTTTACGTGGTTTGATTTTTCATTAAATATTGAGTAAATTAAGCAGAGATTTTGAGATTTAATTTAATAAATACTGATGATAAAGCGCGTTCAGGAGTGTTAGAAACCGATCATGGGTTTCTTGAAACTCCTGTTTTTATGCCTGTAGGTACACAAGGTTCGGTTAAAGCTATCGAGCAACGTGAGCTTGAAGAAATCGGAGCTCAGATAATTCTTGGCAACACTTATCACCTTTACTTGCGCCCCGGAGTTGAAATTATAAATAAGCTTGGCGGTTTGCACAAATTTATTTCTTGGAAAAAACCAATCCTGACTGACAGTGGTGGTTACCAGGTTTTTAGTTTATCAGATCTAAATAAAATTTCAGACGAGGGTGTTCAATTCCGCTCGCACTTGGATGGTTCGCTCCATTTTTTTACACCCGAAAGTGTTATCGACACACAACGGATGTTAGGCTCCGATATAATGATGGTTTTGGATGAATGTACTCCTTATCCCGTTTCGTTCGATTATGCTAAACAATCGCAGGAGTTAACAACACGATGGGCTAAACGTTGTAAAGAAAAATTTTATTCGAGCAATCATCTTTACAACCACACTCAAGCTTTATTTGGAATCGTTCAAGGAAGTATTTTCACAGAACTGCGACAAAAATCGGCAGAAGAATTAATTGATTTAGATTTTGATGGTTATGCAATTGGTGGTTTGTCAGTCGGTGAGCCGGCTGATATGATGTACGAGATGACTTCGGTTTGTACTGATATACTTCCTAAGGATAAACCACGTTATCTTATGGGTGTTGGAACGCCTGAAAACATACTCGAATCCATCGAGCGTGGCGTGGATATGTTCGATTGTGTAATGCCAACACGGAATGGACGGAATGCAATGTTGTTCACTCAAGCGGGAAGCATCTCCATTAAGAATGCTGTTTACAAAATGGATGAAAATCCGGTAGATGTAAAATGCGATTGTTATACGTGTAGAAATTTTTCGAGAGCATATTTACGGCATCTTTTTCAGGTGAAAGAAATTTTAGCTCTGCAACTTGCTACGATTCATAACTTATATTTTTACCAATGGCTCGTTAAAGAAGCGAGAAAAGCTATTAACGAAAATCGTTTTAAACAATGGAAAACAGAAACATTAGAGTTTGTAAAGAAAAAATAATAAATAATAATTAACTAATAGGAGAATAAATTGAACATTTTAAATTTAATTGCAATGACGCCACAAGGACAAGATGGCGGCGGCGGGATAGCCTCGACAATCTTAATGTTTGCATTCATAATTGCAATATTTTACTTTATGATAATTCGCCCTCAACAAAAACGTCAAAAGGAACGACAGAAATTGTTGGACTCAGTTCAAAAAGGAGATAAAATCGTTACCGTTGGCGGTGTTCACGGCACGGTTGTAGGCGTTGAAGAAAAAACTGTTCTTGTTCAAATTGCTGAGAATGTTAAAGTAAAGGTCGAACGATCAGCAATTTCGAGCAAAGCCGGTCAAGGCGAAACTGAGATGCCAAAAATTGGATAATAATAATTTCATATTCAACAAAATCGAGGATGCGATAGCCGATTTCCAAGACGGTAAGATAGTTATTGTTGTTGATGACGAAGACCGCGAAGATGAAGGCGATTTTACGATTGCTGCCGAAAAATCTACGGCTGAAACTATCAATTTCATGGCTAAGTTCGGACGGGGTATTATATGTGCTCCGATCACTTCTGGACGTGCAAAAGAACTCGACCTTGAGCCGATGGTTGATAGTAACACCTCGCTGCACGAAACTCCATTTACCGTTTCAGTCGATTACGTTCATGGTACTACAACCGGTGTTTCTACACACGATAGGGCAGCAACAATAAAAGCCCTTGTTGATCCGAAAACAAAGCCCAGCGATCTTGCACGACCCGGGCATATTTTCCCGCTGCGAAGTATGGAGGGGGGTGTCTTACGACGTGCAGGGCATACCGAAGCTGTAATCGATTTATGCGAATTGGCTAATCTCGCACCGGTCGGTGTGTTAGTCGAAATTTTAAATGACGACGGAACGATGGCGCGCGTCTCCGATTTAGTCAAAATCGCTGAACAGTTCAATCTAAAAATCATTACGATCAAAGATTTAATTCAATACCGTCTATCAGGTGTGAAATTAGTTCAGCGTGCTAGCTCAGCACACCTTCCAACGAGGTACGGGGATTTTCAAATTATTCTTTACCGAAGCGATATCGATAAAAAAGATCACATCGCTCTAGTTAAAGGTGAACTACCACGCGAGAAACCTGTACTGGTTCGTGTCCACTCCGAATGTTTAACAGGCGACATTTTCGGGTCGCTCCGCTGCGATTGTAATGATCAATTGACTGCTGCAATGAAAATGGTTGACCAAAACGGTTCGGGTGTTATACTTTATATGCGGCAGGAGGGACGAGGTATAGGTTTGGAAAATAAAATTCAAGCCTACAAACTTCAAGATGAGGGGTTAGATACTGTCGAAGCCAACGAAAAACTCGGCTTCCGTGCCGACTTACGCGACTATGGAATCGGTGCTCAGATTTTACTCGATTTAGGAATACGTAAAATGCGTTTGCTAACTAATAATCCCAAAAAAATTGTAGGATTAGAAGGATACGGATTAGAGATTGTTGAGAGAATTCCCCTGGAGATCGAATCACATTCCCTGAACGAAAAATATCTAAAGGCAAAACGAGATAAGCTTGGGCATCTAATTATGAGTAATAAAAAATAATATTTTTTATTACCTCTTGATTTTATGATTTTATTATTTTAGATTTAACGAAACAAATATATAGCTGTCGATATTTTATTAACGACGGCTATATTTTTTTATTTTTATAACGGTGAAAACAATGATTATCAAATATCGAGGTATGTATGAATAATAAAAATAATGCAATTGTATATTTAACACGTGAGCGGATTATCGAGCTCGAAAATGAGTTGCGACTACTGAAAACTGAAGGGCGTCCTGAAATTGCTCGCAAAATTGCAGAAGCGCGTAGCCACGGCGATCTTAGCGAGAATGCTGAGTACAAAGCCGCAAAGGAATCTCAGGAACATCTCGAAATTAAAATTGGGAAACTTGAAGATACCCTTTCACGTGTCCAAAGAATCGAAAGCAAGGAACTACCTAACGATAAAATATATATCCTCTCAGTAGTAACACTTCGCAATAAAACGAACAATGAAAAAGTTGTATATACATTGGTCTCACCCGAAGAAGCTAATTTTGAAGAAAACAAAATTTCGATAACCTCACCGATCGGTCAAGGACTACTCGGCAAAAAACCAGGCGATGAAGTGAAAATAAAAGTCCCTGTCGGTTTTTTAGAATATGAGATTCTTGAAATAACTAGATAATTAAATGCCTGTAAACTTAGAATTAAAAGTTAAAGTAGCTTCAACCACCTCTCTTATTCAAATAGCTGAAGATATTGGTGCCACGTATATTACAACAATGCTTCAGGAGGATACTTATTTTTATTCTACAAAAGGCAGGTTAAAACTTCGTGTAATTAATGAAGATAAAGCGGAATTGATCTTCTATGATAGGGATGAAAAAACAAATTATCGTTTGAGTGAATACCAAATTTATCCAATTGCAGATAAAGATTTGATGAGAAAAATTTTACAACTTGCATACGGCATTCGGTTAGTCGTGAAAAAAAAGAGACAATTGTTCATCTACAAAAATTGCCGCATACATATCGACAAAGTAGATGGATTGGGTGATTTTCTCGAATTTGAAGTATTATTGAACAATTCCGATGAAAATGGTAAAGAATTGATGAAATTTTTATGCGATAAGTTCTCAGGCGAGTTTTTGTATATTTTTCAAGATTCGTATTCCGACTTATTAGAGAAGGTTCAAAATAAAGGGGGTAAAATCGAATAATCTTTAACTGGAAGTAGATAAGCTCTTGACTTTAATATTATATAGCTATATATTTGCAATAAGTTAAGAAGTTTTGTATATTAACCGAGCAAATTTGCGGGAATAGCTCAGCTGGTAGAGCGTCACCTTGCCAAGGTGAATGTCGCGGGTCCGAATCCCGTTTCCCGCTCAAGGTAACGAAAGAAGTTACCTTGGTCGTGAGAACGACCTTAAAACTTCCTCGTAAAAATTACCCCGCCGCCCCCAATCCCACCAGGTGGCGGGGCTTTTATTTGGTAGGAAGTTTGACGGCGCTGTACCCAAGTGGTAAGGGAGAGGTCTGCAAAACCTTTATGCGGCGGTTCGAATCCGCCCGGCGCCTCCCGAAATTGCCGGGGTGGCGAAATTGGTAGACGCACAGGACTTAAAATCCTGCGGACCGCAAGGTCCGTGTCGGTTCGATTCCGATCCCCGGCACTTCGAAATATTCTAAATGGGCCCTTAGCTCAGTTGGTTAGAGCGCTACCTTGACATGGTAGAGGTCACAGGTTCGAGTCCCGTAGGGCCCACTTGTACCAATCGGAATTTATTCCGTTTTTTTTTAATTATTTATGAGTAATATAAAAATATCATTTCCTGATAATAGTTCACGCGATTTTGAAAGCGGTGTTACCGGTTTCAAAATTGCGGAATCTATCAGCAGCCGACTTGCGAAAGAAGCCCTTTCTGTTGAAGTTAACGGTGAGGTATGGGATTTATCCCGTCCAATCATTAACGACGCTCAACTGAAAATATTTAAATGGGACGACGATGCAGGTAAACAAACTTATTGGCACAGCTCGGCACATCTTATGGCGGAAGCAATTCAGGAAATATTTCCGGGAACAAAATTCGGAATCGGTCCATCGATCGAAAACGGATTCTACTACGATCTTGATTTAGGCGATCATAAATTAACTAATGAAGACCTGAATAAGATTGAAGAAAAAATGAACGAATACATTAAACAGGATTTTCAATTCCGTAGAGAAGAAATTCAGTGGCAGGAAGCTTACAATTTTTTTCAACAAAAAGGGGATGAATATAAATTAGAGCTTCTCGACGAATTCAAAGGTGAAAAAATTACTTTGTATCATGTTGGTCAATTTACTGACCTGTGTTACGGTCCACATTTACCTTCGACAGGTAAAATTAAATATATAAAACTACTTAATGTTGCAGGCGCATACTGGCGCGGAAGCGAAAAAAATAAAATGCTTCAGCGTATTTATGGAATTACTTTCCCTACGAAAAAAGAACTTGACGATTATTTGTTCCGGCTTGAAGAAGCGAAACGCCGAGATCATAGAAAGTTAGGTACCGAGTTAGAAATATTTTTACTCACTCCAAAAGTTGGCGGTGGTTTACCTCTCTGGTTGCCTAAAGGAGCGGTCATTCGCGAGACGTTAGAAGATTTTTTAAAGGCAGAACAAAAAAAACGCGGCTATCTTCCCGTAGTTACTCCGCACATCGGTAACATTAATTTATATAAAACGAGCGGCCACTATCCATATTACAAAGACAGTCAGTTTACACCAATTAAAGTTGATGACGAAGAGTACTTACTGAAACCGATGAATTGTCCGCATCATTTTCAAATTTATGCTGCAAAACCACGCAGCTATCGTGATTTGCCAATTCGTTTAGCTGAGTTTGGAACGGTTTATAGATACGAACAATCCGGCGAGTTAAACGGACTGACCCGCGTCCGCAGTTTTACGGTTGATGATTCGCACATGTTCGTGCGACAAGACCAGTTGAAAGAAGAAATTTGTGGAGTAATTGATTTAATACAACTTGTGTTTAATACACTTGGCTTCAAAGATTTTACTACCCGTCTTTCTTTCAGAGATGCTCTCAACAAAGAAAAATACGGTGGCGCCGACGAACTTTGGGATAGAGCTGAAAAGGAAATTCTCGAAGCTGCTGAAGAAATGAAATTAAAATACACGATAGCTAAAGGCGAAGCCGCTTTCTACGGTCCTAAAATAGATTTTATAGTTAGAGATGCACTTGGCAGAAGTTGGCAATTAGGTACTGTTCAAGTCGATTACGTAATGCCCGAACGTTTTAACTTAGAGTATGTTGGAAACGATGGACAAAAACATCGGCCGGTTGTAATTCACCGGGCGCCTTTCGGAAGTTTGGAAAGATTTATTGGAGTTTTGATTGAGCATTTTGCCGGAGAGTTTCCTGTATGGTTATCTCCATTACAAGTTGCAGTTATTCCGATAACAGATGCCCAAAACGATTATGCTTTAACTATAACTCAAAAGCTGAAGGATGCCGGTGTACGAGTTGAACTCGATAGTAGAAATGAAAAAGTGAATTATAAAATCCGCGACTGGGAAACGAAGAAAACGCCTTATATGCTCGTTGTCGGAGACAAAGAAAAAAATTCAGACACGGTATCAGTTCGCCGGCATACAAAAGGCGATTTAGGAATCAAACCGGTATCAGAGTTCCTGAATCAAATTTCAATTGAAATTAAGGAAAAACAATTAACAAATTAGGAGACTAATATATTAAAGATCAACAAACGCCGAAGATAAACGAAGATATACGAGTAGCACGAATTCGTTTAATAGATGAGACCGGGCAGCAGCTCGGAATAATGACACCGCAAGAAGGAATGCGATATGCAAACGAACGGGGATTAGATTTAATCGAAATTGTTCCTACTGCTAACCCGCCTGTTTGCAAGCTGATGGATTTGGGTAAATACAAATACGAGCTTACCAAAAAGGAGAAGTTGCAACGTAAAAATCAGCAGGTAGTGCTTTTGAAAGAGGTGCGTTTTCATCCAAATACGGATGTTCATGATTTCGAATTTAAAGCCAGGCATGCTCGATCTTTCATTGAAGATGGAAATAAAGTGAAAGCTACAGTTATTTTTAAAGGTCGGGAAATTGTTTATAAAGAACACGGCGAAGCGTTATTAAAGCGGTTAGCTGAAAGAGTAGCTGACATTGCAAAAATCGAACAACCCGCCAAAATGGAAGGGAAATGGATGTCGATTATTCTAACTGCAGATAAAGTTGGTAAGAAAAAATCACCAAAAACACAAACTGAAGAAAAACAAATTTAAAGAGGTAAATAATGCCAAAAATGAAATCAGATTCAGGAGCTAAAAAAAGATTTAAACTTACAGCTTCAGGAAAAGTTAAAAGACGAAAAGCATTTAAGAGCCATATTTTAACATCGAAATCGCAAAAGCGTAAACGTAAGTTACGCCACGCAACACTTGTTTCGAAATCAGAAACAAAGCGAATTAAAATGCTTTTACCAAAGTAATTAATTAACAGAACCAATAACAACTAAAGGAGCAAAGAGCAACTATGCCACGATCACAAAATAAAGTTGCCTCCCACCGCCGTCGTAAGCGTATATTAGAGCGAGCGAAAGGCTACTGGGGAACTCGCAGTAAAGTTCTCACGGTTGCAAAGCACCACATTGATAAAGCTGGACAGCATGCATACCGTGATAGACGTTTAAAAAAGCGAGAATTCCGCCAACTCTGGATTGCACGGATCAACGCGGCAGCCCGGATGCACGGAACAACATACTCACGATTAATCGATGGAATGAAAAAGAAAAGCATCGATATCAATCGGAAGGTATTGGCAAATTTAGCAGCCAATAACCAAGAAGCTTTTGCAGAGATCGTAAAATTTGCAATTGCATAAATTAATCTTCCCATCCTCTCCGTAACTTTTTATGAGGGTGGGAAGATTTTATTTTTTAACGGCAGATGACCATGAAAGAAACTATTGATGAAATAAGAAATCAGTTAGATTTCGAAATTACAAAAGTTAATTCGCTTCCCGAATTAGATCAATTTCGCATAAAATATTTAGCCCGTAAAGGTATAATAGCTGAGTTGTTCGAAACATTGAAAAATGTTCCTCCCGATCAGAAGCCATCACTCGGTAAAGAGTTGAACGAGTTGCGGACGCACGCACAAAATCTTCACGACGAGAAAAAAAATAATCTTGAAAGCAATCAAAGTTCGCAATCAGAACTAATTGATATAACTCTCCCCGGACGTCGTAAATGGATTGGTTCTTTGCATCCGATTACACAAACCTTAAACGAAATTAAATCAATATTCTTGCGATTGGGATTCGAGATTGCTTCCGGTCCGGAAATCGAAGACGATTATTATAATTTTGAAGCTTTAAACTTCCCTCCCGATCATCCTGCACGCGATATGCAGGACACATTTTTTATATCTAAAAAAACTCTATTACGCACACATACATCTCCTGTTCAGATTCGAGTGATGGAAAAACAACAACCGCCTGTGCGTGTAATTATGCCTGGAAGAGTTTATCGGAACGAAGCTATCAGCGCCCGTAGTTATTGCCTCTTCCATCAGGTTGAAGGTTTATATGTTGATACGAATGTTACATTCAGCGAATTGAAAGGTACTCTTGTTGCATTCGCACAACAATTTTACGGGAGCGATTTAAAATTTCGTTTCCGTCCAAGTTTTTTTCCGTTTACCGAACCAAGTGCCGAGATGGATATAAGCTGCTTTCTGTGTAAAGGCAAAGGTTGCCGTGTTTGTAAATATGCCGGCTGGCTTGAAATTTTAGGTTGTGGTATGGTCAATCCGAATGTTTATAAATTTGTAAATTATGACCCGATGAAAGTCAGCGGTTATGCTTTTGGTATGGGTATCGAACGTATCACTATGCTGCGTTATGGTATCGATGATATACGAATTTTGTTCGACAACGATGTTCGTTTCTTAAAACAATTTTAGTATCGGTATGAAAATTTCTCTCAAATGGCTTAGACAATATGTAGAGTTCAATATTACACCTGAGGAACTGGCTGATAAACTTACAAAAGCCGGTCTCGAAGTCGAAAGCATTGATTATTTAGGCAGCAAGTTTAATAATTTTTTTACGGGTCAAGTTTTAACTGTAACGAAACATCCTAATGCAAATAAGCTCACAGTTTGCGATGTAAATGTTGGCGACTCAAATATTGCTATTGTATGTGGCGCACCAAACGTTGCAATCGGGCAGAAGGTTGTTGTAGGGTTAGCTGGCGCTGTTGTTCCTCGAAATCAACACGATCCCGATGGAAAGGCATTCGAGTTGGCTAAAGTAAAAATTCGAGGTGTCGAATCGAATGGAATGATATGCTCCGAGTACGAACTTGGTATTGGTGAGGATAAAGACGGAATCTTGGTTTTAAACGACAATGTAACCATCGGAATACCACTTGCTGAGTTTTTAGGTTTGAATGATATAGTTTTCGAAATCGGTATTACTCCAAACCGTCCTGATTGCCTGAGTCACATCGGCATTGGTCGCGAAGTAGCAGCCGCTCTGAAAACGAATTACAAGCTTCCTGAAGTAACGATTAACGAGTCAAGCAGCTCAATCGAGAATTCAGCTATAGTAATCGTCGAAGATTCAGATAAATGTCCAAGATATTCTGCCCGCGTTATTAAAAATGTTAAGGTACAATCTTCACCCAAATGGTTACAAAATTATTTATCGGCAATTAGTATTCGTCCGATTAATAATATAGTTGATGCAACTAATTATGTTTTAATGGAAACCGGGCATCCTCTTCATGCTTTTGATTATGATAAATTAAATGAAAAGACTATCATCGTCAGAGAAGCAATCGATGGAGAACATTTTGTAACGTTGGACGGAAAAGGAAGATCGTTAACAGCTGGGATGCTTTTGATATGCGACGCAATCAAACCTATTGCTATCGCCGGCGTAATGGGTGGTATAAATTCTGAAATTACCGATAACACAAAAAACATTTTGTTGGAAAGTGCGTATTTCGATCCAAGGAGCATACGGAAAACTTCGAAACAATTAGGTTTGAGCAGTGATGCATCGCAGCGATTCGAAAGAGGCGCCGATCCGAATGCTACTATCTATTCCATCAATCGTGCAGCACAATTGATTGCCGAAATTGCAGGCGGTGAAATTCAAAAAGGAATCATCGATGTTTATCCAAAACCATTCACTCCAACCCGAATAAATGTAAGTTTGCAACGGAGTAATAATATTTTAGGTACGAATCTAAACGTCTGTCAAATTATTGAATTATTAGAATCGATAAATTGTGAACATCAAGTCGCAGAAAAACAGAATGCCGAAAAGGATATTGTTACATTTAAAGTTCCTTCATTTCGTCCGGACCTTGAAAAAGAAATTGACCTGATAGAAGAATTAGCCCGGTTGTATGGTTATGACAATATCGAAACTAAAATGCAATCGGTAATAAAATTTACTTCGAATCCTGTTCAATCCGACATTGTTGATGAAATGAGATTGTGGTTGGTAGGGAGGGGGTTCAACGAAATTGTAACTAATAGCTTGCAAAGCAAAGAGCTTGCTTATTTAAGTTCAAGTGAAGTTGTAGAAGTGATGAACCCGATAAGTAAAGATATGGCTGCAATGCGGACGAGTTTAATTCCAAATATACTTGAAGTAGTACGTAACAACATATATCATCAAACCAAAAATTTGAACTTGTTTGAAGTTGGAAAAACCTACTTGAAAATTCTTCAAGAAAGTGAAAATCAGAAAAGCGATGAGAATTACAAGGAAGAAGATAAAATAATTCTGGCAAAATCGGGAATTGCAAATTTTCCAAATTGGGCTGAAAATGAACGAAATTCGGATATTTACGATCTTAAAGGTGAAGTTGAAGATCTACTTTTGAAATTTGGACTTGACAAATATAAATTTATTCCGTATTCTACTACTAAAGCTTTAGTTGATATGCCTGTAAGCATTGAAATTAACCAGATTGAAGTGGGTTATATTGCAAAAGTTCAGAAGCAAATGCTAAAGCAGTTTGATATTGAACAAGATGTATATATTGCAGACTTGAATATTAATATCTTTAAGTCATTATCGAAAATTGAAAAGAAATACAAGCCGTTGCCTGATTATCCGATGGTGTTACGTGATTTGGCTTTCATAACGGATAAAGTTGTACCGGTTTCCGAAATGCAAGGAACTATTTATAAGGCTGGCGGTGAACTCTTAAGGACAGTAGAAATTTTCGATTTATATTCAGGTGATCAGATTCATTCTGATAAAAAGAGTTCTGCATTTACTCTTCAATTTTTTTCTGAAGATAGAACTTTAACTGATGTAGAAATTGAAAAAATTATTAATAAAATTGTTGAAGCAATGAAAGTGGCACATAATGCTGCTTTAAGAAAATGACTTTAACTTTTTAGGAGAAAAATAATTGGATTATCAACAAGCTGGAACAGACGCTAAAGTTATCATCGAGCAAAAAGAGATCGAAGCGGAACTAAAAAGTCTCTGGGAAAAAATCAGAAAGGCTTCTGAAGTAATTTTCATGCTTCGCGATGAAAACCAACAATTAAAAGCACAAAACTCCGACCTTCAGCAAAAATATGATGAACTCAATTCCCAAATTATGGCAAAGGAACAGGAAATGATTCGTATTCGTACTGAATATTCGAGGTTAGCGAGTTCGACTGGCGAAGACACGTTTTCTTCTACGGAGAAAGAAGCATTGAAAAATCGTATTACCGATTTGATTACAAAAATTAATTCACATTTGTAAAATATTTTTAAATTGACTGCGAGAACGGAACATCCTTAAAAGGATGAGAGAAACATTTATAATCAAGGAAATCATATGGCAACTGACAGCAAAAGTATAAGAGTAAAGATATTCGGGACTGAATATCCGCTGCGTGGCGAGAGCGACGAGTTAACAAAAAAAGTTGCAAGCTATGTGGATGAGATGATAAATACTATCCACAGCAAAATCCCCGAACAGCCGCCACTAACTGTTGCAGTTTTATCAGCGTTAAATATTACTGAAGACCTGTTCAAAGAACGCGAAAAAACCAACAAGGTTATCTCTTTTGCTCAAAGCGAATTAGACCGTATGAACGATTATCTGGATAAAATTCTGGAATAGTATCCCCTTTTTCGTTCTTTAAAATATTAGGTTATCAGATTAATAGCCACACCGTCAACCGTAGTCAATACACTATTAAAGAACTTGACAAGTTAATTTAATAGGGAACCTGACTTAAGATCGTAATATTACAGGCCTCAATCCTGCGAAGGATCGGCAGAATCTCGAATTAATTTTCGATGCCGCAGTGGAAGTAAGAAACAATCTGGCAGGTACCCACTGTGCATTATTGAAGTTCTTCAATAATATTGTACTATCGTTGTGAGTGTGGCTTTTTTATTTAAATTATCAGTAACTATAGAGGTTAAAATGAGTGAAACATATATATTTATAGCCATCGTTGTAGCTGCTTCGACTTTTGGTTTCTTGTTTGGATGGTATATCAACAACCGAATTATTAAAAATAAAATTGTATTTGCCGAAGACAGAGCAAAACAGCTTCTCGGAAATGCTGAAAAAGAAACCAATGCTCTGAAAAAAGAGAAATTACTCGAAGTAAAAGATGAGTGGTATAAGAAGAAGCAGGAATTCGATCATGAGCATAACGCAAAAAAGAATAAATTAACTGCTTTCGAAAAACAACTGACCCAGCGTGAAGAAAATTTCGACCGCAAAGTTGATCTGATCAACAAGAAAGAACAAGATCACAATAATTTAAAGAAAGAACTTGAAGCGAAAGCGAAACTAATCCAAACGAAAACACAAGAATTAGATAGATTGACCCAATCGCAAAATATCAAGCTCGAAAAGATATCGGGTATGACTTCAGATGAAGCGAAGAAAATGCTGCTCGAAAATTTGATACAGGAAACCAAAAACGAATCAGCCGGGCAACTTAAATTAATTCGCGACCAAGCAAAATTAGATGCTAAAAAAGAATCTCAAAAATTAACTATACAGGCAATTCAAAGATTCGCTGCCGATTATACAGTTGAATCAACTGTAAGTGTCCTCAATATCCAAAGCGATGAAATGAAAGGAAGAATCATCGGCAGGGAAGGCAGAAACATACGGGCGTTTGAAGCCGCAACCGGCGTCGATGTAATAGTTGATGATACTCCAGAAGCTGTTATTCTGTCAGCATTCGATCCCATGAGGCGTGAAGTCGCAAAAATGGCTTTAGAAAAATTGATGACAGACGGACGGATACACCCGAGCAGAATTGAAGAAATTGTTGAAAAAGTACGAGCTGATGTAGAAGAAGAAATAATCCGCGTTGGCGAAAATGCGATGATGCAGCTTGGTATCAACAACGCACATCCCGAAATAATTAAATGTATCGGCAAAATGAAATATCGTTCGTCTTACGGTCAAAATTTATTATCGCACAGCATTGAAGTTGCTCACCTGACCGGATTAATGGCTGCAGAGTTAGGACTGGATGCAACATTGGCACGAAGAGCCGCATTAATGCACGACATCGGAAAAACAGTCGATAAATTAGCCGATGGTCCGCACGCATTGTTGGGTTATGAATTTGCAAAAAAATACAACGAGAACCCTGTTGTTGTGAACGTGATTGGTTCGCATCACGAAGATATGCCGATGGAAACACCAATCGCCGCACTCGTTCAAGCGGCTGATGCGATTAGCGGTGCCCGACCTGGTGCTCGACGTGAATCTGTAGAAGGTTACGTGAAGCGGCTTGAAAAACTTGAGAATGTTGCAACCTCATTCGATGGTGTAGCAAAAACGTTTGCAATTCAAGCCGGAAGAGAAATTCGGGTGATGGTGGAACCAGAAAAGATCGACGATGCACGCGCCGACCAATTAGCTAACGATATTGCAAAAAAAATTGAACAAGAATTGGAGTATCCAGGACAAATTAAAGTGATTATTATTCGCGAACGGCGCTCGATTGCGTATGCAAAATAAAGTTCTATAATCAATAATAAAAATTCGTATGCTAAAAGTTGGTATAACGGGCGGTATCGGAAGCGGCAAATCGGCGGTTTGCAAGATTATTGAAAAATTTGGAAATCCAATTCTTTATGCCGATGATATTGCTAAGGAACTCCTTTTTACAAATGACGCTGTAAAAAAACGAATTCGCTATGAGTTTGATGAAGATATTTATGATGAGAAAGGTTCCATAGATAAGAAGAAATTAGCTAAACTGATTTTCTTTGATAGTAAACTCAAAACAAAACTCGAAAACATTGTTCATCCCTTCGTAATTGATTATGTAAAAAAGCAGTTTAAGAAATTTGAATCTTCGAACGAATATAAAATTATTTTCTTGGAAGCTGCTCTCATTTATGAGTCAGGCGTTGATGAGTTACTCGATTATGTTGTTGTTGTTAATGCTGATCAAGAGAGATGTATCAATCGTGTTATCGAACGGGATAAAACAAGCAGAGATGATGTCCTCGGCAGGATCAATGCGCAGATGGATCCGAAACAAAAAGTCGAAATGGCTGATTTTGTAATACACAACAACGGCGATATTAATTCATTAAATACAAACGTAGAATTTATTTATAAATTGTTACTAAAAATATCGGAAACGCAAAATGGACTTAAAAGCACGTGAAGAAGAATATTTTTTTAAAACATATAAACGTCTCGATATTGAAATAGCAAGAGGCGAGGGTTGCTGGTTGATTTCAAAAACCGGCGAACGCTATCTTGATTTATTCGGCGGGCTTGCAGTAAACTCACTCGGTTACAACCATCCCAAAATTAATGAAGCTATCCGCACACAAATCAATA
Organism: Bacteroidota bacterium; assembly: GCA_030682385.1. GTDB lineage: Bacteria > Bacteroidota > Ignavibacteria > UBA10030 > BY39 > JASEGV01. The sequence continues at coordinate 121,776 of JAUXOG010000104.1, forward strand.
AATACATACACCTATCAAATCTATTTTTGCAGGAATCACAAGTCGATTTAGCCGAATTGTTAATTAAGAATACCGGTTATAAAAAGATATTTTTTTCAAACAGTGGTACGGAAGCAATGGAAGGAACCATAAAACTCGCTCGAAAGTGGGGAAAAGAGAAGGGCAAATCTGAGCTTATTGCCTTCCACGGTTCATTTCACGGCAGGACTATGGGGGCACTTTCGATTACAGGTAGAGAAAAATATCGAAACGGTTACGAACCGTTTTTACAGGGTTCCATATTCAGCACTTACAATGATGCACAAGAATTAATTTCAAAAGTCAATCAAAAAACTTTAGCAGTTGTATTAGAATTTATACAAGGCGAAGGGGGTATCAACGAAGCCGATGCTCAGTTTGTTCAAACGATTTCTGAATTGCGGGAAAAGTTTGGATTTCTTTTAATCGCCGATGAAATCCAATCGGGAATCGGACGAACCGGCAAATTTTTCGCATTCAATCATCTTAACATTGCTCCCGATGTTGTAGTAATTGCGAAACCACTCGGTGGCGGACTTCCATTAGGAGCCTTTTTAGGTAATGAGCGTGTCGCCGATGTGTTCACCTACGGAGTTCACGGAACTACGTTTGGCGGAAATCCTGTCGCATGTTCTGCAGGCATTGCCACAATCAAAGAAATTGTAGAAAATGGTGGAATGCAAAATGCAGAAAATATCGGTAGCTATCTTAAATCTAAATTCAATGAACTCAAACTCAAGTATCCTAATCTCATCAAAGATGTGCGTGGCAGAGGTTGCATGTTGGGTATAGAATTAAAACACGAAGGCGAGTCACTTGTTACCGAAATGTTGAAGAATAAAGTTTTGATCAATTGTACTAACACAAATGTTATTCGGCTATTACCTCCGTTAATTCTAACAAAAGATGAAGCCGATTTTGCAATAGAACAATTTGATTCAATATTTTCTACATTAAATAAATAAAAAATGAAGATGGAGATTCGATCTGATTTTTTGATTATCGGAAGCGGTATTGCCGGATTGTCGTATGCACTGCACGTGGCAAACTATGGGACTGTTTCAATTATTACCAAAAAAGCGAGAGCTGAATCGAACACTAACTTAGCTCAAGGTGGCATCGCAACTGTTTTAGCCAACGACGATTCCTTCGATCTGCACATCAAAGATACTTTGGATGCGGGCGACGGACTTTGCCACGAAGATATCGTTAAGATAGTTGTAAAAGAAGGACCTGCCCGCCTGAAAGAATTGATCGAATTAGGCGTGCAATTTACTCATCGAGATGGACATTTTGACTTAGGCAGGGAAGGCGGTCATTCACGAAACCGGATTGTTCACTCCCAAGATTTAACCGGTCGTGAAATCGAACGAGCACTTCTTCACCGCATCGCGGAACATCCTAACATACAAGTTTTTGAAAATCATATCGCTATCGATTTAATTACCGAGCATCATTTAGGAGTTAAGTTAGATACAAATACACCTATCCATTGCTGGGGAGCTTATGTTTTAGATATTCAAAATAATATTGTATTAAAATTTCTTTCCGATGTTACGTTACTTTCATCCGGTGGTTTGGGGCATGTTTATTTGCATACAACAAATCCGATGATAGCAACCGGCGATGGAGTCGCTATGGCGTATCGTGCCGGTGCAAAAATAGGAAATATGGAATTCATTCAGTTCCATCCAACCACATTATTCGATTCGGGTTCACCGGCTTTTTTGATTTCAGAAGCTGTGCGAGGATTCGGAGCGGCTCTTAAAACGAAAGACGGTGAGCGATTCATGCACAAGTACGACAATCGACTCGAACTTGCGCCTCGCGATATTGTTGCCCGCGCTATAGATACAGAATTGAAAAAACGTGGCGATGATTACGTCCTCCTGGATTTGCAGCATCTTTCTCCGGATAGTATTCGCGAAAAGTTTCCATACATATTTCAAACCTGCTTAACCCGATACAAAATTGATATTACGAAGGAACTTGTTCCTGTAGTTCCTGCCGCACATTATTCTTGCGGTGGAGTTGTTACTGATACATTTGGTAGAACTAATATTCAGAATCTTTTCGCATGTGGCGAGGTTACAATGTCGGGTGTGCACGGCGCAAACCGGTTAGCAAGCAATTCGTTACTTGAAGCTATAGTATTTTCAAATCGGGCAGCAGAGACTTCTCAACAATCTCTCGTTGATGATCAACAGACTATTCCGCAAATACCCGAATGGGACGACAGCGGAACATTCAACACCGAGGAATGGGTGTTGATTTCGCACGACCGGCGAGAAATTCAGGAAGTGATGTGGGACTATGTCGGGATTGTTCGTTCAGATTTGAGATTGGATAGAGCTTTACGGAGAATAAATTTTATTTATGATGAAGTCGAAAAATTTTATAAGAAAACTAAAGTAACCGAAGGTTTGATTGAATTAAGAAATCTTACACTCGTTGCGAAGCTGATTATTAAAAGCGCACTTTTAAGAAAAGAGAGTAGGGGGTTGCACTACACGACTGATTATACAGACAAAGATGATAAGATTTGGAAAAACGACACCTTGTTATCCGTTTGGGATTAATATTTCTTAAATAAGAAACTAACTGATATTTTTCGGCTGTACAATCTACGATGTCATAGACCTGACATTCTCGCCTGTACGTCGGGCAGGCAGGTGAGTGTTATCTGCCGAAGGCGGACTGACATTCCCGCCTGAATCGGGCAGGTTCACTGGGCGATTATAAAATGAGTCGCACATTGTATTTGGTTATCTCCAAAATCTTTCATAGTTTAGACAAAAGTAATATAAATATGCACTCGGGGAAAAACATAACTTTTCAATATTATGCTTTTGTGCTGCTCTTATTATTTTATTTCGTAAGTGCGCACTCTCAAATTGACGAAATTAAGTTCGACCGTCTTTCTGTAGGTTGGAATCTCGTCGGCTCGATCGGTGTTCCTGTAGCGGTTAGTTCAATCAGCTCAAATCCCCCAGGACTTGTCACGTCGCAGTTTTTTGGTTATGAAGGTAGCTACTTTATTACTGACTCACTTATGCCGATGAAAGGTTATTGGGTGAAAGTTAATCAGGCTGGAAAGCTAATACTTTCGTCTTATGGTTCAATGTCTTCAGCAAACCGAATTAACATTATACACGATGGTGAGATGCCGCCGTCGCCACCTGAAATTATATCAACTGCAATAAAAACATTAGTTAATGATGCACAGGTAAATGGGATATATCAAGCTGTTTGGATTGGAGATAACAACTCCGGTAAAAAGGTAAGTTCAGGTATCTATTTCTATCAGTTAAGGGCTGGTGATTTTGTTGAGACTAAAAAAATGTTATTAATTAAATAATTATCAAAAATTTGGATGACCATTATGAAACTCTATACTTTTCTGTTTTCTGCTATTTTCTGTGCACTTTTCTTTCAACCAAATCAATCTTATTCACAATGGGTAAAAACTAATGGGGCTGATAGCGGTTACATCAATTGTTTTACAGTTAGCCCAAACAATTCAGGTGGGTTAAATATATTTGCCGGAGGCTATGGTGGCATCTTTCTTTCTAATGACAACGGTGCAAACTGGACACTAGTTAATAATGGTTTGTTGACTACAGATGTTTTTGCAATTGCTGCTAGTGCCCCTGGCACAGGGGACACGAGTGTTTTTGTTGTGACGCTTGGCGTTTATCGATCAACAAGCAATGTTATAAATTGGTATAGGATCTATTTTGGAATGGCGCTTACGCTTGCGACAAACTTCAATATTAACGGTTATACTAATCTATTTGTCGGTACTCAGTCTGAAGGCGTCAAAATTTCAACAGACAATGGGGCAAATTGGAGTGAAGCAAACAATGGTTTGACAAATCTTGTAGTTAGATTACTTGCTACAACTTCAAACGGTGAGAATCTCTTTGCCAGCACAGATGGCGGATTCTTTCTTTCTACCAATAACGGTGCGAGTTGGACGGCAATAAATAATGGGTTAACTAACCCTACTGTTTTAGCACTTGCCAATATCGACACAAATTTATTTGCTGGCACAGATTGCGGAGGACTTTTTCTTTCCACGAATAATGGCATGAACTGGAATGAAGTTAACACCGGAATAGCAGATGCCCAGGTTACTTCTCTTGCAACGAGTGGATCAAATCTCTTTGCTGTGATGAATAGCAAAGTCTATCTTACTACAAATAATGGAACAAGCTGGACAAATATCAATACTGGTTTAGAGAATAGCTATGCAGATGCAATTTTAACAAGTGGTACATATATATTTACCGGAACTTA